>NZ_QGTF01000007.1:0-374288 GCF_003182025.1 Nocardiopsis sp. L17-MgMaSL7 | reverse complement strand
TGGGGTGAGGCCGCCGCAGGCACCGACTACGGGTGGGTTCGGGACGTGGGCTCGGCGGTCTGGGACTTCGGTGTGGGCGCGGTCGAGGGTGTGGGGGCGGCCGTGGGCGCCCATTCCTCGGAAGGGTGGTTCGCGCAGTCGTGGGGGGACTCGCTCAAGGAATACCACTGGGGCAACCTGACCTCGGCCGCGTCTTTGGTGGGGATGTATGACGCGGAGTCGGACTCGTTGGGCTGGGCGGGTCTGTCTTCGGCGGGCCAGGCGTGGAAGGACCTGGCGCACTCGGTGGTGCCGTGGGAGGAGTGGGGCGAGCGGCCCGGGTACGTGATCGGGACCGCGCTGCTCAACATCGGCGCGACCGTGGGCGGCGCCGTGCTGACCGCCACGGGTGTGGGCGCGGTAGTGGGCGTGCCGTTGATGGCCTGGCGCGGCGCGGCGATCCTGGACGGCATGGGCAGCTCCAACCGCGGCGGCGGCGATGGCGGGGTGGATCTGCCGAACCTGCCCGAGGTGCCCACCTACGGCGGTAACGGGGCCCCCGTCGTCAACATCGACACCAGCAACATGACCCCGACCCAGGTCGCTCAGGTCACCGCGTCGTTGGACCGGTTGAACACCACCAGCAGCAGCGGTTCCGGCTCCAGCGGTGAGTCCGGTTCCGGCGGTCGGCCTGTCAACGCCCGGCAGCACACCGAGCCCACTGGCGGGGACCTGAACCGAGCGGACCGGGTTTCTCAGAACACCAGCACGCGTGAGAGCGGCTCCGGGAACGGTTCGAGAAAGAACGACACGGAGAAGCCCCCGAACTGGACGAGCGACTCCGGTGACTCGGTTGATATCAAACCGAACCGGTCCGGGTCCGAGCCCGAACCGGCCCTGGTTTCGAGCAGGAACGACGGCGACGTCCTCACCGAGTCGAAGAAGACCCCCACACCTGTCCCGGTTCGAGCCAACGCCACCGACATCGACACCCCCGGCTCCGGTAGCCGTTCAGGCAACGAGATCGCCGACAACACCAGAGGCGACCGCAGTGCCGATGTCCAGGACAACAAGAACAGCGTCCAGAACCAGTCCGAAGAGGGTCCTTCTCCCTCTAAGGGCGGCTCAGAGGACAGCAATGACTCCAGATTCCAACGCGACGGAGACGGGGACTCGGCCACAGACAGGAACAGTGATCAGCGAGACCACGATAGGAACGAAGGAGATCGCAACGAGTCCACCGGCCACAATGACGATCAAGAACGAGTCACTTACACCACCAAGCCCGAAGAAGGAGCATGGTCCAAGGATCTAAAGGAATCCTATTCACTTGACGATGAACGTGTTCGTAGGCTTCCTGAACCTACAACAATCCCCCCGGGGGACCCAAGGCAGATCCCAACCAACCTTTCCCGAGGCGGCATCCTCGAAAGAATCAGCGAAGACAATGGATATAAGATCGAAAGGAGAAACGGACTCATTGAGACCGTAAACGGGAAACCCCTGGAGGATTTCGTTCACCAAAGAACACTGGAGCGCGAAAAAGAGATCAAGCTGTTCACTGACGGGGAGGTCGCAGACAACGACAAGAGGCAGGATAGGAACAAGAAGAAGCGAAGCGAGCTTCTTATTGAAAGGAGCAATCTCAAGGATGGCAGCAAGGCCCCGGGCGACGGGACCGTATCAGTCCAGATCAGCAGGGCAGACTTGGGAGGAGCAAAGGGAGGAGTCTACTCTCTTGTAATGGACCGAAGAACTGGCTTGCTGGCCGAGGGCATGAACGGAAAGGATAAAACTGTTCGACTAGATCCTGAAAACGACCTCCACCCGCATTTGCAGGACAGGCTCGAAAAGATGACTCGAGAGGGAGGCCAGGATTCCGACGGAAATCCAACGGACATGCCACACTGGGACGATCCACTTCGACATGCCGAAGTCAAGGCGCTGAACGAGCTACTTCTAGCTAGAAAGGATGCGAAAATGAGCGACTTTATGCTAGAAAACAGATTCTTCCTGAAGGATGGCCCCAAGCCGGACAAGTCGACCATCGAAAATGAGAGTATCGACGAAAAAAGAACGCGAGAAGAAAACATCGAGAGGAAAAAGAACTCTCCCTGCTGCGCGAACTGCAGCAGGATGACCGACGGGGCGACCAGCCCCAAGTCTGGTAAGCTCTGGTTTATGCCTGGCGACCCGAGGAACAACACTTAGGAGATTTTGTTGCGCCGCGTCAGAGAAGAAGAAGTGGAATATCCTGACGACACTTACACTCTACTGGATGGAGATTTGTTCACCGGCGAGGTAGTCGAATACGAAGACGGGGTGGCCGTCGAGCTCACCACATACCATGAGGGCATAGCAGAAGGCCCCAGGCTCAGCTGGAACGAAGACGGTCAACTGATCTCTCAGGGCTACATGGGAAGGCTCATTGGCGCAGTCGGCCCATGGCACGAGTGGGACCGGGACGGGAACCTGATTCGCGAGATAGTTTTCGACGAAGCAGGAAACATCCGACTCATCCGAGAGTGGGATGCACACGGTAATTTCTCCGGAGAGGAAAAGCGAAAGCCCTACCGAATTCCCCGATCGGTTCGGACGGGCGACCGAGGCCCTCTCCGCTGGAGATAGTTACTCGAATAAACTCACCACGAAGGATAGAAGTGCAGAGAATCGAATCCGAACACCTTCAGTTTTCAGAGGAGAATCCCGGATGCGGCTATCATGACGGAGAGCCGTACAGTGGGCAGGTAGTCAGGGAACTGGAAGACCGACAAGTTGAGCTGACTACCTACGAGGAAGGCTTTGAGAACGGCCAGGTTCTCATTTGGGAGCCGGGAGGAAAACTCGTTTGCCAGGGAATTAGGAGGCACAAGCACGGGCGAGTGGGGTCTTGGCAAGGGTGGGATGAGGAGGGTCGACTACTCTGGGAAAAAATCTACGATGCTCTCGGAAACTTGATCCTCCACCGCGAGCTGGACGGTAGCCTCAACATCGTCAAGCAGGAACGCTTCGAGCCGGTCACTTTTATGGCTGATCCGGAGACTGGCGAGCAACGTCCCGCACCCTGGCTCTGAGACTGCGTAGAGCAGCGACTGGTGCGCGCCTATGATCGGGTGACTGCCACCTGAGGGGATCACCGCGATAAGTGAATCTCTTGGGCCCGGATCAGCGGTCGTGGAGTCATGCTCGCCCCACGAAACAGTGCCTAGTCGTCCGCCCAGGTGGTCAGGCCGTGGCGGTACGCGTAGACGGCCGCCTGCACCCGGCTCTCCACCCCCAGTTTGGTGAGGATCCGGGCCACGTGGACCTTGGCCGTGCCGAGGGTGATCCCCAGCTCCCCGGCGATCCCGGCGTTGCTGTTCCCCCTGGCCACCAGCACCAACACCTCCCGTTCACGGGAGGTCAGGTCATCGACCAACCGTGGCGGCGTGCGCGGCGAGGTCCTCGCGAACCGGTCCACCAGCCGCGGCGTTACCTTCGGGTCGATCACCCCCTGGCCGGAGGCCGCCGCCCGCACCGCTTCCACGTACAGCTCCGGATCACTCTCCTTGAGCAGGAACCCCACCGCCCCCGCCTGGAGTGCCCCGAACAGGTACTCGTCGGTGTCGAAGGTGGTCAGCATGACAGTCGGCGGCGCGGGCGAGAGCCCGGACAGCTCCCGGGCCGCCGAGACACCGTCCGTTCCGGGCATCCGGATGTCGGTGAGCACCACGTCCGGGCCCAGGCGTCGCGCCATGGACACCAGCTCCCGACCGTTCGCCGCCGCCCCCACCACCTCCACGTCCCCCACCGGACGGAACAGCAGCCGCAGCCCCTCGCGTGCGGCTGGCTGGTCGTCGGCGATCAACAGCCGGATCATCCCGTCCCCTCCCCGGCCTGGGTCTCCTCCACCGCTCCGGCACCGCCCGACGCGCCCCCCACAGGAAGCACGGCCCGCACCCGCCAACCGCGGCCCGGCATCCTCCCCGCTTCCAGGACTCCGCCCAGCTCCTCGGCCCGCTGCCGCATCCCCGCCAGGCCGATCCCGCCGTCACCTTCCGCTCCCACCGGCACGCGCCGACCGTCGTCCTCCACCGTGACCGTGAGCGCGTCCGCCGAGCGCGTCAGCCGCACCCGTACCCGCCGCGCCGAAGCGTGCCGCAGCACGTTGCCCAAGGACTCCTGGACGATCCGGTACACGTCCGCCCCCACCCTTTCGCTCAGGCCGTCCCCGACCCCCACCGGCATCACCAGCTCCACCAGCACCCCCGTGCCCTCCAACGCAGCCGTCAGGGACGGAAGGTCCGCGAACCCGGTACCGGGCACCGCCCCGGACAGCCTGTCCTCACGCAACGCGTCCAACAGTTCGCGCACCTCCCGCACCGCGCGGCCGGACAGCTCCGCGACCGATCCGAGCACGGCCTCGGCCTCCGGGTCCCGGCCCTCCAGGGCCTGGCGACCACCGACCGCCAGCAGCCGGATCGCGCTCAGATGGTGCCCGGCGACGTCGTGCACCTCGCGGGCCAACCTGTCCCGTTCACGCAGTCGTTCGCGCTCGAAGGAGTCGCGCACCGCGCGCCGGATCCCCGCGGCACGGTCGGTCCGCAGCCGCCACACGTACCCGGCGAGGACGGGCATGAGGGCGGGCAGCGCCCACAGGGTGAAGTCCAGGCCGTCCCCGATCACGGACACGGCCGGTGCGGACGGATCCCCCGACCACTCCACCAGGGAGTTGGCGCCGGGGAAGAGAACCACCTGGTAGGCGTACCACCACGCCACCGACGCCACGGCGAGCGGTGGCGCCGCCCCCGGGCGCCGGTGGGCCGCCGTCGCCACGGCGACCATCGCGGCGAGCAGGGAACCGTCGTGGCCCACGGCCGCGAAGGCGAGGAACACGAGGGCCCCGGTGACCACCGCGACGGACACCGGGAACCGTCGTCGTAGCACCAGCGGGGCGCAGGCGAGCAGCACGACCGTGTGGGGGATCCACCCCGTGTCGGCCTCCGGATGGACCGGAGGTATCTGGAGCGCCAGCACCGCCACCAGCACCGCCACCACGGCGTCGCGCGCCGGGACGGGAAGCCCCCGCCACCGCCGCTGGCCCCCGACCGCTTCGCCCTCCCACGCCGCACTCATCCGTCCATGGTGCGGCACGGCGTGTGGGCCCCGCGTCCACCCAAAGGCGTACGGGAGAAGGGCGCCGGGACTATGCCCTTCGGCAGATGCCCCGACTGACGGCTCCCCGCGACCATGCGCTCATGGACACCACCACCCGACCCCCCGGAACCGAGCGCATACCGCTCCTGGACGTACTGCGCGGGATCGCCATCCTCGGCACACTCGGCATGAACATCTGGCTCTTCGGGCACCCCGCAGCGGTCGACTACGGTCCCGTCGCCGAGGGGCTGCGGACCATGTTCCTCAGTGGCAAGTTCTTCACGATGCTCACCCTGCTGTTCGGCGTGGGCCTGGCCATCCAGTACCGGTCCGCGAGGGAGCGCGGCCGTTCCTGGCCGGGAAAGCAGCCCTGGCGGGCCGTTCTCCTGCTGGTGGAGGGAACCCTGCACGTGGTCCTCCTGTTCGCCTGGGACGTGCTCATGGGCTACGCGCTCACGGCTCTGCTGGTGGTCTACCTTCTGGGCCTGTCCGAGCGAACGCGCACCGTGGTGATGTGGACCGCCCTGGGCATCCACCTCACCTACGTGGGCGCGGTGACGGCGATCATGAGCCTGGTCTACTCCATCGAGCACCAGCCCCACCTGACTCGGGAGCAGATCGAGTGGGACCGGCTGTACCGGGAGGGAAGCTACTCCGACCAGGTCCTGGACCGGGCGACGCACTTCCTGGGCACGCGGGTGGAGGTGATCGTCTCCTTCCCCCTGATGGTGTTCCTCTTCCTGCTCGGGGTGCGCCTGTACCGTGCCGGAACGTTCGGGGACGACCAGGTCGGCCGGGTGGCACGGAAGCGGATGGCGGTCTGGGGCCTGGGGCTGGGCCTGCCGCTCAACGCACTGGCCGTCGTCCACCCCGAGGCCCTGGGCCTGGCCGCTCGCAACGCCTTCTCCCTGGTGCTGATGCTGGGGTACGTGGGTCTCGTGGGAGTGCTGATGGACCGGGTGCGGCGCCCCGGGCAGGTGACGGCCTCCCTGACCGCAGTGGGGAGGACGGCGCTCAGCAACTACATCCTCCAGAACCTGCTGGCCTCGCTGATCTTCTACTCATGGGGGCTCGGCCTGGGCCAGCTCGCGGACCACGCGGGCCTGATGGCGGCGGCCTGGGCCGTGATCAGCCTGGTGCTGCTGGCGGGTTCGCGTCTGTGGCTGTCCCGATTTCCACGGGGTCCCATGGAGATGTTCCAGGCCCGGGTCCTGGCCCTGGTTCCCGAGCGGGATCGCGCTCCCGACCCGACCCAGGTCGAGGAGAGGAACGCGGACCCACGCGGCTGACATCCGGCGGACCCCCGTCAGCGGGCGCGCGGACGGCGTCTCCGGGCCCTCCACCGAGGACGTGCGATACGACCCCCACCCGCACCCGAGGAACCACCCGAGCGAGCGCTCGGACCAGAGCACCGGCCGCTCTCGGATGGCACGGGTGTACGCGCTCAGAAGGGGAGCGGGCCGCAGCCACAGGCGCCCCAGCCCCCTCGAACCAGGGGCTAGCCGAGGTACTCGGCGCGCACCGCGTAGATGGCGGCCTCCGTGCGGGAGTGCACCTGGAGCTTCTCCAGGATGTTGCGCACGTGGTTCTTCACGGTGTTCTCGGTGATGAAGAGGCGCTCACCGATCTCCCGGTTGTTCAGGGAGCGCGCCAGCAGCTTGAGCACCTCGGTCTCACGCGGGGTGAGCTCGGGGAGCGTGGGCGCGGCCTTGGGCGTGCGCTCCTGCTTGGCCAGCCCCGCGAACTCCCCGATGAGCTTGACGGCCATCGATGGATTGATGAAGGACCGCCCCTCCGCGATGGCCCGGACGGCGCGCGCGATGTCGGTGACGGCGATCTCCTTGAGCAGGTAGCCGGTGGCCCCCGCCTTGAGCGCCTCGAACAGGTCCGCCTCGTCCTCGCTCATGGTGAGCATGACGAACTTGACCTCGGGCACCGCCGCGCGAATCCTCGGGCAGGCCTCGATGCCCGTGGAGTTGGGCATCATCACGTCCATCAGCACCACGTCGGGCCGGAGTTCGGTGGCGAGCACGACCGCCTCGTCGCCGTCGGCGGCCTCACTGACCACGTCGATATCGGCCTCGTCGTTGAGGACCGAAACCAGGCCCCTCCGGAAGAGCGCGTGGTCGTCCACCACGAGCACCCGGATGGGGGCCGCAGGTGCCGTCACCTCCTCCGAGGCATAGTTGAGCCGAGCGGGTGACAGGGAGTGGGGACTCACCAGAACTCCTATTACGCATAACCGAAATACCGGGCTTCCGGATCGGCTCGCTGACGGCGGTTCCGAGAATCCGGACAAAGGGGGAGTTCACCAGCGAATCCTCCCTCAGCGAGGCTCTCTCCACTGTCCCATAAGTGCTCAGAGAACGGTATGTGCTTGGAATTCTCCGCCGCCTTCCGGCATCAGTGAAGATCGGCGCCCATCGGCGACGTGCGCCCCCTCCACCCGGTCCCTCTACCCGGCTCCCTCCGCCTCCGCTCCCTCCCCCGCGTGCTCCAGGGCGGCCAGCGCGGTGACCGCCCCCAACTCCCAGCACGCCTCCCGGGCCTCGGAGCCCGGACGCCCCGTGACGGCCACCGGAGGCCGGTGTCGGCGCCATCCCATACCCTTGGCCACCGACTCCACCGAGCGGACCGCTCCGGAGGTGTCGTTGTCGCCGTGGACGTACAGTGCGTACGGAAGCCCCTGTGTGTCGACCTGCACGGGGTAGTAGACGGTGTCGAAGAAGTGCTTGAGGGCACCGGACATGTAGCCGATGTTGGCGGGGGTGCCGAGTACCACCGCGTCGGCTTCGAGCAGGTCCGCGGCGTTCGCGGAGAGTGCCGCCTTGACCTGCACTCGTACGCCTTCGATATCGTCTGTTCGGGCGCCGTCGAGCACCGCGTCCAGCAGTTCCCTCGTGGCGGGTGAGACCGTGTGGTGAACGATGAGCAGTCGTGCCATGCCCCCCACAGTAGGCAGATCCCCCTCGCGTGGCCCGGTCACACGCTCCCGCTCACCGTGAGCTCCGCGCAAGGAAAGCCAAGGACCCCATGAATCAGCCTCCTCCCCACGGACAGGACCCGAACCAGGGTCCGCCCTACGGAACACCCAGCGGCGGACAGCCGCCCATGGATCCGCACAGTGGCGGCCAGCCCCCGATGGGCCCGCCTCCCGGCGGAATGCCTCCGGGCGGAATGCCCCCGGGCGGGATGCCTCCCGGCGGCCAGCCGCCCATGGGACCGCCTCCCGGTGGAATGCCCCCCGGTGGCCCGGGCGGCCCCTACGGCGGCGGCCCGTACGGCGGCGACCCCTACGGCGGGGCACCCGGCCCCGGCTACGGCGGCGACCCGTACGGGGGCCAGTACGCGGGAGGCCAGTACGGCCCGCCCACTCCTCCCCCGTCCAAGGGCGGCGGCCCATGGCTGTGGATCAGCCTCGGCTGCGGCGGCCTCTTCGTCATCGGCGTGGCCCTGGTCGTGCTCCTCGTCTTCTTCCTCTCCGACGACGGCGACAACGGCTCGGACGACACCTCGGGCGACACCGGCGGCAGCTCGGAGTCCGAGGGCTCCAGCGGGTCCGCCGGCAGCACCAGCACCGGCCTCGGCACCGAGGAACGCTCCAACCCGGACATGCCGGGGGTCGGTGAGGAGGTCAGCCACAACGGCATGGTCTTCAGCATCGTGGAGATCGAGGTCGGCGCCGAGGTCCCGGGGTACACCCCCTACGGCGAGTACGTGGTGGTGTACGTCCAGGTCAGCCCGGACGGCAACGACGACATCGAGTTCTGGCGCGACGAGCAGCACCTGTACGACTCCAGCGGCACGGCCATCCCGGAGGACTACGTCGCCACGGAGGACTTCGACGACGACTTCCGGATGGACGTCCCCGTCTCTCCGGGTGACTCCGAGACCGTGCCGATCGTCTTCGACGTCGAGGACCCCTCGGACATCTCGCACATGGGCCTGAGCGCCGAGTTCCTGGGCGGCGACGAGGTCGAGGTGGACGTCACCGGCTGACCCGCTCCCGCCGACCGAGGGCGGCCGGGCACCGCGCCCGGTCGCCCTCAGTCATGTGTGCGAAGGCATGAAATCAGCAGCCACAGCACGGTGAAACCTGTCACTTCCTCTGAATTGATTTCGCCACACAAAGGACATAGGTGAACTGTGGCCACGGGGGTGAATAAGGTTCACCCGTTTCTTTCCAAGTACCTCGGATGTCGGACGTTGACCGGCCATTCTCCTCTTACCTAAGGTGCGACCTCTACAACGCGCCGTCCCACTCGCAGGCGGTCTCCCCCGAAAAGCGGGAACCGGTGCGAAAGGGCCGTACGCGGTTGTACCAGGCGTTCTGAGCCGCCCGTGTTCCGGGCGGCGCTCGAAGAGGAGCGAGGGACCATGCCGAACACCGTCCGGGCCGCACTCGTACAGACCGAGTGGACCGGTGACGCCGAATCGATGATGGCCGCCCACGAGAAGTACGCGCGGGACGCCGCCGCCCAGGGAGCCGGGGTGATCGGCTTCCAGGAGGTCTTCAACGCCCCCTACTTCTGCCAGGTGCAGGAACCCGAACACCACCGCTGGGCCGAGCCCGTCCCCGACGGTCCCACCGTCACCCGGTTCAGCGCCCTGGCCAGGGAACTGAACATGGTCATGGTGCTGCCGGTCTTCGAGGTCGAGAAGCCCGGCTTCTACTACAACACCGCCGCCGTCATCGACGCGGACGGCACGTACCTCGGCAAGTACCGCAAGCACCACATCCCGCAGGTCAAGGGCTTCTGGGAGAAGTACTACTTCCGCCCCGGCAACCTCGGCTGGCCCGTGTTCGACACGGCGGTCGGCAGGATCGGCGTGTACATCTGCTACGACCGGCACTTCCCCGAGGGGTGGCGCGCGCTCGGCCTGGCCGGGGCCCAGCTGGTCTACAACCCCTCCGCCACCAGCCGGGGCCTGTCCGCCTACCTGTGGAAACTGGAACAGCCCGCCGCGGCCGTGGCCAACGAGTACTTCGTGGCGGCCATCAACCGGGTCGGGGTCGAGGAGTACGGCGACAACGACTTCTACGGAAGCAGCTACTTCGTGGATCCCCGCGGACAGTTCGTCGGCGACGTCGCCTCCGACACCGCGGCCGAGCTGGTCGTGCGCGACCTCGACCTCGACCTGGTCGACGAGGTCCGCCAGCAGTGGGCGTTCTACCGCGACCGCAGGCCCGACGCCTACGGGCCGCTGGTGGAGGGGTAAGGCCATGACCCGAACCCTCATCAGCGGCGGCCTCGTGGTCACCGCCTCCGAGGAAGTGGAGGCGGACGTCCTCGTCGAGGACGGCAAGGTGGCCGCGCTCGCCCTGCGCGGCAGCGACCCGGCCCGCGCCTGGGCGGAGAGCGGCGCCCGGACCATCGACGCCACAGGCCACTACGTCGTCCCGGGCGGCGTGGACGGCCACACCCACATGGAGATGCCCTTCGGCGGCACCCAATCCGCCGACACCTTCGAGACCGGCACCCGCGCCGCCGCCTGGGGCGGCACCACCACCATCGTCGACTTCGCCATCCAGCGGCCCGGCGAGTCCGTGCGCTCCGGGGTGGACGCGTGGATGGCCAAGGCCGACGGCAACTGCGCGATCGACTACGCCTTCCACGCGATCCTGTCCGACGTCAACGAGTCCTCCCTCAAGGAGATGGACGTCCTCGTCGACGAGGGCATCACCTCGTTCAAGCTGTTCATGGCCTACCCGGGCGTGTTCTACAGCGACGACGGGCAGATCCTGCGGGCCATGCAGCGCGGCGCCGCCAACGGCGCGCTCACCATGATGCACGCGGAGAACGGCATCGCCATCGACGTGCTGGTGGAGCAGGCCCTGGCCGAGGGCCGGACCGACCCCCGGTACCACGGCGAGGTGCGCAGGGCGCTGCTGGAGTCGGAGGCCACTCACCGCGCCATCCAGCTGGCCCGGGTGGCGGGGGCGCCGCTGTACGTCGTGCACGTGTCCGCCACCGAGGCCGTGGCCGAGCTGGCCCGCGCCCGCGACCTCGGCCTCAACGTGTTCGGCGAGACCTGCCCTCAGTACCTGTTCCTGTCCACGGACAACCTCGCCGAGCCCGGGTTCGAGGGCGCCAAGTACGTGTGCTCCACACCGCTGCGCCCCAGTGAGCACCAGGAGCACCTGTGGCGGGCGCTGCGCACCAACGACCTGTCCGTGGTCTCCACCGACCACTGCCCGTTCTGCTTCGTCGGGCAGAAGGACCTGGGCGTGGGCGACTTCTCGAAGATCCCCAACGGCATGCCGGGGGTGGAGCACCGGATGGACCTGCTGCACCAGGCCGTGGTGGAGGGGCACATCAACCGCCGCCGGTGGATCGAGCTGGCCTGCGCCACCCCGGCACGCATGTTCGGGATGTACCCGCGGAAGGGCACGGTGGCGCCGGGCGCCGACGCCGACCTGGTGGTCTACGACCCGAACGCGGAGCAGACCCTCTCGGCCGCCACCCACCACATGAACGTGGACTACTCCGCCTACGAGGGCAGGCGGGTGACGGGCCGGGCCCGCACCGTGCTCTCACGCGGCCGCGTGATCGTGGACGAGGGTTCCTACCTGGGCGCGGCCGGTGACGGCTCCTACGTGCCCCGGTCCACCTGCCAGTACCTGGTCTGAGGAGGCACACACATGGACTTCGGAATCGTCCTCCAGACGGACCCGCCCGCCGACCTCCTGGTCGAGCGGATGGTCCGCGCGGAACAACACGGCTTCTCCCACGGGTGGACGTTCGACTCGGTGGTGCTCTGGCAGGAGCCCTTCGTCATCCACAGCCGCGTGCTGGAGCGGACCGAGAGGATGGTGCTCGGCCCGATGGTCACCAACCCGAGCACCCGCTCGTGGGAGGTGACGGCCTCGCTGTTCGCCACCCTGAACGACATGTACGGCAACCGGACCGTCTGCGGGATCGGCCGCGGGGACTCCGCGATGCGCGTGGCGGGACGCAAACCCGCCACTCTGGCCCGGCTGTCCGAGGCGATGACGGCTATCAAGAACCTCGCCGAGGGCCGTGACGCGCTGGTGGACGGTGCCAGCATGCGTATCCCGTGGGTGCGCGAGGGCTCCCTGCCCATGTGGATGGGCGCGTACGGACCCAAGGCACTGGAGCTGGTGGGCCGCGAGGCGGACGGATTCATCCTCCAGCTCGCCGACCCCTACCTCACCGAGTGGATGGTGCGGGCCGTGCGCACCGCCGCTGTGGAGGCGGGGCGCGACCCCGGCGACGTGAAGGTGTGCGTGGCCGCGCCCGCCTACGTCACCGACGGATCGGACGAGGGGCTGGCACACGGCCGCGAACAGTGCCGCTGGTTCGGGGGGATGGTCGGCAACCACGTCGCCGACCTCGTGGCCCGGTACGGCGAGCGCTCGGACATGGTGCCCCAGGAACTCACCGACTACGTGAAGGCCCGGCAGGGCTACGACTACAGCCACCACGGCCGGGTGGACAACCCGGACACGGACTTCGTGCCCGACGGAATCGTGGACCGGTTCTGCCTGGTCGGGCCGGTGTCCGAGCACGTGGAGAAGCTGGAGCGGCTGCGCGCCGTGGGCGTGGACCAGTTCGCGGTCTACGCTATGCACGGCGACGTGGACGGAGTGATCGACACCTACGGCCGGGAGGTCATCCCGGCGCTGTCCGGGGAAGTCGTGTCCTGACACAGTTCCCCGCCCGCGCGGGCCGTTCCCCCACGGCCCGCGCGGCGTCAGCAAGACACGGATGACGTGCGAAGATATTCGGTGGCCTGGAACAGATCCGGATATTTCGGGTGTGCCCCGGGGTCCCGCCACAGGCCGCACACGCTCGGGCCCAGCGCCGCGCCCGCGCACCCCGCTCCCCGTCAGCACCACGAAACACAGGTGTCCCGTGTCCCACCCACCATCCACGCCAGAGTCAACGTCCCAGGTCGTCCACCCCGACGGCCGCGTGTCGATGCCCGAGGGCACCACGCTCCCCGACAGCCCGTTCGTCAACGACGACCTCCAGCCCGTCCCGATGTCCAAGCGGACCTGGGGCACCGGGAGCTTCACCGCCCTGTGGGTGAGCATGTCCGTGAGCATCCCGGCGTGGACGCTGGCCAGCGGGCTGATCGCCGCCGGGATGGACTGGCGCCAGGCCATGGTCACGATCATCCTGGGCAACCTCGTGGTGCTGCTGCCGATGGTGCTGACCGGACACGCGGGCGCGAAGTACGGCATCCCCTTCCCGGTGTTCGCGCGGTCCTCCTTCGGGCTGCGCGGCGCGAACCTGCCCGCGCTCCTGCGCGGCGCGGTGGCCTGCGGGTGGTTCGGCATCCAGACGTGGGTCGGCGGTCAGGGCGTGTACGTCCTGGCCGGTCGCCTGTTCGGTGACTCCTGGACCGACGCCGCCGGGTTCGGCGGTTACCCGTGGACGCTGTGGCTGTCCTTCGGGCTGTTCTGGCTGGTGCAAGTCGCCATCATCCTGTGGGGCATGGAGGGCGTGCGCAAACTCCAGGTGTGGGCGGCGCCGCTGATGGCCGTCGGCGGCGTGGCGCTGCTCGTGTGGATGGCCGTGGAGGCGGGCGGCTTCGGCCCGATGCTCAGCACGGAGAACAGCCTCGGCTGGGGCCCGTCGTTCTGGGTGCTGTTCTTCCCCTCGCTCATGGGCGTGATCGGTTACTGGGCGACCCTGACCCTGAACATCAGCGACTTCACCCGGTTCGCCGCCTCGCAGCGCTCGCAGGTCGTGGGCCAGTCCCTGGGCCTGCCCACCACGATGACGCTGTTCTCGCTCATCGCCGTGATGGTGACCGCGGGGACCTCCGTCGTGTACGGCGCGGCGCTGTGGAACCCGATCGACGTCGTGAACCAGATGGGCAGCGGGATCGGCCTGCTGTTCGCGATCTTCGTCGTGCTGCTGGCGACCGTGTCCACCAACATCGCCGCGAACCTGGTCGGCCCGGCCTACGACCTGGCCAACCTGAAGCCCAACTGGTTCAGCTTCCGGGTGGGCGCGATCACCACGTCCTTCCTGGGGGTCATGATCTTCCCGTGGAAGCTCATGGAGGACGAGAACGTCTACATCTTCGCGTGGCTGGGCACCGTCGGCAGCCTGCTCGGGGCTGTCGCGGGCATCCTCCTCGCGGACTACTGGCTGCTGCGCCGGACCCGGGTGAACCTGCCCGCGCTCTACACGCGCGGCTCCGAGTACTGGTACTCGCGCGGCTGGAACTGGCGCGCGCTGGTCGCCTTCGGTGTGGGCGCCCTGCTGGCCGTGGGCGGCGCCGACCTCCCGGTGGGCTCCGGAGGTCCGTTCATCGGCTTCCTCGCGCCGCTCGCCGACTACGGCTGGGTGGTGGCCCTGGTCAGCGCACTGCTGCTGCACTGGGGGCTGGGCCGGTTCCTCCCGGACCGCCGCCAGAGGGAGGCCGACCTCACCGCCACGGGCCGGGCCACCGAACCCGCCGCCTGCCCCCGCGCCTCCCGGCGATCACCGAGCTGAGCGTGTCCTCGATGAGGGCACGCTCAGTCGTTTCCACCGGAACCCGGAGACCTCGCCGCCGCAGGTCCTCTTCCCTCCCCGCACGACCTCGAAGGGACGAACCGGAGTCCTGCGACAGCCTCCTCATGTTCGGCTGATGCCGCTCCGCGACCGCCCGGCACCGGAACCGTGTGTCTCGCGACACACCGGGAACGGGCCCGTGTCAGGGGCCGACCCACGGGACACAGCGTGCCGAACAGCACGGCATGTTTCGTTGTTTTCCGTGGTCAGAGGGGGGTAACGTCGAAATCTGCGCACATCCTCCGGACATCACGGGATGTGGGGACGACGGCCAGCAGACCTCTCCAGGCACTCACGTCACCGTGTCATCGCGGGCAACACGTCGTATTGGCGCGTAAACCCCGCTCTGCCCCCTGCCGTCATCAATGTGGAGTTCCCGCACGAACCGTGCGTGAACACCTGAAGAACGTCAGCACACCATCCGCGAAACCCTTCACCCCATCGGGGCGTCACGGTCATCCGCGTCTCGGCCTGACGTGCCACCACCGCACGTTGTTCCCCCAAGGTCGGGCACAGAGTTTCCACGAGTTCCACGGGAGACGAACTTGCCTGATATCACCACCCCGCGTCCCATCCCCGCCCCGGCCACCCGCACCGTGGCGGTCGTCCTGGCGGGCGGAAGCGGCCAACGCATCGGCCTCGCCACGCCCAAACAGCTCCTCAAGATCGCCGGAAAGACGATCCTGGAGCACACGCTCACCATCTTCGAGAGAGCCGAGCGGGTGGACGAGGTCATCGTCATGATGAACCCCGGATTCGTCACCGACGCCCAGAACATCGTCGACCGGGCCGGACTGACCAAGGTCTCCCAGGTGATCCCCGGCGGGACCTCGCGCAACGCCACCACGCAGCTGGCCCTGGACGCGCTGGCCCACCTGCCCGCGCCCACCACCAACGTCCTCTTCCACGACGCGGTGCGGCCGATGCTCTCCCAGCGCATCATCGAGGACTGCGTCACCGCGTTGGAGACCCACGAGGCCGTGGACGTGGCCATCCCGTCCTCGGACACCATCATCGAGGTCGACGACGAGCTGATCACCGACGTCCCCACCCGGTCGCGGCTGCGCCGTGGACAGACCCCGCAGGCCTTCCGCCTCTCCACCATCCGCGACGCCTACACGCGCGCGTGGGAGGACCCCGGCTTCGAGGCCACCGACGACTGCTCCGTCGTGCTGCGCTACTCCCCCGACGTGCCCATCCACGTGGTCGCCGGCGAAGAGCAGAACATGAAGGTCACCCAGCCGGTCGACATCTTCATCGCGGACAAGCTCTTCCAGCTCGCCACCTCGGCCACCCCGGAACTGTCCGAGGAGGACTACGAGCGCGAGCTGTCCGGCAGGACCGTCGTGGTCTTCGGCGGCAGTTACGGCATCGGCGCCGGAGTCGCGGACCTGGCCGAGAAGCACGGCGCCCGCGTCTTCCGCTACTCCCGCAGCGCCACCCGCACCAACGTCGCCAACCCCGACGACGTGGCCGGGGCCCTGGAGCAGGCGTACACCGCCACCGGTCGGGTGGACTTCGTGGTCAACACCGCCGGAGTCCTGCGCATCGGCCGCCTGGACCAGACGGACCCGGCCGAGATCGAGGACACCCTCCGGGTCAACTACCTGGCTCCGGTGAACATCGCCCGCTCGTCCTTCCCGTACCTGGCCCGGACCGGCGGGCAGCTGCTGCTGTACACGTCCAGCTCCTACACCCGGGGCCGCGCCGAGTACAGCCTGTACTCCTCCACCAAGGCCGCCACGGTCAACCTCACCCAGGCGCTGGCCGACGAGTGGTCGGCCGACGGGGTGCGGATCAACTGCATCAACCCCGAGCGCACCCAGACACCCATGCGCACCAGGGCCTTCGGTGACGAACCAGCCGGAAGCCTGCTCAGCTCCGACCAGGTCGCCCGCACCTCCGTCGACGTCCTCCTCTCCGACCTCACCGGCCACGTCGTCGACGTGCGCCGCGAGAGCCCCGCCCCGGCCGGCGCCCGTGAGAAGGAACGGGAAGGGGTCAAGTGAAGAACTACCTCGCCAGACTCGGCCTGGACCGCACCGCTCTCGCGGTGCTCGGGATCATGGGTCTGACCTTCCTCCTCCAAGCGGTCGAGGTCGTCATGGCCCAGGTGTGGCTGTTCGGCGCATTGGCGCTGGTCCTGTACGTCACCGAGTGGCTCGTCTCGCAGCGCGTCACCGTGCTCAGCAAGGTCCTGAGCCGCATCCGGGTCGGCCTCACCGTGCGCACTCTGGCCCGCCAGGCGCTGGTTCTGGCGCTCTACGTCTCGTTGGACGCGGTCGGCACCGCCGCCTACTGGTGGACCGGCGGGACCGTGGCCGCGTTCTTCGTCCTCACCCTCGCCTATGACCTGCTCCGCCACCAGGTGTTCCGCCGGGCGAAGCTGCCGGTGAAGACCCGCAACCTGGACCTGTCCGGACTCAGCCTTCCGGAAGTCCCCGGTCTGCTGCGCGCGGTGCCCATGAGCAGGCTGCTGCTGGCCGACCTCCCCCTGGTCCTGGGCTCCGTCGGCTACCTGGCGGGCGGCCCCGCCGTCCTGGCCCAGGCAGGCGCGGCCCTCACGGTCCTGCTGGCGCTGGGCGCGGTCCTGTTCGCCGCCCCCGCCTTCCTGGCCCACATGCGGATGCCCTCCAACGAGGAGGTCATCGAGGGGCTCAACCAGGCCCTGCGCGAGGTGCAGCCCGAGGTGGTCCTGTACTTCACCTTCGGTGTGGGCGAGCAGAACGCCGTCTACCAGGCCAACATGTGGCTGGACGCCCTGGAGAAGGGCGACCGGCGCGCGCTGGTGATCTTCCGCGAGCGCGGCAACCTTCCGCACCTGGAGCCCACTTCGCTGCCGGTGGTGTGCGTGCCACGCGCCGACGACCTGGCCGCGCTGGACCTCTCGGCGGTGCGGGTGGCCCTGTACCCGGGCAACACCGGCAAGAACATCCACCTGATCCAGCGTGCCGAGATCAAACACGTGTTCGTCGGCCACGGCGACAGCGACAAGCTGCCCAGCAGCAACCGCGTGAGCCGGATCTTCGACGAGATCTGGGTGGCGGGGCGCGGCGGCCGCGACCGCTACGAGCGGGTCCGGCACGCCATCGACGACCGTGACGTGGTCGAGGTGGGCCGTCCGCAGCTGGTGGAGGTGAAGGGGCACCGGCCGCCCGAGCAGCGCGCGGTGCCGACCGTCATCTACGCACCCACCTGGGAGGGTGTGGACGACAACAACTACCTCACCTCGGCGGACACCGCCGGACTGGAGCTGGTGGAGCGGCTGGTCCGGGGGCCGGAACCGGTCCGGGTGATCTACAAACCGCACCCGCTGCTGGGGCGGCGCTCCCCCGCCGCCGGGGCGGCGCACCGGCGGATCATCGAGCTGATCGGCGAGGCCAACGGCCGCCTGGAACCGGTGACGCCCGAGGCCGTCCGCGAACTCGCCGAACTGCGGGAGCGGATCGACGCCTTCCGGGAGAACGCCTCGGAACAGCCCCTTACCCATGAGGACCTGGTCGGTTACCGGGAGCTGCTGGACCGGTGGCACGCCCTGTACTGGACCTCGTCCGGTCCGCTGCGCCACCACGTGGTCACCGACACCCTGCCGTCGCTGTTCTCGTGCTTCAACGAGTCCGACGTGATGGTCAGCGACATCTCCAGCGTGGTCGCGGACTTCGTGGCCAGTGGGAAGCCGTACGCGATCGTGGACATGCAGGGGACCGACGACGACGAGTTCCGCCGCCAGTTCCCGTCCGCGGGCGCGGGCTACGTGCTGCGCCCCGGGCTGGCCGGGTTGGAGACCGTCCTGGCCGCCGCCCGCGAGCCGGAGGGCGACGCGCTGGCTGATCGCCGGGCGGTGCTCAAGCACTACCTGCTGGGCCCGGACGAGCCCGACTCACTGACCCGGTTCAACACGGCGGTGAACAACCTGTACGAGCGGGCGCTGTCGGACTTCCCGCTCGGCGTGACCGCCGAGCCGATCCCGGCCGACCCGTTTCGGGGCCCGACCGGTACCCCGGTGCCCGTCGGCGACTGACCGCCACCGGACCGGAGACGGCCGAGGACACGAGTGGGCCCGCGCGATGCACGCGCGGGCCCTTCGCTCTTCCCACGTGCGGAAGTGGGGGGCGTTTCCCGGTTCGGTGGAGGGGGCCGGCGTGCCGGGGGGCGGGTCAGCCGCCCAACTGGATCCGGGCCATCCGCATGATCTTGCCCAGCTCACGCTCGACCTGCTCACGGGGGCGCCCGTCCCGGACCACCAGCCGGGCGGTGAAGGGGTTGCCGTCGATCATGCGGGTGAGTTCGTAACACACGGCCTCGCCCTCAAGGCTCCAGGAGAGCCCGTCGTCCGCGCCCGTCTCCACGAAGTCGGGCCCCTCGGAGTCCGCGACAGTGGGTTCGTCGCCGGAGAGGGCCGCGCGGACCGAACCGTGCGTCCAGCCCAGCGCGGACTCCAACCGGTGCACGGTGAGTTCGCGCGGGGCACTCCGGCCGCTCCGGATGTCGCGGAGCGCCTGCTCGGAAAGACCGGCGCGCGCGGCCAGCTCACCCCATCCCAGTCCCAGCGCGAGGCGGCGTTCGGACATGGCCCGGTCGAGGGCGTCGGGTGAACCACCGGGAGATCTGTCCTTGGGCATGGCCCCAACCTTAGGTCAGCGTCGTAGCGATCCGGGAGGGTCCGGTGTCACCTCCCGGGGCAGCACCGGCCGGGACCCGCCGCGAACAGGCTCCCGTCATGTTCACAGGGAACCGGTTCATCCTTGCAACTTGGCAATACTTTGCATAAATTGGGTCTACTTTCCCCCATGACGGAGAACCCATGCATCGCTTCTGCACCACCGTCACCTGCACCCTCCCCCTCGACGGCGACGACTCCGTCTGCCCCCAGTGCGTGCGGCGACTGTCCCGGGCCCTGGACAAGGTCGTCGGGGGCCTGCCCCGGGACCTGGATCAGGCACTGGCCCGACAGCGGCGCACCGGACCGGGAAACCTCGGCCGTAGGAGCACCGAGACGCCCCTGGCCTTCGACCCCGCGATCACCGAGGCCTCCTCCGTCCTGCACGGCACCCTGTCGGCCTGGTGCCGGACCATCCGGGAACCGGGGACACCGGGACCCACTGGAAACGATTCATCAGCCCTGGCGTCCTGGCTCGCCCGCAACACTGGTGCACTGCGCCGGAACGCACGCGGAACGGAGTGCGTCGACGAGGTCTGCGCGGCGGTGGAGCAGGCCGAGCGCGCCGTCGACCTGCCCTCGGACAGGGTCATAGCCGGACTGTGCCCCGACTGCGCGACACCCTGCTACGCCGGGACCGGGGCGACCAGCACCCGCTGCCCCGACTGCGGGGCACCGGTGTCGGTCGGCGAGGGGCGGCGGCGCATGCTCCTCGCCGCCGGGGATCACCTGGTGACCGCCGCCGACGCCGCACGGGCCCTCCAGGTCCTGGGGCACCGGGTCACCCCGGCCTCCGTACGCGGCCACGCCCGGCGCGGCCGACTGAGGTCGCAGGGCACCGGCAGTGCCGGGCGCCCCCTCTACTGCCTGGGCGACGTCGTGGACGTCTACCTGTCGAGAAAGTGTCCCGGCGACCGGCCCGTCAGGCGCCATCCCTGAGCCAGGACTCCAACAGACGGAGCTCGCCGGGCTCCAGGAGCAGGGCCGCGTCCCGGAGCACCTCCTTCACGGGAAGGTCCGCCCGCACCAGGGCCACACTGTGCACACCTGAGCGCACCACCGCGATCGGACTGGCCGTCATGTGCGCGTAGCAGGCTCGCAGGCCCACCGAAGCGCCGATTTCCACTCCCGCCATCAGACGTTCCCCTGCCTCCACGAAGACCGTGCACCTCAGCCGAACACCCTGTGTCGGAAAGCGCAAGAGAGGTGCCCGGGTTCCTCCCGCGTGCCACCACCAGGGAGTCCCTGGGAAGGCGACGGCCTGTACGTTTCCCGTCCGCACCCACTTGGCCACTTTCGGTCGCGAGAACCCGGACGGAGCTCCCTGTCGCGACGGTCCCCGGAACGAGCGGGCGGGGCGGGGCCCCGAAGGCGCCCCGCCCCGATCCACACAGCGTCCACCGAGCTCGGCACCCTGCCCGTCACCGGTGGCGTCGGCGCTCAAGCTCCGCTCTCCGCTTCTCGGCCCGCTGCTGTGCCTCGGCCAGCCGGGCGAGCTTCTCCTCCTGCACCCTGCGCACCCGGGGGTCGGCCGGGTGCGGCTGGCCGGTGGTGGCGTGCACCAGGTCGGCCTGGAGGTAGTGGGAGAGCGTCCACCCGTCACCGCCCACGGCAGTGACGGTGGCCGAGTCCGCGGGCAGGTGCCGCATCAGGACGGCCAGCCGGCGCGGGGTGAGTCCCCCGCGCCAGAGGTCGCCGAGGTCGATCCCGTAGTACCGGGCCAGATCCGCCTCCACCGCGTCAGGGGCCTCCCTGAGCAGGCGGAGGAGGCGGGCTATTCCCCCGGGCTCTGGAACCCGTAGGCGGCGGCGATCTGTTCGGCGAGCACGTTGAGATCGGCCAGGGTCGCCCCCGTGTCCTTGAGCCGCTGCCACTGTTCCGCTCCCAGCAGGCTCCGGACGGCGGCGACGATCTTCCCCTCCTCGAACCCCTCCAGTGCGGCCAGCGGCCACTGGTCCGAGGTGGCGGGCAGCAGGTACTCGACCCCGCCCAGCGTCAGCCGCTTGGGCTCGGGGGCGGCCGTGGCCTCGTCCCTCACGGCGCGTGCCGCCGGGGAGGTGGCCGGTGTCCGGGGCAGGGTCGGGGAGGCCTGGGCGGCCGGGGCCTGTACGACGGTGTTCTCGGTCATGGCGCGGTTCCCTCTCGACTGATGGTGTTCGGACTACCCGCGCGGTTGTCGGTGGAGCCGGGCCGGTGAACCGCGCGAACCCCGACCCGGCCGATCTGGTGTCAGAGGGAGCCCAGGCCCTCCCCTCCGCCTCCCCCGTTGTCGTCTCCGCCGTCGTCGTCTCCGCCGTCGTCGCCACCGCCGCCGTTGTCGTCCTCGGGGCGAGCCGGTCCCTTGTAGGTGTAGAAGAGGGTGGCCTTGTCGTTCACGGGGTCGGTGGGGTAGATCGCCACGGTGATCTCACGCTTGGCGATCTCGGTGGCGTTCTCGGTGGACTCCCCTCGCTCGGCCACCTGCGCGTAGTTGGCCGAGACCGTGCGCTTGAGGACGTCACCGGTGCGGGTCTCGAAGGCGATCATGAACTTCGCCTGGAGGTCGGGGACGTTGATGTCGCCCTCGAAGGCTCCCCGCTCGCCGAACTCCACGTCGTGGCCGGGGAACATGACGTCGTAGACGGCCTTGTTGTCCTCGAAGGGCAGGAACTTACGGGTCACCTTGAAGTTGTTGTGGGTGGAGGCGACCAGGATTCCGCCCCAGGCATAGAGGTCCTCGCTCTCGACCTCGAACGTCTCGGTGAAGCCCTCCTCCCCGTCGAGCAGGCCGACCTGCTCCCAGGAGGCGTTGAACGGGCGGCCCTCACGCGGGATCTCGCTGCCCAGCGGGGCGATGTAGACATCCGCGTAAGCCCAGACGCTGGCGTTGTCGGTACTTGCCATCGGGAATGGCTCCCTTCTCCGGTGATCGTGTGTGTCGGATCCCGCCGGGGCGGGTCGTCAGGGCCGTGCGGCCCGGCGCTGGGTGACCAGCACCGTGAAGGAGGCTCGGTGGTCGGCCAGGTCGCCCTCGTCGTCCACGACGACGCCGTCGACCGGGCGCACGGAGACCACTTCGGCGTCCCCGGGGTGTTCCAGCAGAGCCGCGTGGGCCAGGCGGGCCAGTTCCTTGACGTCGTCGCGGGCGTCGGCCCAGGACGTCACGCGGACGGCCGCCCGCTGGGTGAAGGACGGTTCGGACTCCGCCGACTCGCAGTGCACTGTCAGTGCGGGGTCCTCACCCGGCTCCCAGCCAGGTGCGGAGACCGCCGTGACCGGTGTCCCGGACCACCGGTCCGGGAAGTCGGGCAACCGTGCGCGCAGGTGGTCCACGACCAGGTCCTCTGCGTCCGCGAAGAGCGGGACGATCATGTTCGTCGTCTCCTGTCCAGTGGGGTTGCGGTGGCCGGGATCAGACGAGGTCGCCCGGGTCGGTGACCGGTTCGAGGGAGGCGTCGTCGAGGCCGCCTGACCCGCGCAGGTCGTTGCCGTGACGGACCAGGTTCCGGCAGGTACCGGTGACGGACAGGCCGGAGTCGCGGCTGTCCACCCCGTTCCCGGTGACGGAAAGGCCGTTGGTTCGGGCGCTGGCCCGAATCCCGTACGCGCAGGCCCCTGAGATCCGGTTGCCGGAGACGCGGAGGCCTCCGCCGCCCCGGACGTGCACGCCGTTGCCCCCGACCCCGCGCAGAACGTTGGCGTCCACCACCGAGTCCTCCGTGGACTCCAGGAGGATCCCGGTGCCTCCGGTGCCACTCACGGTGTTGCCGGTGACGGAGACGTTGCGGACCGGGCCGCCGGGGTGCCCGGTGCAGCGGACCGCCGGAAGACCTCCGGTCCCGGTGAGGACGTTGCCGGTGACCACCACGTCCGCGAGCGCCTGCGAGGCCCCTGCCGGACCACCCCCGCCCTGTGGTCCGGTGTCCACCCGTTCGGTGTCGGCCACCGAGACCACGCTCACCCCGCCAGCGCAGTCGTGGAAGGTATTTCCCTGCACCGTGAGCCGGTCCCACGCACAGGCGTGTACGGCCTCGGCGGAGCAGGACTCGAAGTGGCAGCCCAGGATACGGATGTCCCCGTGAGCGCGGCCCGGGGTGGCGCCGCGAGAACCGATCGCCCGGGGCCAGGGCCGACTGCCCGGGGTCGGCGAAGCCCCGAAGGAGCAGCCCGACAGCACCAGGTCGGAGCAGGGGGTGGTGTCGGGGGAGCCGGACCCCGGACCGGCCATGTCCAACCGGACCGCCTCGGACAGGGAACGGTCACCCCCGCTGTCGGTGAACCCCTCGAAGCGGACGTCGAGGATCCGGGCGCACCTCACCGCGTTGAGCTCCACCGCGTGGTGACCGGGGACGTCGCGGATGACCGTGTCCCGCACGGTGATCCCGAGCGCGTGACCGAACGCCAGGACACTGTCATGGGCGGGGATCCGGAGACCGTTGCCGTCCCAGACACCGCCCTCCAGCAGGATCCGGCCGTGGCCCGTGTGGCCGGGCAGCTCCTGGCCGGGGTCCCGGTTGGTGAGCAGGGTCCCCTCCCCGTCCCGCCGCACCACGGCGTTCGGAGCCAGGACGATCCGCGTGTTGGCGTGGACGCGAAGCGGCGGGGCCTGCACGGAGTAGGTGCCGCCGGGGACCCACACCACCCCGCCGCCGTCCTCCCGGACACGGTCCAGGGCCGCCTGGAGCGCCCCGGTGTCGTCGGCCCTGCCGTCACCGGCCGCTCCGAGTGCCCGTACGTCCCGCACCCCGGCGGGGGCGCCCTCCTCGGGGAGGGCCATCGCTTGACGCGCTCCCCCTGCGTCGGAGCCCCCGGCGGCGACCGGCCCCGGGGCCGGTCCCCGGCGTTGGGAGGAGGTGAAGGTGGAACGGACCCTGCGATGCAGGAGGGACCATTCCCCAGCCAGGTCGGGCGGATAGCTGGGCAGGGGCATCAGGGTTCCTCCGCTCCGGGTTCGGTGTCCGGTGGTTCCTCGAAGATGAGCGTGGCGGTGTCCTCACCCTGGCCCCGGGTGGCCGGGGTGACCTCGATTCCGATCACCCGCCACGACCGGGAGAAGGAGGGGCTCCCCCTGACGAGGGGGAACCAGTCGTTGACCAGGGTCAGTCGCGCCTTGTCACCCAGCCGGTCGGGGGTGAGGGTGGTGCGATCGGCCAGACGCACGGTGACCTGGGGGAACCGCACCGAACCCGAGGAGCGGGCGGCCCACCAGCGGGCGTGCTCGTCCAGGGCGGCGGGGCTGGTGACCCCGGGGACGTCCACGGTGCGGTCCATCAGGGGCCAGCCCGCGCCCTCGAACCGGGGGTCGGACCAGGTCCGGGAGAGAACGGGCTCGGCCTCCTCCTCGGGGGCGGCGTCCGGTGCGTCGCCCCGCGCCCGCCACGAGGTGGCGGCTCCCGAGGCGTCCGCCGGATAGCTCCAGGCCACGACGTTGCCCGGTTGGGTGAAGACGTGATCGGTCCGGTCCTGGCCCATCTGGTCCTGGACCACGAACTCCCGGACGCGCTCGCCCGCGCGCACCACGGTGCGCACCATCCACTCGGGGCCGTCGACGCGAGAGGAGAGATCCTCCAGCGCCTCCCCGAAGGACACGGCGTCCGAGGCCCGGTAGGTGATGGACCGGGGTTCGGCGGCGGCCACGTCCACGTGGCCGGACTCCTCCGGAATCTCCGGGTCCGGTGGCTCGCCCGGAGTGACCGGCACCAGTCCGATCGGCCGGGGCTCCTCCATGCGCCGCACGAGCTCGCGGGCCAGCCACCGCTGGTCGGCGCCCGCCAGGGTGAGGTCGGTGCGGATCTGACGGTGGTAGAGGTAGCTCTCCAGGGACGCCCCGGACAGGTCGACGGTGACCCGGCCCCGGTTGTCGCTCTTGGGCTCGGCCGACCAGATCAGATAGGTGCCCCAGATCTGGTCGCCGCGCCACACGTGGACGACGGTGCGGCCGGGGCCCCGCCCGAGGTCGCCGTCACTGCGACCCACCACCCGGGCGACGCGCTCGGCGGTCTCGGGACCGGTGACCGCGACCGAGCCGCTGAACGTCCCCGGCTGGCAGATCCGCCGGTCGAAGCTCACGCCGGTCAGGTCGAGGTCGGCGATGGGCCTGTCGGTGACCAGGTCGCAGAACTGGTAGCGGTAGAAGGCCATGTCACTCCGCCGAGTCCCGCGCCTGGTCCTGCGGGGGCGGCTTCACCGCCCTGATCGTCTCCTCGGTCCTCTCGATCGCCATCCAGCTCACGGTGAACTCCGTGTGGTTGGTGCGGGCCACACGGATCGTGAAGCCGTCCTTGCTCCGGCGGATGCAGGTGACCTCCTTCAGGTTGCCGGGGACGTCGCTGACACCCGTGATGAAGATCGCCGGGGTCTCGCTGAAGGTTCCCGGTTCGAAGGTCACCAGGGCGCCGCCCCGGAAGTAGTCCCCGGCGGGCTCGTCGGCGACGATGTGCGTCACCAGCCCGGCCACGACCTTGGGCCTGCGTTCCTCGTGTTCGGGGCCCGCGACCGTGACCCAGGCGTCGCCCTCCCGGACGTAGAGGTTCCGGCTGGAGGCAACGTAGACCAACGTCCCCTCAGCCACCTCCGCCATCTGGTTCCGCGAGGCGGTGTCGGGCACCCGCACCACACCGCCTGCCACCGAGGTGTAGTCGCGCCGGTCCGTGATGCTCTGGGCCAGTGCGGCCCCCGGTTCCCGCGGCCAGTCGATCCCGCCCTCACCCGCCGTGGCACCCTGGGGCACGGTGATCTCGAACAGCGGCAGGTAGGTCTCGTCCGAGTCCGGGTCGACCACCCGGACCTCGGCCTCGGTCTCCCCGGAGTCGTCGTAGGTGTCGTCGCGGATCACCACGCCCACGATGTCCACGCGGTCGCCCTCGGCCGGGCCGTCCTCCAGCTCGACCTCGACCGCCTCGGTACTGGCGACGAGATAGGTGCCCTGGTGGGTCGCGGACGCTCCCCGGACCGCGACCACGAACGGAGCGATGGTCGCGGTCATGTCGGAGCCGCTCAGGTCAGCGGTGCCCCTGTCGTGGAAGAGCCCGCTGCGCCGGTCCAGGGCCTCCCCCTCCGCGCTGCCCAGGAGCGCCCCCAGGATGACCCTGTGGTCCTCGGCGGAGGTCGCCCCGGAGCGCAGGGCCAGGGATCGGATGGTCATGTGTTCCTCCAGTCGGTGGAGACGGCGATGGTCCCGGTGTCACAGGTAGGCGTCGCGCCAGCGGAAACGGGCCCAGGCCTCGGGTTCCGAGGTCTGGGGGCGGAAGTGGACCGGGTTGGTCCCGGGGGCCAGCGTCCAGTGCTCAGGGGGAACGGACGCGGGCGCGATGTGGTGGAAGCCGTCGACACCGTTGAGGAGCACCGTCCCCTGGTCGCAGTCGACGACGAGCCGGTCGGAACCCGCCAGGGTGAGTCCGAACTCCAGGTTGGTCCCGGTCGTGCGGTTGATCAGACGCGGCCGGGAACATGGCCCCGCGACCTCCACCACCGGGTGGGTGGGGCTGTCCCCGTCGTTGAGCAGGTTCGCCCCGCCGCCGTGGGCCGGCTGGCCGTGGTCGAGGGGGTACTCCAACGGGTACTCCAGACCGTCCTCGCTGGGCCGGGGAGGGTTCACCGTGTTCTGGCGATCGTTCCCGTACCGGCGCGGATCGGCGCAGGTCCACTGCACCGTGACGATCGGCCGTGCGCTCCGGAAGGCCGGTCCGCCCGGGATGACCCGGGCGGTGACCTGCGCGTGGGCGGTCAGGCTCTCCCCTCCCACACAGATCTCCAGCGGGTGTTGCCGGGCTCCGTCCGTGAGGGTCAGCGCCCGGCGCAGCGGTCGCAGCACCGTGCGCACGTCCGTCAGGGACCCGGCACCGGTCAGCACTCCGACGGCCGTGACCAGACGCTGTCCCGCCAGGGCCGCCCCCGGCCAGGCTCCGTGCCGGGCGGCGCGCTCGACGTTGCCGGTCTCGATCTCGGGCAGGTCGTCCCAGCCCTCCAACTCGGTCAGGGCCAGATCGCGTCCGTCGAACAGCAGCTGTCCACGCCAGCGGATCTGTCCCTCCCTGAGTCCGCTCATCACATGCCTCTCGATCGCATCAGGAACATCAGGCGGTCCCCGACCTCGTGCGGCGACATCTCCTCCGTGGCCTCGAACCGCTCGATGTTGACGACCGGTCCGCCCTGGGCCAGCGGGGAGCCGGACAGGCCCGCGGCGTGGTCCCTCACCTCCAGGGAGGCGGGGACCACCCGTTTGGTGATCTCACCGCTGACGTCCCCGAGTTGGCCCCGAAGGTCCGGGAAGCGGTCGTCGATTCCGTCCATGAGGCCGTCCATGATCATCCGGCCGGCCGGGGTGAGCAGTTTCTTGTCGACCCTCGCCGGACCCTTCCAGTCCGGGATCAGGTCAGTGAGCCCGGAGAGCTTGTCCTTGACCTTCTGCCAGAGCGCGTCGATACCGTCGATGAGCCCCCGGACGATGTCCTTACCAGCGTCGAGCAGGAAGTTCTTCGCGTCGGAGAAGAAGCCCTTAATCTCCTCCGGTAGGTCCCCGACGAACTCCAGGACCGCCTTGACCTTGTCCTCGACCCCGGTGCGCAGGGCCTCGAACTTCTCGACCGCCCACTTCCGGGCGTTCTCGAACGCGTCGCTGATGGCGGTGGCGATGCCGCTGACGATCCCGCCCAGCCGTTCCCGGATCGCGGAGAAGACCGCCCCGATCCGTTCGCGCAGCCCCTCGACCAGCTCCACGACCCAGGTGACGGCGCCCCTGATCGTGTCCAGGACCGTCTGCCAGGCCGAGTCGATCAGCTCCACCACCCAGTCCCAGGCCGCCTGGACGGCGCCGGTGACCCGGTCCCAGACACTGGTGAGGAACTCGACGATGCTCTCCGCCACCCCCGTGATCTTCTCGACCAGCCAGTCCCAGACCTGGCCGGTCTTCTCCACCAGCCAGTCCCAGGCCTCACCGATGAACGCCGTGATCTCGTCCCAGTAGGTGAACAGGAGGGCGAACGGGTGGTGGGCGAGGATCGCCTTGATCCATTCCCAGGCGGTCTCGATGAGACCGACCAACGTGTCCCAGAAGTCCTGTGCGGCCTCCACCAGCGCTGTCCACATGCCCGGTAACGTCTCCGTGAAGAAGGCCATGACCCCTTCGGCGATCTCCTTCACGAAGGCGAACACCCCGTCGACGATCTCCCGGAAGGTCTCGGAGTTCTCGTAGGCGTACACGAGCCCGGCGACCAGCGCGCCCAGGGCCGTGACGATCAGACCGATCGGGTTGGCCTTCATGACCACGTTGAGCGCCTTCTGCGCCCCGGCCATCAGGTTGCTGCCGATCGCCCCCGCCTTGGCCGCCACCCCTCCCTTGGCCGCGTTCTTGCCGAAGTTGTCGGCCCCGGCGCCCGCCGTCCGGTACCCGGTGGCCAGTTCGCGCAGCGCCTGGGTTCCGGTGGAGAACCCCTGGGCGACCACCGGGGCCGCCGCGTCGACGAGCTTGCTCGCCAGCGCCCGGCCGATCCGTTCTCCGGCGGCGGGCAGCGTGGCGCTGAGCGTCTCACCGACCTGGCCACCGAACTCCTGGACCGCCGGGGGCATGTTCGCCAGACCGCTCTCGATCATCTCGTTGGCCTTGTCCGCGAGCAGGGTCCCGCCCTTGTTCCCGGCCTCCCCCGCTCCGTCCGTGACCTTGTCGGTCAGGAGACGCCCGGCCTCGGCCCCGAGGTTCTCGACCATCCCAGGCAGGGCGTCCAGCCCCTGTCCGATGAGGTCGGCCGCCTGGGAGGCGGCCCCCGAGGCGCTGGCCGGGAGCCCGGAGAACATCTCGCTCACCCTCGGGGACACCCCGGAGGTCATGGCCGCGCCGAGCTGGGCCCCGATACTCTGCCCGGCGCTCACCAGGGTGCTGGTCAGGGTGTCGGAGATCTGCTGCCCGTACGCCTGGACGGCCGGGGGTGCGCCGGACAACCCGGAGGAGATCCGTTCGTTGATGGCACCCGCGAGCTGCTCACTGACCTGGCCCCCCGCGTCCCTGCCGACCTGCGGCAGCGTCGCGAAGTCCTGTTCCAGCTGCTTCCTGACCTGGTCGCCGATACTGCTCAACTCGGGGATCATCTGGACACGCACGGACACGGCGCCGGACATGGCTCACCTCTGCTCGGCCGTCGAGGGGAAACGGCCCTGTGGGCCGGGGACGCATGGGGCGGACGGAAACGACACGGCCCGGGAGTCGGGGAGCGCGGCCGGAGCGGATGAAGGGCTCTGGGCGGCGGTACTCGCGTCGGACCGTGAAAGGGCCCTGGAAACACGAAAACCCGGCTCCTGGCCGGGTCGGGCACACCTGTGGTGCTCCCCAAAAGCGTGCCACAGCGCACGGGTCCCCCACAAGGGTCCGGACGGATCGGCTCGGAGCGGGCGGGGCGCGAGAGGGCGTGAGCCGAGGCTGGCCCCGGTCCTGCCAGGTTCCCGAGCGCCCCTGGGCGACTGACCGTCTCACCTGGTCGGGCCGGTCATCTGGCGTGGCGGCGACCGTCCCGACCCGTTCTCACTTCATCGGTGTGAGTACGTCCTCCATGGGGTGGACGTGCCCCGGACACGGGTGCCCCGGCCATGGCCCCTTCGAGCCGGAGAAGGTTCTCGTCACCTTCCCGGATGCGGTATTCCACGCTGCTCTCGATCATGAACTCGTTCTCGCACCTGGTCTCGTAGGAGCCCGGCACGTCCTCCCCCTGTCCGTCGGCGAAGGACCCTCCCTTTGTTCCACCACTTCTGCCCTAAGAGCGCTTTCGTCGCATCCACCGCACCCCGCAACCAACAAGACACCGAGAGACAGAACAATGCGTTTTCTCGCGCCAGACACTGAAATCCTCACAACCGACCACAATCTTCCAGGAGGACGCCGGAAGAAGAGTCGTCGCTATCGCCCGGAAAGAGAATCCGGGGCACTCCACCGGAGACAGAAAGGACTGACCCAGCCGCCCCGAGACGCTGACGGAAGGTGGTCAGAATGCCGCCTGCCGGGGCGGTCCCGCGAACAGGATCCGTGAAGGAGGACACCGCCCTCCCGCTTCACCGGCGTGCGAACACCCGAACGTTGGCAACGGGACCGCCCGGGCCCCCGACATACGCCGCGAATGTGACACGGCGCACACGTTCTTCCTGTTCAGGGATACGCATTCACACAGATTTCATCTCGACTCGACAACAGGGCCCGTCCCTCACACGGGACACACCCCGGTGCTGCTGATACTGGACCGGCAGGGCTTCTCCCTCAGCCCCCACCGCACACCTGGTGCCCGTCGCACGAACCGAACGGCCCGGCTGACCCCTGCCCTCACCTCTTCGAGCCCGAGGCAGGCCCGTGTCCGTTTCCGCCCTGAACCGCGCCCCCGACCCCGTCACGCCCCACGTGACGCCCCGGAACCGCCGCCGACCCGACATCGAGGGGCTGCGCGCCGTCGCCGCCCTGCTGATCGCCGTCTACCACATCTGGTTCGGCACGGTCTCCGGCGGCGTCGACGTCTTCCTGCTGCTCACCGGCTTCCTCATCACGGGGTCGCTGGTCCGGGCGATGGAGCGCGACGGACGCGTCGACCTCGCCGCCTTCTGGACCAAGCTGGTCAAGCGGCTCTTCCCCGCGGGGGCGGTGGTGCTCGGCGCGGTCCTGCTGATGGCCCACGCGTACTTCCCGCGCTCCCAGTGGACCGCCGTCATCGACGACGTGTGGGCGGCGGCGCTCTACTACGGGAACTGGCACCTGGCCCTGGGGTCGGTCGACTACATGGCGGAGAACTCCGCTGCCAGCCCCGTCCAGCACTTCTGGTCCCTGGCCGTGCAGGGGCAGTTCTACCTGCTGTGGCCGGTGCTGATCGGTGTCGCCGGGCTGCTCGCCGTCCGGCTGGGCCGGACGGTCCGCCGGGGCGCCGCCGTGGCGGTGGGCGCGGTGTTCGCGCTCTCCTTCGCCTACTCGCTGTGGATCACCTCGACCGAACCGGTGTGGGCCTACTTCGACACCGGCGCGCGCCTGTGGGAGCTGGCCCTGGGCGGTCTGCTCGCGCTGTTCGTCCACCGGGTGGACCTGCCGGGCTGGGCCCGCGCCGCCGCCGGGTGGGCCGGGCTGGTCGCGCTGGTCCTGTGCGGGTTCGTGATCGGCGACTCCCTGCCCTATCCGGGCTACGCCTCCCTGTGGCCGACTCTCGCGGCGCTGCTCATCATCCTCGCGGGCGCGGGCCGGGCGGAGAACGGACGCCTGTCCGCGAACCGCCTCCTGTGCGCGCGCCCGCTGACCTGGCTGGGCGGACACGCCTACACCCTCTTCCTGTGGCACTGGCCGGTGCTCGTCCTGCACCTGGAGCTGACCGGGCAGGACCGCCCCACCCTCGGCGGCGGCTTCCTCGTACTGGGCGTCTCCTTCGCGGCGGCGCTGGCCACCAGCTGGCTGGTGGACGGCGGCGTGGTGCGGGCCACCCGGCGCCTGCGAACCCCGGTGTGGTCGCTCGCGGCGGGCATCCTGTTCGTCGTGCCCGTCCTGGTGGCGGGCTCCCTGTGGGGGCAGTCGATCGAACGCGACCGGCAGCTGCGCACGGAACTGAGCTCCAACCCGCTCGCCTACCCGGGCGCCGCCGTCCACCTCGACCAGGACCTGGCGCGGAACCTGCCCGCCCTGCCGATCTACCCGGACACGACCACGGTCGCCCGCGACACCATCAACCAGACCCGCGAGTGCAACGCGCTGATCAACCAGCCCGAGGTGGTGTCCTGCGAGTTCGGCGACGTGCGCTCCGACTACACGATCGCCCTGGTGGGCAGCTCCCACGTGCGGCACTGGTTCCAGGCCCTGGAGACCCTCGCCGACCAGCACGGATGGCGGTTGGTGACGATGACCAAGAACGCCTGCCAGTTCAGCGCGCACGAGCAGCGGTACCGCGGGGCGGAGTTCCCCGAGTGCACGCAGTGGAACGACAACGTCATGGCCGCCCTGGAGGACCTGGAGCCGGACACGGTCTTCACCCTGGGCTCACTGACCAGCGTGCGCACCGGGCCCGACGAACACGTCCCCGAGGGCTTCGTCGAGCGCTGGCGCCAGCTCGACGACCGGGGCGTGGACGTCGTCGCGGTCCGCGACACCCCCCGGTTCTCCTTCCGTGTCCCCGACTGCACCGACCGCAACCACCGTTCGGAGTGCTCGGAGCCCAGATCCAACTCCATGGCGGCGCAGGCCCCCTACGAGGAGCTCACCGACGTCCCGCCCAACACCCGGTTCCTGGACATGACCAACTACCTGTGCCAGGACGAGGTCTGCCACGGGGTGATCGGGAACCAGCTGGTGTACTACGACACCAACCACTTCTCCTACTCCTTCTCCCAGTCGCTGGCCATGGTCATGGAGCCCTACTTCCTGGCCGCGGCGGGCCGGGCGCCCGAGGCGGAGCTCACCCTCGCCGAGGCCGCCCTGCCGCTCCAGGAGGCGGCGCAGGAGCAGGGCAACCAGTCCTGAGGCTCAGCCGAGCTCACCCCGGAGCGAGCGCCCGTGCAGGACGCGCAGCCGGTCCACCCAGTCGTCGTCCTCGGACGGGTGGAAGTGGTTCTGCTCGCCCCACTCACGGCTGGGCCGCCGGAAGCGGGTGGCCCGCACGTCGGCCAGGGTGCCGAACAGTCCGCTGTCCTCGAACACCGCGTTGCCCTGCCCCGGACCCACCCCGAAGTCGGTGAGGACCAGGGTCGGCACCCGGTGCGCGAGGGCCTCGACCACCGGGCTCGAACCCACCGCCACCAGGCCGCGCGCCCGGTCCAGTTGGTCGGACAGCCGCCCCGAGCGGAAGACCAGCACGTGGTCCTCGGCCAGGTCGGCCCGGACCAACGAGCGCCAGGACTCCACGAACGGGTGGCGGTTCCCCGGCTCGTGGCCGAGGTGGACCACCACCTCCAGGTCGGGGCGGCTCTCGGCCAGCTCCGTCAGGGCGAGCAGGACGCTCCTGCGCCCCCGCTCGGTGTCCGGAGCCCCGGAGTGGGCCGCGTAGACGACCCGGTCGCGCCGGGTCCCCCGGTCCGCGTTGCCTCGGCCCAGAGGAAGGCTGCCCAGCCCCACCTCGCCGCGGACGCCGAGACGCTCGCCCAAGGCGGAGTACTCGGCGACCTCGCGACGGCTGTGCGCCACGAGCAGGTCGACCCTGGAGCGGTGCAGCCACTCGCCCTCGGCCGCGGGCAGTGACAGCGCGGGCAGCGCGGACACCACCACCGGCCGGTACCGGCGCAGCACGGACCTCAGGGAGCAGGACAGCGTCTCCACGAGCGGACCGGAACAGTTGAGCAGCACCACGCCCGGGCGGTGGCGCCGGACCAGCGAGCGGACCTGGCGCGCCGTGAGCACCGGCACGCGCAGACCGGCCTGGCGGCTGCCCTCGGTCGCGTCGCGGATACGGGCCGGGGAGGGGGTGCGGTCGGTGCGGGCCACCGCGAGCCCGACGGTGGTCCCGGCCCCGGAGAGCCGGTCGAGCATGGCCACGGTGAGTCCGACCCGCTCCGAGGTGTCGGCCACCGCCAGGATCGTGGGCGCCCCGACCCGGGTAGCGGGGCGGCTCCCAGTGGGAATGAGGGTCACGAAGCCTTCTCCTTGGCGTTCGGGATGGAGACCCCAGGCTACACACGGAGAGTGACCACTCCGGAACTCATGGTTCGGGGGACGCGGACGGCGGCCGCCCTCAGGGAACGGCCGCCGTCGCGGTTCCGGTGGGCGCTACTCGCCCTTCCAGACGGGGTCGCGCTTCTCCGCGAAGGCGATCGCCCCCTCCATGGCGTCCTGGCTGACGAACACGGGGCCCGCCAGCTCGTTCTGCCGCTCCCACATCTGGTCCGTGGACCAGTCGTCCGAGGCCTGGATGATCTCCTTGGAGACCCGCAGGGCCAGCGGACCGTTGGGGGTGATCCGGGCGGCCAGGGCTCGGGCGCCCTCCAGGGCGCCGCCGCTCTCGGTGACCTGGTTGACCAGGCCCAGCTCCGCCAAGCGCCCCGCGCCGACGAAGTCACCGGTCAGGGCGAACTCCATCGCGATGTTGCGCGGGATGCGGTGCTGGAGGCGCAGCAGGCCACCGGCTCCCGCGACCAGACCGCGCTTCACCTCGGGGATGCCGAACCTGGCGTCGTCCGCCGCCACGACCAGGTCGCAGGCGAGCACCGCCTCGAACCCGCCCGCCAGGGCGTACCCCTCGACCGCCGCGATCAGCGGCTTCCTCGGGCCGCGTTCGGCGAAGCCGCCGAACCCGCGCCCCTCGACCACGGGGACCTCGCCCTGCATGAAGGCCTTGAGGTCCATTCCGGCGCAGAAGGTGCCCCCGGCGCCGGTGATGATCGCGACGTTGACGTCCTTGCGGGCGTCCACGTCGTCGAGGGCCTCGGCGATGCGCGCCGCGACCGCCGCGTTCACGGCGTTCTTCGCCTTGGGACGGTTGATGGTGATGACGGCGACGCCGTCCTCAGCCGTGTAGAGAACCTCGTCGGACACGGTATCCTCCTACTTCGGGGGCATGCGCAGGGCGCCGTCGATCCGGACGACCTCGCCGTTGACGTAGCTGACCTCCAGCAGGGTCCGGGCGAGCTTGCCGAACTCCTTGGCGGTGCCCAGGCGCTTGGGGAAGGGCACCGGGGCGGCCAGACGCTGCTTGAACTCCTCCGAGCCCGGGCCGTCGCCGTAGATGGGCGTCTCCAGGATGCCGGGGGCGATGGTGTTGACGGTGACGCCGATCGCGGCGAGGTCGCGCGCGGCCGGGAGGGTCATGCCGATCACGCCACCCTTGGAGGAGGAGTAGGCGATCTGGCCGATCTGGCCCTCGATGCCCGCGAGGGAGGCGGTGTTGAGGATGGAGCCGCGCTCGCCGTCCTCGTTGACCGGCTCGGTCTTGGCGATCTCGGCGGCCGACAGCCGGAGCACGTTGAACGTGCCGATGAGGTTGACCTGGATGACCTTCTGGTAGCTGTCCAGGTCGTGGGGGTTGCCGCTGCGGTCCACCGTGCGGGTGGCCCAGCCGATCCCGGCGCAGGAGACCGCGACCCGGAAGGGCTTGCCGGTGTCGACCGCGGCCTGGACGGCGGCCTTGACCTGGTCCTCCTGGGAGACGTCGGTGGAGACGAAGACGCCACCGATCTCCTTGGCGACCGCCTCGCCGCGCTCGGCGTTGAGGTCGGCGACGACGACGGTGGCACCGGCGGAGGCGAGTTCCCTGGCGGTGGCCTCACCGAGGCCACTGGCGCCGCCCGAGACGAGGGCGGAGATTCCGTTGAGATCCATGGCCGCACTCTACAGAGAATGTGACCCGCGCACTAGAACCGGGTTCGGTTAATCGCGGGTAGCACCGTGACCAGCGCCGTTGGAACCCGCAAGAGCGGGTATCAGCAAGGCGTGTTCTTCTGTCGTCACTCAGCGCCACCTTCCTGTCATGCGAGGAACAGCGACACTAGAGTGGCCCCAGGAATCGACCCAGGAGGATTCGATGGCCGAGCCGCTCCCCGACTGGTTCCTCACCCCGCCCGGGGGCTGGACCGCTGATGACATGGACAAACTTCCTCCGGGGGTACCCCGGATGGAACTCATCGACGGAGCGCTCGTCCTGCTTCCCCCAGACCCGCTTTCACTCGCACGTCATGCGCCACCTGGCCAACGCTCTGGAGGAAGCGGCACCGAAGAACGTCGACATCCTTCTGGAGATGACCATGAAGCTGGGCAAGTACCAGCGCCCCGAGCCCGACATCCTCGTCTACGAGTTCGAGGAGGGGAAGGACGACCACCTCGACTGGTACCGGGCCACCCACGTCCCACCCGAGGACGTGCTCATCGCGATCGAGATCGTCTCCCCGGAGTCCCGGGAGCGGGACCGCACCACCAAACCGATGAAGTACGCGGCGGCCGGGATCCCGCACTTCTGGCGGATCGAGCAGGAGGACGAAGGGCCCGCCATCCACGTGTACGAGCTCGACGGAACCGCCGCGCCCCGCTACGTCCCGACCACCATCGCCCGGGAACGGCTCAAGCTGGACGTGCCCTTCCCGATCGACGTCGACGTGCGGGCGCTGGCTCCTCGGCGCTGACGCTCACCACCGGGCCCTGCCCAGGCGCGGCTGTCGGCGACGCCTCCTCCCCCTCGGCAGGGCTTCGCGCGCGAGATCGGCCGCGCCCACCAGCCCCGCCTCGTTGCCCAGGGCGGCGGCGACCACACGGGCCTCCGGCCGGTAGCCGCGACCGGTCAGACTCTTCGCGAACGCGCCGCGCGCCGGGTCCAGCAGCAGCTCCCCCGCCTCGGACACGCCCCCGCCGATCACGAACAGCTCCGGGTCGAAGGCGGCCGCCAGGTTGGCCAGCCCCACGCCGAGCCACCCGCCCGCCTCCTCCATGAGCTCACGGCAGGCGCGGTCCCCCTTCCGGGCCAGCTCGCTCACCAGCGGCCCGGTGATCAGCGCCGGGTCCCCGCCCACCGCCTGCCACAGCACCTCGGCCACCGGGGACTCCGACCTCACCAGCTCACGGGCCTCACGAGTGAGCGCGTTACCGCTCGCGTACTGCTCCCAGCAGCCCCGGTTCCCGCACTCACAGCGGTGCCCGCCCGGCACCACCGTCATGTGACCGAACTCCCCCGCCAACCCGTACCGCCCGCGTCTGAGCTGACCGCCCAGGACGATCGCCCCGCCGATCCCCGTCCCCAGGTTCACCACCACGACGTCGTCCACACCCCGCGCCGCCCCGGCCCGTACCTCGGCCCACGCCGAGGCGTTGGCGTCGTTCTCCACCACCACGGGCAGCCCCAGGCGCACCGACAGCGCGTCCCTGAGCGGCTCCTCACGCCACGACAGGTGAGGAGCGAACAGCACCCGGGAACGGCGCTCGTCGACGAACCCGGCGGCGCCCACGCCGACGGCCCGCACCCGGTACTCCCTGCGCAGCTCGGACACGACGGACACGATCGTGTCCTCCACCACAGTGGGGCTCTTGCTGCGCTCCGGGGTCTCCGTCCGCAGCCGTGCCAGCACCCTCCCGCCCGGAGTGACCACCCCGGCGGCGACCTTCGTACCGCCGATGTCCACACCGACGGTCAGGGAGTGCCCGTACCGTGCGTCCGTCATCATGCCCGCTCCACTCCACCGGCCGGGGACCGCACGGCCCCGGTCATCCGACCCTAGGGACCGGCCCGTCCGGGCCCGCCCCACCACACCGCACACACACGAAAACGCGCACCCGGGCCGTTGTGTGCCCGGATGCGCGCAGGGATCGTGGGAAGAGCCCCTACCCGAGAGCGGTGCGCACCACCCCGGCCAGGCGCTCGGCCACGGCCGCGGCCTGCTCCTGTTCGGGAGCCTCCACCATCACGCGGACCTTCGGCTCGGTCCCGCTCGGCCGGATGAGAACCCGGCCAGTCTCGCCCAGCTCGGCCTCGGCCTTGCGTACGGCGGCGGCCAGTTCCTCGGACTCGGCCGCCTTGGACCTGTCCACGTCCGGGACGTTGATGAGGATCTGCGGCAGACGCGTCATGACCTTGGCCAGCTCCGCCAGGCCCTGCCCGCGGTGTGCCATGGCGGCCAGCAGGTGCAGACCGGTCAGCAGACCGTCGCCGGTGGTGGCGTGGTCCAGCAGGATCACGTGGCCGGACTGCTCCCCGCCCAGCCCGAACCCGCCGCGCTTCATCTCCTCCAGCACGTAGCGGTCACCGACCGCGGTCTCCACCACGGCGACGCCCTCGCGCGCCATCGCCAGTTTCAGACCGAGGTTGGACATGACCGTCACCACGAGGGTGTCCTTCTCCAGGCGCCCGGCCTCCTTGGCCTCCGTGGCCAGGATCGCCAGGATCTGGTCGCCGTCCACCACGTTGCCCTCGGAGTCCACCGCCAGGCAGCGGTCGGCGTCGCCGTCGTTGGCGATACCCGCGTCAGCGCCGTGCAGCCGCACCGCCTCCTGGAGGGACCCCAGGCTGGTGGAACCGCACCCCTGGTTGATGTTGTGCCCGTCCGGCCGGTCACCGATCGCGATGACCTCCGCGCCCGCCCGGCGCAGCGCCTCGGGGGCGACCGTGCTGGCCGCGCCGTGGGCGCAGTCCATGACGACCTTGAGACCGTCCAGGCGGTGCGGCAGGGAGTCCAGGACGTGCTGGGTGTACCGCTCCGCACCGTCGTGGGACTCGGTGACGCGGCCGACCGCGTCACCCACGGCGGGGGTCGAGGGCACGCCGAGCATGCCCTCGATCTCCTCCTCCAGAGAGTCCTCAAGCTTCTGCCCGCCCCGGGCGAAGAACTTGATCCCGTTGTCCGGGGCCGGGTTGTGGCTCGCCGAGAGCATCACGCCGAAGTCGGCGCCCAGGGCACCGGTGAGGTACGCCACGGCCGGGGTGGGCAGCACACCGACCTTGACCACGTCCACGCCAGTGCTCGCCAGACCCGCGACGACCGCGGCCTCCAGGAACTCCCCGGACGCGCGTGGGTCGCGTCCGACCACGGCCAGCGGTCGACGGTCACCGTCGGTCGCGGCCAGGACCCTCGCCGCCGCGATGGACAGTTCCAAGGTGAGCGAAGCGGTCAGGTCTCGTCCCGCGAGACCGCGTACGCCGTCGGTTCCGAACAGCCGAGCCACAGGCGACAGCCCCTTTCGAAAGCGGCACCGGAGAGAGCCGGCGCCGGTGAAGTTCAGCGTGGCGGAGAAAGCCACCGGAAAAACCAAAAGCCCGTACGCCGTCCCCGACAGAGGGACGACGTACGGGCGAAAGCTCAGCCGCGCAGGAGTCGGCGCATGAGCATTAGCGCTTGGAGAACTGCGGAGCCTTGCGCGCCTTCTTGAGACCGGCCTTCTTCCGCTCGACCTCGCGGTCGTCACGGGTGAGGAAGCCGGCCTTCTTCAGGGTCGGACGGTTGTTCTCGGCGTCCAGCGTCGCCAGCGCACGGGCGATGCCGTGACGCAGGGCGCCGGCCTGGCCGCTGGTGCCGCCGCCGTCAAGACGGGCGAAGACGTCGTAGGCGCCGTCGAACCCGAGCGAGACGAACGGGTCCTTGACCGTCTGCTGGTGGACCTTGTCCGGGAAGTAGACATCAAGCGGCTTGCCGTTGATCTTCCACTCGCCCGAACCGGGGGCGATGCGAACGCGGGCGACGGCCTGCTTACGCCGACCGGTACCGGCGCTGGGGCCGGACGCGGTGGGAACGTAGGCGGCGGTCGTCTCGTCCGACTCGCTCGTGTACTCGGAGGGGAACTCCTCCGGGTTCTCGGCGATTTCCTGCTCGACGTCTTCGATGCCGGTGGGCTCGACCACGGTTATCCTCGTGCTTCCTGTAAAAGTCTGCGAACGCCTACGCGGGCTGCTCGATCTTCTTGATTTCGAACGGAACCGGCTGCTGGGCCTGGTGCGGGTGCTCCGCACCGGCGTACACCTTGAGCTTCTTGCCCATCTGACGACCGAGGGAGCCCTTGGGGAGCATGCCCTTGACGGCCTTCTCGATGGCGCGCTCGGGGTTCTTCTCCAGCAGGTCGGCGTACGCGATCGAACGCAGACCACCAGGGTAACCGGAGTGCCGGTAGGCCCGCTTCTGCTCCAGCTTCTTGCCGGTCAGGGCGACCTTCTCGGCGTTCACGACGATGACGAAGTCGCCGGTGTCGATGTGGGGCGCGTAGTAGGGCTTGTGCTTGCCCCGAAGCAGCGTGGCGACCTGGCTCGCCATACGCCCGAGCACGAGATCGGTAGCGTCGACAACGTGCCACTGACGCTGGACATCGTTTGGTTTGGGGCTGTATGTGCGCACGATCGTTCGCCTTCGCTCTTCCAGTCGGCTGCCCCATCCCGAACGGGATGGTGGACTCGTATTAAGGAACACCCCTACGGGTGCGGGGCCGAACAGCCCCCGCGGGTGCGGGGCTGTTACTTGGCCGGATGTCCCATGTCCAATCAGGACGACCCGGTCGTGAGTGCGCAGACGATGGTGCGTGGATCGGCACCCAGCTTCGGGAGTTTGGGGCCCACGGCAACTCAACGCACAACGACGAAATACCCTACCTGTCCACCCTAACGCAGGTCAAAGCGCGCGCAGAGCCGACCGATGGGATACGTCTGGCGGGAAAGCGCCGGGACGGGTTCACATCCGTGACCTCTCCGCCTTTTATTATGCCTGTCGCCGGGAGTGCTTCGTCCTGCCCTCGCCCGCGCGTTGGTTACGCTTGCACCGAAAGGCCGGTATCCGCCCGGTACCACGGGCGGTGCCCCGCACCTTGGAGACGCCCGTCACGATCGCCGAGCGTCCGCCTAACCGGTACGAAAGCCACGAGGCGGACACAGGCCACGGGCCACGGCGAGCCGCGACCCAGTCCCACTCCCAGAGCCTTCGGAGACTCCCATCAGCACCCATCCGAACCCGCCTCAGTACGGCCCAGACGGACGACCTCTCCAGCCGGAGGCAGGCGACGGTCGGGACCTGCTCGGGGCGCCCTCCCAGTCTGACGGCCAGCATTCCACATCCGGACCGCAGTGGCCGCACGGTTCGCCCGCCGCGGGCCCCTCCGGCCCACAGTTCCCGTCGTACGCCGGTCCGAGTGGCCCGCAGGCGCCGCCGCCCGCTCCGGGCCCTCCCCCGCACGGCCAGTTCCCCCAACCCCCGCAGGGCGGCACCGGCCAGCAGGGCGTTCCCGGAGCACACAGCGGCCCCCAACCCCCGCAGCACACCGGACCCAACGGTCCGCAGGCGCCGCCGCACCACGGCGGCCCGCAGCAGGGACGACCCCCGTTCGGAGGCCCGGCCGGACCCACCGGCGGCAACCCCGGAATGGGACATCTCACTCAGAGCGGCCCCAACGTGCCCCCGGGGGCGCCCCAGGGCGGCCCGCAGGGCCCCGGGCGTCCGGTCGCGGGACCGCAGGCGCCGGGCCAGCCCTACCCCGGCCAGCCCCTGCCTCCCGGCGCGCCACACCCCGGGCAGGGTGCCCCGGTGCCCCCGCACGCGCAGGGCCGTCCACCGCAGCCCCCGCCCGGACAGCATCCGGGCCACCACCCGGATCAGCCCGGACCTCGCCCGGGACACCCCGGCACGGGTCCCCAGGTTCCGCCTGGCGCGCCCCAGGCGATGCCCACCGGCGGCCAGCCGTCCATGCGCGGGCCCATCCCGCCCCCGCCGAACTCCCTTCCCCCCGGCGCCCACGGTGCTCCCGGCGGCCCCGGAGGCCCGGGTGCGCCCGGCATGCCGCCGCACGGCGCGCCCTCGGGCGGCAACCGTCCGCCCGCCTACCCCGCGCAGCAGCCCGAGCCGCCCAGGCCCGCCGAGGATCCGGTCTTCCCGGACGACGCCATGGGCGCCACCCAGAACCTGCGCGCGGTTCCCGCCGCCAGCCCCTCCGGCGCCAACCGCCCGCTCTACCGGGACGAGGTGCCCGAGGACGCCGGGGCCGACACCGCCCAGTTCGACGTCCAGAGCGTGCGGGACGACTACGACGAGTACGACGATTACGACGACTACGACGACCGGCCCGCGCGGAAGCGGCCCCGGACCCAGCTCGTCCTCATGGGAGCGGGTTTCGTGGCCCTCCTTGCGATCGCTGGCGGCGGCGCCTTCTACTTCGGCTCCGGCGGCTCCGGCGCCACCCCGGTCTCCGACGAGGGAGCCGACTCCGGGGCCCTCGCCGCGGACGGCCTCTTCCCCGAGGAGATCGAGGTCGAGGGCCAGGGCACGTTCAGCCGGGTCGCCGTCGACGACAGCGACGACTGCGCCGCGGGTACCCACGGCGACTACGGCCAGGTGCTCGCCGACAACGACTGCCGCCAACTGGTGCGCGCCTCGTACCTGAGCGAGGACCAGAACCACGCGGTCACGGTCGGGATCGCCGCCATGCCGAGCGACTCCGAGGCCGAGACCGCTCTGGGAGCCCAGGACCTGGTCGGCGCGGAGTGGTTCGCCGGGCTGCCCGGCGATGAGGGCACCCCCGCCGAACGCCTCGGCTACTCGGGCGGCCACGGCAGCAGCGGACAGTGGGGCCGCTACCTCCTCTTCTCCCTGTCCGCCAACAGCGACGGCAGCGACGAGGGCTCCGAGGACGGCGGCGACGCCACCGAGCTGCGCGACATCGGCGAGGGGTTCATCGAGACCGTGCACGGGGCACTCGCCGACGACCGCGCCTGACGGGGCCCGGACCCGCACACGAAGACGGCGCCACCCTGGTTGTCCACAGACAGTGGACCCCAGAGTGGCGCCGTCCGGCGTTTCCAGCTCTACTTGACGTATCGGGGGGGCTTGGCTCTGCGCCCGCACCCGCATGCCCGGAGACGGCCCCGGAAGCTGCGCAGGGACCCAGCCGGAGCCCTTCGCTCTCCGCCGCAGCGGCATGCCCGGAGACGAGCGTCTACTCCGCGTGCCCCTTGCAGGGCAGCTCGCGCACGCGACGGGTGAGGCTCGCCCTGCCCGCCAGTTCCTCGTCGGCCGGGTAGCGCACCTCCTCCAGGCTCAGCCCCTGCGGACCCACCACGTGCACCGAGGAGTCGCGTACGGCGGCGCCCAGGACCCGGCCCGGCCACTCCACCCCCCGGCGTCCGTCCCCCACCGCCAGGAGCGCCCCCACGAGGGCACGCACCATGTTGTGGCAGAAGGCGTCGGCCTGGATCGTCCCCGCGATCAGGTGCGGTTCCTCCCGCACCCACTCCAGGCGCAACAGCTCACGGATGGTCGTGGCCCCCTCGCGCTTCTTGCAGAAGGCCGCGAAGTCGTGCTCGCCGACCAACAGGGCGGCGGCCTCGTTCATCCGGTCCACGTCCACCGGGTGCCGGTGCCACAGCACATCCCGCCGCCGCAGCGGCTCCACACCGTAGGGGGCGTCGCTGATCCGGTACACGTAGCGGCGGAACAGGGGCGAGAAGCGCGCGTCGAACCCCGGCGGCGCCACCCGGACGGCGTTGACCCGCACGTCCCGCGGCAGCACACCGGCGAGCCTGCGCAGCACCCGCTCCCCCTCGCTCTCCCAGGTCGCGAGCGGCACATCCACCTGCGCCACCTGGCCACGCGCGTGCACACCGGCGTCCGTACGTCCGGCGCACGTCACCGAGGCAGACGGGAGCCTCAGCACCTTCGCCAGCGCGGACTCCAGCTCACCCTGCACGGTGCGCCGGGTCGGCTGGGTCGCCCACCCGGAGAAGTCGGTTCCGTCATAGGCGATGTCCAGTCGCAGCCGGACGGTCGTCTCGTTCTCGTCCATCCCCACCCCGCATCCCTGGCGCGCCCCTCCGGACGCGCCAGGGCCACCGGCACCGCCGAGACGGTCCTGCCGGTGACCCGTGAAAAGAAGAAGTGCCCGACCCCCGCGAGGGTCGGGCACTCGACGAGCCTGGCGCGCGGGCCCTGGGCCCGGCGCACGTCGGCCCTACTTGCTCTCGGAGCTCTCCTCGGTGGCCTCGGGGGCCTCCGTGGCGGTGTCCTCGGCCGTGGCGGTCTCCTCGGCGGGAGCGGCGGCCGGAGCGGCGGGCGCGTTCAGCGCCTCGACCAGCTCGATGATGGCCATCGGGGCGTTGTCGCCCTTACGCGGACCGATCTTGGTGATACGGGTGTAACCACCGGGGCGGTTCTCGAAGCGCGGGCCGATCTCGGTGAAGAGCTCGTGCACCACGGACTTGTCCGTGATCTTGGTCAGCACCTGACGACGGGCGTGCAGGTCGCCGCGCTTGCCGAGCGTGATGAGCTTCTCGGCGTACGGACGCAGGCGCTTGGCCTTGGCCTCCGTGGTGCGGATACGGCCGTGCTGGAACAGCGAGGTGGCGAGGTTCGCCAGGATGTGCCGCTCGTGAGCGGGCCCGGATCCCAGACGGGCGCCCTTAGTAGGCGTGGGCATGGTGTCGTTCTCCTAGTGATGCGGTCCACGGCCGCACTCGGCCGGGGACCTTTGGGCGACGAAGGTTAGTACTGCTCCGTCTCGACGAAGGACTCACCCTCGTCGTCCTCGGAGCCGTAGGAGTCGGCCGCGGTGCTGGGGTCGAATCCGGGCGGGGAGTCCTTCAGGGACAGGCCCATGTCGATGAGCTTCTGCTTGACCTCATCGATGGACTTGGCACCGAAGTTACGGATGTCCAACAGGTCCTGCTCGGAGCGGGCAACCAGCTCACCAACGCTGTGGATGCCCTCACGCTTGAGGCAGTTGTAGGACCGGACCGTGAGGTTGAGGTCCTCGATCGGCAGCGCCAGGTCCGCCGCGAGCGCGGCGTCCGTGGGCGACGGGCCCATGTCGATGCCCTCGGCGTCGACGTTGAGCTCACGCGCCAGACCGAACAGCTCGACCAGGGTCTTGCCCGCGCTGGCCACGGCGTCACGGGGACGGATGGCCGGCTTGGTCTCGATGTCGACGATCAGGCGGTCGAAGTCGGTGCGCTGCTCGACACGGGTGGCCTCGACCTTGTAGGTCACACGCAGCACCGGCGAGTAGATGGAGTCGATCGGGATCCGACCGATCTCCTGGCCCTGCTGCTTGTTCTGCGTCGCCGAGACGTAACCGCGGCCGCGCTCGACCGTCAGCTCCATCTCCAGCTTGCCCTTGCCGTTCAGCGTGGCGATGTGCAGGTCGGGGTTGTGCACCTCGACACCGGCCGGCGGAGCGATGTCCGCGGCGGTCACCACACCGGGGCCCTGCTTGCGCAGGTACATCAGCACCGGCTCGTCGTGCTCGGAGCTGACGACCAGACCCTTGAGGTTGAGGATCATCTCGGTGACGTCCTCCTTGACCCCGGGCACGGTGGTGAACTCGTGCTCGACGCCCTCGATGCGGATGCTGGTGACAGCCGCACCGGGGATGGAGGACAGCAGCGTACGACGGAGAGAGTTACCGATCGTGTAGCCGAAACCCGGCTCCAGCGGCTCGATGACAAACCTCGAACGCAGGTCCGAGACGACTTCCTCGGTGAGCGTGGGACGCTGTGCGATCAACATGGTCCGTGACTTCCCTTCCACATGGCCGCCCGCTATTTGACGGCCACCGGACGGACACCACCGGAGCGGTGATGTCCCCTGTTCGGATTCCTACCCGGTCCGCCCCGCTTACCCACAGGGGGCGGTGGCGGACCGCACCACGAGGTGCCCGCGCGGTAGGAGGCGCGGGCACCGGTGCCAATCAGACGCGGCGGCGCTTCGGCGGGCGGCAGCCGTTGTGCGGAACCGGGGTGACGTCCTGAATGGAGCCCACCTCGAGACCGGTCGCCTGAAGCGAACGGATGGCGGTCTCCCGGCCGGAACCCGGGCCCTTCACGAAGACGTCGACCTTGCGGACACCGTGCTCCTGGGCGCGGCGGGCAGCGGCCTCGGCGGCCATCTGCGCGGCGTAGGGGGTGGACTTACGCGACCCCTTGAAGCCGACCTGACCCGAGCTGGCCCAGGCGATCACCGCACCGGTGGGGTCGGTGATGCTCACGATCGTGTTGTTGAACGTGCTCTTGATGTGAGCGTGCCCGTGGGCAATGTTCTTCTTTTCCTTGCGGCGCACCTTGCGCGCGGCACCCTGACGGCCCTTAGGCGGCATGAGCGAAACTCCCAGAGATCATCGGTCCGTGTGTATCTTCTCGGACGCGGTTGACAGGTCCGAGGCGGACTACTTCTTGCCGGCCTTCTTCTTGCCGGCCACGGTCTTCTTCTTGCCCTTGCGGGTACGGGCGTTGGTCTGCGTGCGCTGACCGCGGACCGGAAGGCCACGACGGTGGCGAATGCCCTGGTAGCTACCGATCTCCATCTTGCGACGGATGTCGGCCTGGACCTCGCGACGCAGGTCACCCTCGACCTGGTAGTTGGCGTCGATCCACTCGCGCAGCTTGACCAGGTCCTCTTCGGACAGCTGGTAGACGCGGGTGTTCCCGTCGACACCGGTGTTCTTCAGGGTTTCGAGGGCGCGGGTACGGCCAACCCCGAAAACGTAAGTGAGAGCGATCTCCACCCGCTTGTCGCGGGGGAGGTCAACGCCGGCAATACGTGCCATGTGGGCGAGACTCCATCCATGCATATGCGGAGGTCTGACCCGTTCCATCCTCTCGTCGCCCAATCGACGAGGCCCCGGCCTCCGACCGGGGGTTCTCCCCCGCGCGTCCTCGACGGCGGGAGATCGGAACAGGTTTTCGTTGTTTCACGTGGCCGGCTGGGGTGGTACCCCACCGGGTCCTCGCTGTGCGGAAGCCGCGACGAGCGAACCGGGGTACTAGCCCTGGCGCTGCTTGTGGCGCGGGTCCGAGCAAATGACCATGATCCGACGGTTACGGCGGATCACGCGGCACTTCGCGCAGATCTTCTTCACGCTCGGCTTGACCTTCATGGTGACTCCGAACTCATCACATCACCAGTCTTGGGCCGTGCGGCCCCTGACGGGCTACTTGTAGCGGTAAACGATGCGCCCGCGCGTGAGGTCGTACGGGCTCAGCTCCACGACGACGCGGTCGTCGGGGAGAATACGGATGTAGTTCATCCGCATCTTGCCGCTGATGTGGGCAAGGACCGTGTGCTTGTTGTCGAGCTCTACCTTGAACATAGCGTTGGGTAGCGACTCGACAACGGAACCCTCGATCTCGATGGCGCCGTCTTTCTTCGCCATGTCCTCCACGCCTCGCTCATCAATTGGTTGATCATGACAACCCGACGCGACCCCAGTGGCCTCGCATGACACGAGAGCCCGGACGACCGGAGAAGTCCTGGTCGTCAGAGCCTGAACACACTGGAAGCTCGGGCCAACTGCGAGAGAGCGTACGTCGAGTGGAATGACGTGGCACAAAGAAGGCAGACTGACCCAACAGCCCGCGTATGGGCAGTGACAGTCTATCCCCTTCGGGCAAGTACTCCTAACCGGAGGGCACAGAACCCTACACGGTCGGCGGGCGTCCTAGTCGTCGCCCTGGCCGCGCTGGGCGGCGAGCACCCCGAAGGTCACGACGGACATCATGATCCCCCACGGGCCGAGGACCCACAGGAACCAAGGGTAGCTGGCCCCGGTCGTGAAGTAGAGGATCATCCAGATGAAGAAGCACAGGAGGTTGACGCCGCCGTAGAGGACCCACGGCACCATCAGCGCGGGGTCGCGCAACCGCAGGGGCGGGGCCGCGGCGTCGGCCAGCGGGGCCAGGCCGACGTCGGCGAGGTCACGCTCGGGCAGGTCCCGGGTCACCACGGCCAGTTCCTCCACGGTCCTGGACCGGTAGGCCTGGCTGAGGCGTTCGGTGAACTCCTCGTGGTCCAACCGGCCCTGCGCGAAGTGCTCCTGGAGGAGCCCCGCCACGCGGTCCCGCTCGGAGTCGGACGTTCGTATCGACGGCACCGGTTCCGACACTGCGTACCTCGCCTCTTCACCCGTGGGTGGTCGCCACCCCCGCCGCCTCCGGCCGTGGGCCGGAGGTAACCGGGGGGTGGGTCCGCCGTCACCAGGTCGGCTGGACGAACCCCATCTGGGTGATTTTATCGCGGTTCGACTCGCGTGCGGTCAGCACCATCGGGCCGTCCGCCGTGATCGCCACGGTGTGCTCGAAGTGGGCGGCGCGACCGCCGTCCCGCGTGACGACCGTCCAGCCGTCGTCCAACTCCACCACGTCGTGCTTGCCGAGCGTGGTCATCGGCTCGATCGCCAGGCACATGCCCTCGACCAGCTTCTGGCCACGGCCCTTCTTGCCGTAGTTGAGCACGTGCGGGTCCATGTGCATCTCGGTGCCGATGCCGTGGCCGCCGTACTCACGCACGTTGCCGTAGCCCCCGTTGGCCGAGATGTGGCCGCCGATCGCGAACCCGATGTCACCCAGGCGCCTGCCCGGGTGCATCTGCGCGATCCCCTGCCACATGGACTCCTCGCACACCTCCATCATCGCGAGGTCCTCGGGCCGGGCCTCCCCGACCGCGATGGTCACCGCGGAGTCGCCGTGCCAACCGTCGAGGATGGCACCGCAGTCGATGGAGATGATGTCGCCGTCCGCCAGGACGCGCTCGGTGCTCGGGATACCGTGCACGACCACCTCGTTCACCGAGGCGCAGATCGAACCGGGGAAGCCGTGGTAGCCCTTGAAGGAAGGGATGGCGCCGGCGTCCCGGATGACCTTCTCGGCCACCGCGTCGAGGTCGAGGGTGGACACCCCGGGCCGCACCGCGGCCCGGAGGGTGTCCAGGGCGCGGGCCACGACCTGGCCCGCCGCCCTCATCTTGGCGATCTGTTCCGGCGTCTTGATCTGCACGCCCGAGTCGGCTCTACGGGACATCAGCGGGCCGACCGCTTCTCCTCGATGGCGGCCTTGGCGCGGGCCGTCACCTCCGCCACGGGACCCGTGGCGGCGATGGTGGCCAGCAGGCCCTCACCGGAGTAGAACTCGACCAGCGGGGCGGTCTGCTCGCGGTAGACCTTCAGGCGGTGCCGGATGGTCTCCTCGCGGTCGTCCTCACGCTGGTAGAGCGCGGCGCCCTCGTTGTCGCACTTGCCCTCGGCCTTCGGGGCGTCGTACTCGACGTGGTACACGCGTCCGCACTCGGGGCAGGAACGACGACCCGAGAGGCGCTTGACGACCTCCTCCTCGTCGACCCGCAGCTCCAGGACGACGTCGAGGTCGGTGCCGAGGTCGCCGAGCATCCCCTTGAGGGTCTCGGCCTGGGGGACGTTGCGGGGGAACCCGTCCAGCAGGAAACCACCCGCCGCGTCGTCCTGGGCCAGCCGGTCCTTGACCATGGCGTTCGTGACCTCGTCGGGGACGAGGTCACCACGGTCCATGAACTCCTTGGCCTTCTTGCCGAGTTCGGTACCACCGCTGACGTTGGCCCGGAAGATGTCACCGGTGGACACCTTCGGGATCGACAGCTCTTCCGCGAGGATCTGGGCCTGGGTGCCCTTACCGGCCCCAGGCGGCCCCACCAATACTGCACGCATTTATCGCAGAAAACCTTCGTAGTTCCTCTGCTGGAGGTGACTCTCGATCTGCTTCACCGTGTCCAGCCCGACACCCACCATGATCAGGATGCTCGTCCCGCCGAAGGGGAAGTTCATGTCGGCACCGGTGGCGCCGAGAGCGACCATGGGCAGGAGAGCGATCACACCCAGGTACAGCGAACCGGGGGTCGTCAGACGAGTCAGGACGTAGTCCAGGTACTCGGCGGTCGGACGCCCCGGACGGATACCCGGGATGAACCCACCGTACTTCTTCATGTTGTCGGCGACTTCAGTGGGGTTGAACGTAATCGCCACGTAGAAGAACGCGAAGCCGACGATCATGACGAAGAAGGTCGCCATGTAGACGGGGTGAGTGCCCGTGAGGAAGTAGGTCTGGAAGAACTGGGCCACCGGATGGGTGGAGTCCTGTCCGATCAGACCGACGACCAGCTGGGGAAGGTACAGAAGGGAGGAGGCGAAGATCACGGGGATGATGCCCGCCTGGTTGACCTTCAGGGGGATGTAGGTCGAGCTGCCGCCGTACATGCGACGACCCACCATACGCTTCGCGTACTGCACCGGGATACGGCGCTGAGCCTGCTCCATGAACACCACGGCGGTGATCAGGGCCAGACCGGCGAGGCAGATGATGATGAAGATCCAGACCGACCGCTCCTCGTACAGACCCATGATCGAGGAGGGGAACATCGCGATGACCTGGGTGAAGATCAGCAGCGACATACCGTTGCCGACACCGCGCTCAGTGATCAGCTCGCCCATCCACATGATGATCGCGGTACCCGCCGTCATCACGAAGACGATCGTCACCATGGTGAGGATGTCCTGGTTGGGCATGTAGACCGACGGGTCGATCGAGTTCTGGAAGAGCGCGCCGGTGCGGGCCATGGCCACGATGGAGGTGGCCTGGAGCACGGCGAGCATGAGGGTCAGATAGCGGGTGTACTGCGTGATCTTGCTCTGTCCGGCCTGACCCTCCTTCTTGAGGGCCTCCAGACGGGGGATCACCACAGTGAGCAGGTTGATGATGATGCTCGCGGTGATGTACGGCATGACCCCGAGCGCGAACACCGCCAGTTGCAGCAGGGCGCCGCCGCTGAACAGGTTCACCAACGCGTAGACGCCGGACTGGTCCTGCGCGGTGATGAAGTCCATCTGGTCCCTGATCGCCGCCGAGTCGATGCCCGGTGCGGGAATCACCGAACCCAGCCGGAAGATCGTCAGGATGAACAGTGTGAACAGCAGTTTATTGCGCAGGTCGGGCGTGCGGAATGCACGAACGAACGCACCTAGCACGTCTCCTCCTGCGCGGCTTCGGCGGCGGAACGGGTTCCAGACATCGCGGCCGATCCTGAATCGTCGTAGAACGTCAGCGCCGGGCCTGTCGCCCGGTGCTCGGAAGTACTCACATTACGTCAAGCGGGGAACTCAAACAGATGGCACTGTAACAGTCATCACCTGACGCGAGGGGTCGGAGCGGGATAACGAACCCACTCCAACACGTGAGGGCGCCCGCCAACAGGACCTTTCTCGGTCCTGCTGGGCGGGCGCCCCCAGTACGCATCGTAGGGAAACCCCTACAGCTCGGTGACAGTGCCACCGGCGGCGGTGATCTTCTCCTTCGCGGAGCCGGAGAACGCGTTGGCGCTCACCTGCACGGCGACGGTGATCTCACCCGTACCCAGCACCTTGACGAGCTGGTTCTTGCGAACCGCACCCTTGGCGACCAGGCCCTCGACGGTGACCTCGCCACCCTCGGGGTAGAGCTCGCTCAGCTTGTCCAGGTTGACGACCTGGTAGGTCGTCTTGAACCGGGCGTTGCTGAAGCCCTTGAGCTTCGGGATCCGGCGGATGAGGGGCATCTGCCCACCCTCGAAGCCGGGACGAACGGTGTTACGAGCCTTGGTGCCCTTGGTACCGCGACCAGCGGTCTTACCCTTGGAAGCCTCGCCGCGACCCTTGCGGATCTTGGCCTTGTTGCTACCCGGGGCGGGACGCAGGTGGTGCAGCTTGAGCAGCTCGTCGGGGTTGTAGTCGCTCATTCTGCGACCTCCTCGACAGTGACGAGGTGCGAGACGATCGTGATCTGCCCGCGAACCTCAGGGCGGTCCTCACGGACGGTGGACTTACCGATCCGACCCAGGCCCAGCGACTGGAGAGCAGCGTGCTGCTTCACCTTGCCGCCGATCTTGGAGCGGGTCTGCGTGATCTTGATCTTGGCCATGATCAGGCTCCTGCCTTCGCCTCAGAGCGAGCGCGCAGCATGGCAGCCGGGGCCACATCCTCGATCGGCAGACCGCGGCGGGCCGCGATCTCCTCGGGCTGGTTGAGACCCTTGAGCGCCGCCACCGTGGCGTGCACGATGTTCAGCGGGTTGGACGAACCGAGCGACTTGCTCAGGACGTCGTGGATGCCAGCGCACTCCAGGACGGCGCGCACGGGACCACCGGCGATAACACCGGTACCCGGGGCGGCCGGACGGAGCAGGACGACGCCAGCGGCTTCCTCGCCCTGGACCCGGTGCACGATGGTGCCCTGGATGCGGGGGACGCGGAAGAAGTTCCTCTTCGCGGCCTCCACGCCCTTGGCGATCGCGGCCGGAACTTCCTTGGCCTTGCCGTAACCAACGCCCACCATGCCGTTGCCGTCACCGACGACGACGAGTGCGGTGAAGGAGAAGCGACGGCCGCCCTTGACGACCTTCGCGACCCGGTTGATGGTCACGACCTTCTCGATGTAGGAGACACCCTTGTCTGCGGCGCCGCCGCGGCGATCGTCACGGCGATCACGCCGCTCGCCACCGGCGCCGCGCCGCGGTGCTGCAGCCATCAGTGATTCCTCTTCTCGTGCTTGTTCTTGGCCAGTACAGAGGTCATGGAACTAGAACTCCAGCCCGCCCTCGCGCGCCGCGTCGGCGAGCTTGGCGATACGACCGGCGTACCGGTTACCACCGCGGTCGAAGACGACCTGGGTGATACCGGCGTCCTTCGCGCGCTGCGCGACGAGCTCACCGACCTTGACGGACTTGTCGGACTTCGTGCCCTCGGCACCCCGCACATCGGTCTCGACGCTGGAGGCGGCGACCAGGGTGTGACCCTTGGAGTCGTCGATCACCTGCGCGACGATGTGCTTGGAGGAGCGGAACACGGCCAGACGCGGACGCTCACTGGTGCCCACGACCTTCTTGCGGACCCGGAACTGCCGGCGCTTGCGCGAGGTGGTGGCCTTCGCGGTGCGCTTACGGCTCACGGTGATGCCCATGCCTACTTACCAGCCTTTCCGGCCTTGCGGCGGATGTGCTCACCCTTGTACCGCACGCCCTTGGCCTTGTACGGGTCAGGCTTGCGCAGACCGCGGATGTTCGCGGCGACCTGGCCCACCAGCTGCTTGTCGATGCCCTCGACGTGGAGGATGGTCGGCTTCTCCACGCGGAAGGTGATGCCCTCCGGGGGCTCGATGACCACCGGGTGGCTGAAGCCCAGCGAGAACTCCAGGTTGGAGCCGCGGGCCTGGACGCGGTAACCCACACCGTGGATCTCCAGCGTCTTGGCGTAGCCCTTGGAGACACCCTCGACGAGGTTGGCGACCAGCGCACGGGTCAGACCGTGCAGCGACCGGTTCTCCGGCTTGTCGTCAGGACGAGCGACCGTGACGATACCGTCCTCGAACGAGACGGTGATCGGCTCGGCGATCGTGTGCTTGAGTTCGCCCTTCGGCCCCTTGACAGTGACGTCTTGCCCGTTAATCGTGACTTCGACGCCCTTGGGGACCGAGAGCGGCAGTCGACCGATTCGCGACATGCTTCAGTCTCTCCCTATTACCAGACGTAAGCGAGGACTTCGCCGCCCACGCCACGCTTCTTGGCCTGCTTGTCAGTCATCAGGCCACCGGACGTCGAAATGATCGCCACACCGAGGCCACCCAGCACGCGCGGAAGGTTCTCCTTCTTCGCGTACACCCGGAGACCGGGCTTGGACACCCGGCGGATTCCCGCGATGGAACGCTCACGGGTGGGGCCGTACTTCAGGTCGAGGACGAGGCTCTGGCCCACGGGGGCCTCCTCGGTCCGCCAGCCCTGAATGAAGCCCTCCTGCTGGAGGATCTCGGCGATGTGCGCCTTGATCTTGGAATACGGCATCGTCACGGTGTCGTGGTACGCCGAGTTCGCGTTACGCAGACGCGTCAGCATGTCTGCGATCGGGTCGGTCATCGTCATGGCCGACTGGCCCTTCCTCACCGCGGTTTCCGAGTGCGGGCTTTCCCAGAGCCTGCCTCCCGTCGGGGTTACCCCCGGAGAGTGCACAAACGGACCTTCGGCGTGGTCGTGGGCACCGCGGTCCCTCCCGGGACTGCCGTGCCCTGTTGAATGGATGTTGCTGCACCGACGACCGCCAGGAGGCGGTCACGGTCACTGCTTCGAGCCACCAGTGAGGCGGCGTTTCGGGGGGCCGACCGCGCTAGTGCGCAGGGTCGGCCCCACCGGAAACTACCAGCTCGACTTGGTGATACCGGGCAGCTCGCCCCGGTGGGCCATCTCGCGGAAGCAGATACGGCACAGGCCGAACTTCCGGAAGACGGCGCGGGGGCGGCCGCACCGAGAGCATCGAGTATACGCACGAACGCCGAACTTCGGCTTCCGCTGCGACTTCGCGATCAGGGACTTCTTAGCCATCTGTGGTAACCCCTCAGGCTTCCTTGAACGGGAAACCGAGCCGCTTGAGCAGGCTGCGGCCTTGTTCGTCGGTGGTCGCCGTCGTGACAACCGTGATGTCCATCCCACGCTGGCGGTCGACCTTGTCCGGGTCGACCTCGTGGAACATGACCTGCTCGGTCAGACCGAACGTGTAGTTGCCGTTCCCGTCGAACTGCTTCGGGGAAAGGCCACGGAAGTCCCTGATCCGGGGCAGGGCCAGGGAGAGCAGCCGGTCGAGGAACTCCCACATCCGGTCGCCGCGCAGCGTGACGCTGGCGCCGATCGGCTGACCCTCGCGCAGCTTGAACTGCGCGATGGAGTTCTTGGCCCGGTTGATCTTCGGCTTCTGGCCGGTGATCGCCGTGATGTCGGCGATCGCGCCCTGGATCAGCTTCGCGTCCCGAGCCGCCTCGCCCACGCCCATGTTGACCACGATCTTCGTGAGACCGGGGATCTGCATGACGTTGGCGATGTCGAACTCGTCCTTGAGGCCCGCAGCGATCTCGTTGCGGTACTTCTCCTTGAGTCGCGGCATCGGAGGCGCGGTGATGTCGTTGGTAACCGTCATCAGATGTCCTTACCGGTGCGACGGGAGACCCGAACCTTGGTTCCGTCTTCCTCGAAGCGGTAGCCGACCCGAGTGGCCTTGCCGTCCACGGCGAGCGCAACATTGCTCACGTGGATGGGGGCCTCCTTGGTGACGACCTCGCCCTGCTGGCCGCCCGCCGGGTTGGCCTTCCTGTGCTTCTTGACCAGGTTGACGCCCTCGACGATGACACGGTCTTCCTTCGGCAGGGCCTTGACGACCTTGCCGGTGGCACCCTTGTCCTTGCCGGCGAGAACGATGACCTCGTCGCCAGATTTGATCTTCATCGCTTAGAGCACCTCCGGCGCCAGCGAAATGATGCGCATGTACTTCTTGTCACGCAGCTCACGGCCGACCGGGCCGAAGATGCGGGTGCCTCGCGGGTCCCCACCGTCCTTGATGAGCACGGCAGCGTTCTCATCGAAGCGGATGTAGGAGCCGTCGGGCCGGCGGCGCTCCTTGACGGTGCGCACGACAACGGCCTTGACGACGTCGCCCTTCTTGACTCCAGCGCCAGGCAGGGCGTCCTTCACCGTGGCGACGATCGTGTCGCCGATCCCGGCGTAGCGCCGACCCGAGCCACCGAGAACACGGATGGTAAGGATCTCCTTGGCACCCGTGTTGTCGGCGACCTTGAGTCGCGACTCCTGCTGAATCACGTCTGCTCCTGATGTGATGCGTGCGGTCCACTGCCGCACGGCTAGGTGGTCTCACCCCTCGCGTCGGCGGCCGACAACGCGTGCCGGCCGCCAACAGGCTGGGGTTACTTAGCCTTCTCCAGGATCTCCACGACGCGCCAACGCTTCGTCGCGGAGAGCGGCCGGGTCTCCATCATGCGGACCCGGTCGCCGACGCCAGCGGAGTTCGCCTCGTCGTGCGCCTTGTACTTGGTCGTCCGTCGGATGACCTTGCCGTACAGGGCGTGCTTGACGCGGTCCTCGACCTCGACAACGACGGTCTTGTCCATCTTGTCGCTGACGACGTAGCCCTCGCGCACCTTGCGGTAGTTGCGCGTCGCGGTCTGGTTCTCACTCATTCGGCTGCTTCCTTCGTCTCCTCAGCCGACTCACCAGACAGCGGGACGATGCCCAGCTCGTGCTCGCGCAGGACCGTGTAGATCCTGGCGATCTCGCGCTTGACAGTGCGCAGACGGCTGTGGTTGTCGAGCTGGCCGGTGGCGGCCTGGAAGCGGAGGTTGAAGAGCTCTTCCTTGGCTTCCTTGAGCTTCGTGACCAGGTCCTCGACGGACTGGTCGCGCAGCTCGTGGGCAGTCACGGACTTCGCCACTACTCCCACACCTCCCGCTTAACAAACTTGCACTTCATCGGGAGCTTGTGCATCGCACGGCGCAGGGCCTCCTTGGCCACGGCCTCGGGCACGCCCGACAGCTCGAACATCACGCGACCCGGCTTGACCGGCGCGACCCACCACTCGGGCGAACCCTTACCGGAGCCCATGCGGACCTCGGCGGGCTTCTTCGTCAGCGGACGGTCCGGGAAGATGTTGATCCACACCTTGCCGCCACGCTTGATGTGACGCGTCATGGCGATACGAGCGGACTCGATCTGACGGTTCGTCACGTAAGCCGACTCCAGGGCCTGGATGCCGAACTCACCGAAGGTGATCGTCGTCCCGCCCTTGGCCTTGCCGCGAAGGTCCGGGTGGTGCTGCTTCCGGTACTTCACCTTGCGAGGAATAAGCATCGGTCAGCTCCCCTCGGTCTTCGGGGCCTCGGCCGAAGCACCAGCCTTGGCGTCAGTGTTCGGGGCGCCAGCGGCACCGCCACGACGGCGACGCTGCGGACGCTCGCGGCGCTGACCGCCACCGGCGGTGCGCTGCGCCGCCTGAGCGGCCTCGCGCTCGGCGCGGGTCACAGGGGCGTCGCCCTTGTAGATCCACACCTTGACGCCGATGCGACCGAACGTCGTACGGGCCTCGAAGAAGCCGTAGTCGATGTCGGCGCGCAGCGTGTGCAGCGGGACGCGACCCTCGCGGTAGAACTCCGAGCGGGACATCTCAGCCCCACCCAGGCGGCCACCGCACTGGATACGAATGCCCTTGGCGCCACTCTTCATGGCGCTCTGCATGGCCTTGCGCATCGCGCGGCGGAAAGCCACGCGGCTGCTCAGCTGCTCAGCGACGCCCTGGGCGACGAGCTGCGCGTCGATCTCGGGGTTCTTGACCTCGAAGACGTTCAGCTGCACCTGCTTGCCGGTGAGCTTCTCAAGGTCCGTACGGATCCGGTCGGCCTCGACGCCGCGGCGGCCGATGACGATGCCCGGCCGGGCGGTGTAGACGTCCACGCGGACACGGTCACGGGTGCGCTCGATCTCCACCTTGGAGATGCCCGCGCGCTCCATGCCACGGGTCAGCATCCGACGGATCGCGACGTCTTCCTTGACGTAGTCCTTGTAGGACTTGTCGGCGTACCAGCGGCTCTTGAAGTCGGTGGTGATGCCGAGGCGGAACCCGTGCGGGTTTACCTTCTGCCCCACTATCGGGTCCTTTCCTTGGTCTTGGACGAGGCGCCCGCGCCCTCAGCGACGACCACGGTGATGTGGCTCGTGCGCTTGGTGACTCGGAAAGCCCGGCCGAAGCCTCGGGGACGAATGCGCTTCAGGGTCGGACCCTCGTCCACCCAGACGCGCTCGACCACCAGGGACTCACGGTCCAGCTTGTCGTTGTGCTCAGCGTTGGCGATGGCGCTTGCCAGCACCTTGCCAACGGGCTCGCTCGCCGACTGGGGCGCGAACCGGAGCACCGCCTGTGCCTCGTCAGCGGGCAACCCGCGAATAAGGTCCGCCACCCGGCGAGCCTTTCGGGGCGTAACGCGGACGAACCGCGCCTGTGCCCTCGTTCCCATCGCTTTTCCCTCGCTCACGGAAATTCCTTCCCCACTCACCGTGGAGAAAATGGTTCTTACAACTGCTGCAACCGCTAGCGGCGGCTGCGGCGGTCGTCCTTGACGTGGCTACGGAAAGTACGCGTGGGAGCGAACTCACCGAGCTTGTGGCCGACCATCGACTCCGACACGAACACCGGAACGTGCTTGCGGCCGTCGTGGACGGCGATCGTGTGACCGATCATCTCCGGGACGATCATGGATCGCCGGGACCACGTCTTGATGACGTTCTTGGTCCCCTTCTCGTTCTGAACTTCCACCTTCTTGATGAGGTGGTCGTCGACGAAGGGACCCTTCTTAAGGCTACGTGGCATCAGACGTGCTCCTTACCGCTTCTTCTTACCGCTACGCCGACGCCGCACGATCAGCTTGTCGCTGGCCTTGTTCTTGGCCCTGGTCCGGCCTTCCTTCTTGCCCCAGGGGCTGACCGGGTGACGACCACCGGAGGTCTTGCCCTCACCACCACCGTGCGGGTGGTCGACCGGGTTCATGACCACACCGCGGACGGTCGGGCGCTTGCCCTTCCACCGCGAGCGGCCGGCCTTGCCCCAGTTGATGTTGGACTGCTCGGCGTTGCCGACCTGACCAACCGTGGCGCGGCAGGAGATCTCGACCATGCGCATCTCGCCGGAGGGCATACGCAGCGTGGCGTAACGGCCCTCCTTGGCGAGGAGCTGGATCTGCGACCCCGCGGAACGACCCAGCTTGGCACCGCCACCGGGCTTCAGCTCGACCGCGTGCACGAACGTACCCGTGGGGATGTTGCGCAGCGGGAGGCAGTTGCCCGGCTTGATGTCGGACTGGGGGCCGTTCTCGATCTTGTCGCCCTGCTTGAGGCCGGCGGGCGCCAGAATGTAGCGCTTCTCACCGTCCACGTAGTGGAGCAGAGCGATCCGAGCGGTGCGGTTGGGGTCGTACTCGATGTGAGCGACCTTGGCCGGCACGCCGTCCTTGTCGTGACGACGGAAGTCGATCACGCGGTAGGCGCGCTTGTGGCCACCACCCTGGTGACGAGCGGTGATCCGGCCGTGGCCGTTACGACCGCCCTTGGAGTGAAGCGGACGGACCAGGGACTTCTCCGGCTCCGAACGCGTGATCTCGACGAAGTCGCTCACGCTGGAGCCGCGACGACCCGGCGTCGTCGGCTTGTACTTACGAATGCCCATCTTCTTCGCGCATTCCTTTACGTGTTGCTTGACATGTAGCGGTCAGACCCGGGAAAGGTCAGACACCGAAGATGTCGATCCGCTGGCCGTCGGCCACGCTGACGATCGCGCGCTTGGTGTCGGGACGCTTCCCGAAACCGAAACGGGTCCGCTTGCGCTTACCCTTCCGGTTGATCGTGTTCACGTTCGTGACCTTCACTTCGAAGATCTTCTCGATCGCGATCTTGATCTGGGTCTTGTTGGCGTCCGGGCGAACGATGAACGTGTACTTGTTCTCGTCCATGAGCCCGTAGCTCTTCTCGGAGATCACCGGCTCGACGATGATGTCCCGGTGGTCGGCGATCCTCACTGGTCGTCCTCCTCGGACTCAGCGGCCTTCGAGGCACCGGCCGCGTGGGCCAGGAACTCGGCGTAGCCCGCCTCAGTGAAGACCACGTCGTCCGCGTAGAGGACGTCGTAGGTGTTCACCTGGTCCGCGTCGAGGATGTGGACCTCTTCGAGGTTGCGCAGGGCGCGCCGGTTGTGCTCGTCCTCGCGGGCCAGGACGACGAGAACCTTGTCGGACTCGGTGACCTGGCGCAGCGCCTTCAGAGCGGTCTGCGTGAACTTGTTCTCCGCGCCCTCACCGACGAACTCGGTGACGACGTGGATACGGCCGTGGTTGGCCCGGTCCGAGAGGGCACCGCGCAGGGCGGCGGCCTTCATCTTCTTCGGGGTCCGCTGGCTGTAGTCACGCGGCTGGGGACCGTGAACGGTGCCACCACCGGTGTACTGCGGGGCGCGGATCGAGCCCTGACGGGCGCGACCGGTTCCCTTCTGGCGGTAGGGCTTCTTGCCACCGCCGCGGACCTCGCCGCGGGTCTTGGTGGCGTGGGTGCCCTGCCGACCGGCAGCCAGCTGGCCGTTCACGACCTGGTGGATCAGCGGAATGCTGACCTGCTGGGCGAAGACGGACTCGGGGAGCTCGACGCTGCCCTTGGAGCCGCCCTCAGGGTTCTTGACCTCGATCTGGGCCATGGCTTACTTGTCCCCCTTCACAGCGGTGCGGACGAGCACCAGACCGCCGTTGGGACCCGGGACAGCACCCTTGACCAGGATGAGGCCCTTCTCCGCGTCCACTGAGTGAACGGTCAGGTTCTGGACGGTCTTGCGCACGTTGCCCATGCGCCCGGCCATCCGCATGCCCTTGAAAACGCGGCCGGGAGTGGCGCAGCCGCCGATGGAGCCGGGAGAGCGGTGCTTACGCTGGGTGCCGTGCGAGGCGGAGAGACCACGGAAACCGTGGCGCTTCATCACACCGGCGAAACCCTTGCCCTTGCTCTTGCCCGTGACGTCGACCTTCTGGCCGATCTCGAACGCCGCGGCGTCGACCTCCTGGCCGAGCGTGTACTCGGAGGCGTCGGTCGTACGCACCTCGACGTAGTGACGGCGCGGGGTCAGGTCGTTCGCACGCAGGTAGTCGCCCAGGGGCTTGTTGACCTTGCGCGGGTTGATCTGCCCGTAGCCGAGCTGGATGGCGGAGTAGCCATCGGTGTCGGGGGTCCGGATGCGGCTCACGACGCACGGACCGGCCTTCAGGACGGTCACGGGCACCATCTTGCCCGCGTCGTCGAAGACCTGGGTCATGCCGAGCTTTTCGCCCAGAACTCCCTTGATCTGCTTGGTGGCCATGTCTGTGCGTCCTTAAAGCTTGATCTCGATGTCAACGCCAGCCGGGAGGTCGAGTCGCATGAGCGAGTCGACCGTCTTCGGCGTGGGGTCGATGATGTCGATCAGCCGCTTGTGGGTGCGCATCTCGAAGTGCTCGCGCGAGTCCTTGTACTTGTGCGGCGATCGGATGACGCAGTAAACGTTCTTCTCCGTCGGCAGCGGCACCGGGCCCGCGACCTGTGCGCCAGTTCGCGTCACAGTCTCAACGATCTTGCGCGCCGAGCTGTCGATGACCTCGTGGTCATAGGCCTTTAGCCGAATGCGGATCTTCTGTCCCGCCATGTGGCCTGTTCGTCCTTCGCTTCAGTGTCCGTAACGGTGAGCTGTCCGGTCACAGACGCCCAGGCCCGTCGGCGAATCCGCCGGCGTGTTGGCCGTGAGCCCCTATTCCCTTGAGAAACCGCAACAGGGCTTGCCCCTGCGGTGCGTCACCGTCACAGAGCCCGATGACGTCTTGTCAGTGTGGCGGGCGGGCCGCCGTGAAGCGGCCCACCCACCACGTTGGGGCGGCTCCGGAAGGGGCCACCCCAACGTGTGTGCTACTTGAGGATCTTCGTGACGCGACCCGCGCCCACGGTCCGGCCACCCTCACGGATGGCGAACTTGAGGCCCTCTTCCATCGCGACCGGCTGGATCAGGTTGACGGTCATCTCGGTGTTGTCACCGGGCATGACCATCTCCGTGCCCTCCGGCAGCGTCACGACGCCGGTGACGTCAGTGGTGCGGAAGTAGAACTGCGGGCGGTAGTTGTTGAAGAACGGCGTGTGGCGGCCACCCTCGTCCTTGGACAGGATGACAACCTGGCCCTCGAACTCGGTGTGCGGGGTGGTCGTGCCGGGCTTGATCACGACCTGGCCGCGCTCGACGTCCTCGCGCTTGATGCCGCGCAGGAGCAGACCGACGTTGTCGCCAGCCTGACCGTTGTCGAGCAGCTTGCGGAACATCTCAACACCGGTGACGGTGGTGGTCTGCTTGTCTTCCTTGATGCCGACGATGTCAACGGTCTCGTTGACGTTGACGACGCCGCGCTCGATACGACCGGTGACGACGGTGCCGCGACCGGTGATCGAGAAGACGTCCTCGATCGGCATGAGGAAGGGCTTCTCGGTGTCACGCTCGGGCTCGGGAATGAAGCTGTCCACGGTGCCCATGAGCTCCAGGACGGCCTTGCCCCACTCCGCGTCGCCCTCGAGGGCCTTGAGAGCCGAGACCTTGGTGACGGGGATGTCGTCGCCGGGGAACTCGTACTCGCTGAGGAGCTCACGGACCTCGAGCTCGACGAGCTCGAAGATCTCCTCGTCGTCCACCATGTCGGCCTTGTTCAGGGCGACGACGATGGCGGGGACGCCGACCTGGCGGGCCAGGAGGACGTGCTCCTTGGTCTGCGGCATCGGGCCGTCGGTGGCGGCCACGACCAGGATCGCGCCGTCCATCTGCGCGGCACCCGTGATCATGTTCTTCACGTAGTCCGCGTGACCGGGGCAGTCGACGTGGGCGTAGTGACGCGCCTCGGTCTGGTACTCGACGTGAGCGACGGAGATGGTGATACCGCGCTCGCGCTCCTCAGGAGCGTTGTCGATGTCCTCGAACGGGGTGAACGGGTTCAGCGCCGGGTACGCGTCGTGCAGCACCTTGGTGATGGCCGCGGTCAGCGTGGTCTTGCCGTGGTCAATGTGACCGATGGTGCCGATGTTGACGTGCGGCTTAGTCCGCTCGAACTTTTCCTTCGCCACTGGAAGTCTCCTAGACGTACAGATCTATCGACTGTGGTCCAACCCCGCGGTCGCGGGGTACAGCCGGGTTGCTTGCTCGCGACTACTCGCCGCGAACCTTCGCCACAATTTCTTGGGCGACAGCGGACGGAACCTCCGCGTAGGAGTCGAACACCATCGAGTAGTTGGCTCGACCCTGGGTACGGCTGCGCAGGTCACCCACGTAGCCGAACATTTCCGAAAGGGGCACCTGGGCCTTGACGATCCGGACACCGGAACGCTCGTCCATGGACTGAATCTGTCCACGGCGGGAGTTCAGGTCGCCGATGACGTCACCCATGTACTCCTCAGGAGTGGTGACCTCGACGGCCATGACCGGCTCGAGCAGCGTCGGCTTCGCGAGCTTGACGGCCTCCTTGAAGGCCATCGAACCAGCGGTCTTGAACGCCATCTCGGAGGAGTCGACGTCGTGGTACTGGCCGTCCTGCAGCGTCACCTTGATGCCGACGAGCGGGTAGTGCGCGAGCACACCCAGCTCAGCGGCCTCCTGGCAACCAGCGTCAACCGACGGGATGTACTCCCGCGGGATGCGGCCACCGGTGACGGAGTTGACGAACTCGTACCCGGACGCGTCGCCCTCTTCGGCCACGAGCGGCTCGAGGTCGATCTTGACCTTGGCGAACTGGCCCGACCCACCGGTCTGCTTCTTGTGGGTGTAGACGTGGCCTTCGACCTTCTTGCGAATGGTCTCTCGGTAGGCCACCTGGGGCTTACCGATGTTCGCCTCGACCTTGAACTCGTCGCGCATGCGGTTGACCAGCACCTCAAGGTGCAGCTCGCCCATGCCGGAGATCACGGTCTGACCGGTCTGCTCGTCCGAGGCCACCTGGAAGGAGGGGTCCTCGTCCGCCAGACGCTGGATCGCGATGCCCAGCTTCTCCTGGTCGCTCTTGGTCTTCGGCTCGATGGCCACCTCGATGACCGGAGCCGGGAAGGTCATGGACTCCAGCACGATCGGAGCGGCCTGGTCGCAGAGCGTCTCGCCGGTCGTGGTGTCCTTCAGACCCATGACCGCGACGATGTCGCCCGCACCGGCGGCCGGGATCTCCTCGCGCTTGTTGGAGTGCATGCGGTAGATCTTGCCGATGCGCTCCTTCCGGCCCTTCAGGCTGTTGAGAACCTGAGTACCGGTGGTGAGGACACCCGAGTAGATGCGCAGGTACGTAAGCCGACCCAGGTGGGGGTCACTCATGATCTTGAAGACCAGAGCGGACATCGGCTCGTCGACGCTCGGCTTGCGCTGGAGCTTCGTCTCCTCGGTCTCGTCCTTGGGGTCGTGGCCCTCAATGGCGTCCACGTCCAGGGGCGAGGGGAGGTAGGCGGTGACCGCGTCGAGCAGGGGCTGGACGCCCTTGTTCTTGAAAGCGGTACCGCAGACGATCGGGATCGCGGTGCCGGCGATGGTGGCGCGACGGATCGCGGGAACCAACTGCTCCTCGGTGGGCTCCTGGCCCTCGAGGTACAGCTCCATGATCTCGTCGTCGGCCTCGGCCAGCGTCTCGATGAACTGGTCGCGAGCCTCGCGGGCAGCGTCCACGTGAGTGTCGGGGATGTCGACGGTGTCGTACATCTCGCCGAGCGCGGCCTCGTCGTTCCAGACGTAGGCCTTCATCTTCACGAGGTCGATGACGCCCTTGAAGTCGCTCTCGGCACCGATGTTCAGCTGGATCGGCATGGCGTTCGCGCCGAGGCGCTCACGGAACATGTCGACACAACGCTGGAACTCGGCGCCGATCTTGTCCATCTTGTTGACGAAACAGATCCGGGGGACCTTGTAACGGTCGGCCTGACGCCAGACCTGCTCCGACTGGGGCTCCACGCCTTCCTTGGCGTCGAACACCGCGACGGCACCGTCGAGCACACGCAGCGACCGCTCGACCTCGACCGTGAAGTCGACGTGGCCGGGCGTGTCGATGATGTTGATGGTGTGGTCGTCCCAGTGGGTGGTGGTAGCAGCCGAGGTAATGGTGATACCCCGCTCCTGCTCCTCCTTCATCCAGTCCATCGTGGCGGCGCCATCGTGGACCTCGCCCACCTTGTGGGTCACACCGGTGTAGTAGAGGATCCGCTCGGTGGTCGTCGTCTTGCCCGCGTCGATGTGGGCCATGATGCCAATGTTGCGGACCTTGGCCAGGTCAAGCAAAGTCTTAGCCATGAGGCTCGTCTTCCCTAGGTCTCAAGGAATCGATTCGCCGCGGGGTTACCAGCGGTAGTGGGCGAAGGCCTTGTTCGACTCGGCCATCTTGTGCGTGTCCTCACGCTTCTTGACAGCCGCGCCCAGACCGTTGCTGGCGTCAACCAGCTCGTTCATCAGACGCTCAGTCATGGTCTTCTCACGACGCTGACGCGAGTAGGAGACCAGCCAGCGCAGGGCCAGCGTGGTGGACCGGGAGGCGCGAACCTCGACCGGCACCTGGTAGGTCGCGCCACCGACGCGGCGGCTGCGGACCTCCAGCGCGGGCTTGACGTTGTCCAGGGCTCGCTTGAGAACGACGAGCGGGTCCTGACCGGACTTCTCCCGGGCACCCTCGAGGGCGTCGTACACGACGGCCTGAGCGATGGAGCGCTTGCCGTCGAGGAGCACCTTGTTGATCAGTGCGGTGACGAGCGGCGAGCCGTAGACCGGGTCGGTGATGAGCTGGCGCTTCGGCGCCGGGCCCTTGCGCGGCATGCTTACTTCTCCTTCTTGGCGCCGTAGTGGCTACGGGCCTGCTTGCGGCCTCGGACACCCTGGGTGTCGAGCGAACCGCGGACAATTCGGTAGCGAACGCCCGGCAGGTCCTTCACACGACCGCCACGAACCAGCACGATGCTGTGCTCCTGGAGGTTGTGACCAATGCCGGGGATGTAGGCCGTGACCTCGATGCCGCTGCTCAGCTTGACGCGAGCGACCTTACGCAGAGCGGAGTTCGGCTTCTTCGGCGTAGTGGTGTAGACACGCGTGCACACACCACGACGCTGCGGACTCCCCTTCAGCGCCGGGGTCTTGTTCTTTGCGACCTTGTCCTGTCGGCCCTTGCGGACCAGCTGCTGGATGGTGGGCACCGCGTCTCCGTCTTCCTCGTGACCTACGCCGGTTCTCGTAGCCGATATCGCTATTGACCTGCTGAATTCCCCGAACCTCCCCGACCCCCGTGGTCGGGCGTGTCGCCCTCGTTCCCACGCATGGCGAACGGATGCACACCCGGTCGGAGACCGATTCACAGGAGGGGGTTCACCTGCGCCGCGCGCCCTGTGTCCATCCTGTGGAGAACTGGGGCGCCGCACACGCACGTGTGACCCGTCGACTCACGGGCACAATCACACAGGCTACCGCTAACCGAACATGCGGTCAAAACGGTGTGCGACATGGCGAGACAAGCGGAACCGGATCTCGCGTAGCCGTGGGTCTCCACCAGTCTACGTGCTCCCCGGCGCGCTTCGCCCAGGGTTTCCCGTCAAAGGGCCGACAACGAGGACGGCCGCCTTCCGGAGGACTCGATTGTCCCCCGGAAAGCGGCCGGGTTTCTACAGAACGAACCAGATCGCGACGGAGATCACCGTCACGAGGATGCCGATGACCGCGAAGACGGTGCCCGTGGTGATCAGGCCCAGCCCGTCGAGGGTCCCGCGCGACTCCCGGATCGCCCGCTTGGCCTTGGGGCCGGTGACGAACAGCGCCAGGATCGCGGTGATCACACCGAGGCCCGGGATCACCGAGGCCAGACCCAGCCACAGGGTGACGTTCGCACCGGGTTCGGTGTCGGCCAGGAAGTCGATGCTGTCGTAGCCGGGGTAGTCGCCGTCGTCCCGGGCCTCGTCGAAGCCCGGGAAGTCCTCGGCGATCTTGTCCCGGCGCCGCTTGGCGGGCTTGGGCCGCTCCGGCATCCCGTAGTCGGCCGGGGTGAAGTCGTCCTCGTAGTCCGTCTCCACCTCCCCGCGGTCCCGGTCGTCCTCGTCCGAAGGATCGTCCTCGTAACGGTCCTCGGGACCGTCGCGACCAAGGGACGGGTCCTCGTCGAAGGAGGGCGCGCTGAACATCTGGGTGGCGCCCTCACCGCCGCGCCAGGAGTCGTCGCCCTCCTCGTCGCGGTCCAGCTCGGGGTCGTCCTCGTGGTCCTTCGTCCTGGCGCGCGACTGCATGTCCGCGATGGCGGCCAGCGGATCCTCGGAACTCGGGACGGCGGCGGACAGCGTGCCGGTGTCCGGCTCGTCGTCCTCCCCCCAGTCCCCGTACTCGTCCCGGGGCGTTTCCCTGCGGCGCCGCTCGGCGTCCCTGACCACGTCGGGCAGACGCGGGTCGTCGCGGTCGAAGGCCCAGGTGTTGCCGGTGCCGCCTGCGGGCGGCGAGAGCTCGTCGTCGTACCGGTCGGTGGGCCGAGCCCCCTCCGCGGGACGCGGGGACAGCTCGTCGTCGTACCGGTCACCGCTGTATGAGGGGTTCCGGGTCTGGTCGGACCACGGCCGCTCGGCCTGTTCCGTCCACGGCTCCGTGGTGCCCGAGGCCTTCCACGTGTCCCCGGTGTCCTCACTGGGGCTCCAGCTGTCCAGCCCGCCGGTGCCGCGCCACTCGCTCGACTGTTCCCGGTCCGACTTCCAGAGTTCCTCGCCGGGGCGCGTCTGGCGCCAGGTGTCCTGGAGGGGGTCGGAGCCCTGGGAGGCCCACGCGTCCGAAGCCGAGCCAGGGCCGGAAACCGTCGGGAACGGCGCGTCCCCGTCCAGCGAGGAGTCCGGGGTCCGCGAGGACCACGAGTCCGACGCGGAGCCGGGACCCGAGACCGACGGGAACGGCGCGTCCCCGTCCAGCGGGGAATCCGAGTCCCACGACCCCTCACCGGAGCCGGAGGGCCGGGGACCCCAAGAGGACGAACCGGAAGCCGGAGCCTCGGAGTCCCACGAGTCCCCGGAGTCCGATGAGGACCACGGGGCCCGATCAGACTCAAGCGAATCGGAACCACGCGAGGGAGCGGAGTCCAGCGGAGACCACGAGTCCGAACCGGAGAGTGAACCCTGCGAACCCCACGAATCACCGACGGAATCGGAGTCCTGGGCGGAACCAGGTGCGGACTCCTGTGGCAGCCACGCGTCCGGACCGAGGGCCGCACCACGTGAGCCACCCGAGGAACCGGGGTCCAGCGGAGACCACGGAGCTGCATCAGCGTCACGCGGTTCGGAATCACCCGAGGCCCACGAGTCACCGGACTGACCGGAGTCGAGAGAAGCACCCGGGGTGTACCCGGCAGCCGAGGACTCGGAGTCCCAGGAACCCCGGGACGGCCACGCGTCGCTCACGGCATCCGACTCCCGCGAGGCAGCGGAGTCCCACGAATCATCGGAGGGACCGGAGTCCGGGGAGGACCACGGGGCAGCGTCGGTGTCGTACGGGTCGGAACCACGCGAGGCAGCGGAGTCCCGCGAAGACCAGGAGTCCCCGACAGAACCGGAGTCCTCAGAAGCACCCGAGGGCGCGAAGTCCGAGGACACAAGCGAATCGGAGTCCCCGGAACCCCACGAATCACCGGACGAACCGGAGTCGCGAGAAGCACCGCTAGCCGAAGACGCGGAGTCCCAGGAACCCCGGGACGACAGCGCTTCGGAATCCGAACCCCACAGTTCACCGGCGGAACCGGAGTCCTGAGCGGGACCGCGGACGGCCCCGGGTGCCGACTCCTGCGGCGACCACGCGTCCTGCCCCAGGGCCGCACCGCGTGAGTCACCGGAGGGACCGGAGTCCGGGGAGCGCCACGGGGCAGCGTCGGTGTCGTACGGGTCGGAACCAAGCGAGGCAGCGGAGTCCCGCGAAGACCAGGAATCGCCAACAGAACCGGAGTCCTCAGGAGCACCCGAGGGCGCGAAGTCCGAGGACACAAGCGAATCGGAATCCCCGGAACCCCACGAATCACCGGACGAGCCGGAGTCGAGCTCGGAGCCCCAGGAACCCTGGGACGGCCGCGCGTCGAAGTCCGAACCCCACAGTTCACCGGCGGAACCGGAGTCCGGGGAGGACCACGGGGCAGCGTCGGTGTCGTGCGGGTCGGAACCAAGCGAGGCAGCGGAGTCCCGCGAAGACCAGGAGTCGCCAACGGAACCAGAGCCCTCGGGAGCACCGGAGGCAACCCCGGAGGGAGCCTCGGAATCCCTGGAACCAGGGGTCGAGGCCAGGGGCATCCATGCGTCCCGTGCGGAATCGGATCCCAGCGGAGAGCCGGAGTCCCGCGAATCCCACGAGTCGCTGGAGGAACCTGGGTCGCGAGGAGCGCCCGGAGTGTGCCCGGCAGTCGAGGACTCCGAGCCCCCGGACTCCCACCCGTGGCCGGAGAGGGACTCCTGCGGGTTCCACGGGTCCTGGGCGGAGGCGGGCTCCCCCGTCGCGGGAGCGGTGCGCTCACCGGCGGGAGCGGGCCCCTCCCACGAGCCGCGGGAGTTGGCCCAGCTGTCGTCCTCAGGGGGTAGCGGCACCTCGGCGCTGGCCGCGATGCCCGGGTACCCGGGCTCGCGGACGGCGAGGGGGTCCTCCCCCGGGAAACGGGTCACCGGCTCGTAGGCCGACGTGCCCGCACCCGGGTACGAGATACCGGGCGCCGAGGGCGGACCGCCCAGAGCGTCCGGGTAGGGCTCGACCATCGCCGGACGCGAGGCGCTCAACCCCGCGTAGCCGCCGCTGTCGGGGAAGACCGCGCCCTCCGCGCTCCCCTCCCCCGGGTTCGCGGCCGCGTCCTCCTCCAGGGGGTCCTGGTACTCCGACTGTGTGCGGTAGCGGTTCTCGCTGGGCTTGAACCAGGAGTCCCCGTCCGCATCGGACGCACGGTTGCCCGGCGTCCCGCCCCCGTTATCAGTCACTTGCCTGCTCTCCCGACAGCGCCGAAGCGCCCTCTCCCCGTCCGCACCGCAGTGTACGAACCGACAACGACGAAACGGCGGCGGGGCCACCCCCGGTGATGGGGGTGGCTGACCACCGCCGTCAGCTCAACCAACGTTCAGGTTGGACCTACCGGTTGTACGGACCGAAGTCGTACTCCTCCAGCGGAACGGCCTCGCCCGAACCCTGACCGAAGGTGTACTCGCTGGGCTCCTCGTAACCGGAGACCGAGTACATCGAGGCCTTGGCCTCCTCGGTCGGCTCCACCCGGATGTTGCGGTACTGCGGAATACCAGTACCGGCCGGGATGAGCTTACCGATGATGACGTTCTCCTTGAGGCCCAGCAGCGGGTCGCTCTTACCGTGGATCGCGTTCTCGGTCAGCACGCGGGTGGTCTCCTGGAAGGAGGCCGCCGACAGCCAGGACTCCGTGGCCAGAGAGGCCTTGGTGATACCCAGCAGCACCGGACGTCCGGCGGCGGGCTGGCCGCCCTCGGACACGACGCGTCGGTTGATCCGCTCGAACTTCGGCCGCTCGACCATCTCACCGGGCAGGAGCTCGGTGTCACCGGACTCCAGGATGTTCACCCGCTTGAGCATCTGGCGGACGATGATCTCGATGTGCTTGTCGTGGATGGACACACCCTGCGACTTGTACACCTCCTGGACCTCCGACACGAGGTGCTGCTGCACCGCGCGCGGGCCCTGGATACGAAGAACCTCGTGCGGGTTGATCGCACCCTGGATGAGCTGCTGGCCGACCTTGACGTGGTCGCCGTCGCTCACCAGGAGCTGCGCACGCATCGGGACCGGGTAGGCGATCTCGTCCGTGCCGTCGTCGGGGATGACGACGATCTTGCGGCTCTTCTCGGTGTCGTCGACCCTGATCCGGCCCTCCATCTCGGAGATCGGGGCCACACCCTTGGGGACGCGGGCCTCGAAGAGCTCCTGGACACGGGGCAGACCGTGGGTGATGTCCTGACCGGCCGAACCACCCATGTGGAAGGTACGCATGGTCAGCTGGGTACCGGGCTCACCGATGGACTGGGCCGCGATGATACCGATCGCCTCACCGACGTCCACCGGCTTGCCGGTCGCCATGGAGCGGCCGTAGCAGGTGGTGCAGACACCGATCTTCGCCTCACAGGTCAGCGACGAGCGGATGCGCACGCGGGTGACCCCGGCGGCGACCAGCTTGTCGATGTTCTGCTCGGAGGTGTCGGACAGCGCCGGAAGGACGAGGTTGCCCTCGGGGTCCAGCGTGTCCTCGGCGATGGTCCGACCGAAACCGGTGTTCTCGACGTTGTGCTTGCGCACGACGACGCCGGCGGCGTTCTTCTCACCGATCTCGTGCCACAGCGAACGGTCCGTGCCGCAGTCGATCTCGCGGACGATGACGTCCTGCGCGACGTCCACCAGACGACGGGTCAGGTAACCCGAGTCGGCGGTACGCAGGGCGGTGTCCGCCAGACCCTTGCGCTGACCGTGCGTGGAGATGAAGTACTCCAGCACGGACAGGCCCTCACGGTAGGAGGACTTGATCGGACGCGGGATGGTCTCACCCTTGGTGTTGGAGACCAGACCACGGATACCGGCGATCTGGCGCACCTGCATCGGGTTACCACGCGCACCGGACTGGACCATCATCCACACCGGGTTGTCGGCGGGGAAGTTGTCCTCCATGTCCTTGGCGACCTCGGCCGTGGCCTGGGTCCACACCTCGGTGAGCTCCTGACGGCGCTCGTCGTCGGTGATCAGACCGCGGTCGTACTCGCGCTGGATCTTGTCGGCCTTGCGCTCGTACCCGCCGAGGATCTCGGCCTTGCGCGGAGGCGCGACGACGTCCTCGATGCCGATGGTCAGACCGGACCGGGTGGCCCAGCGGTAACCGGCGTCCTTCAGGGCGTCCAGGGTCGTGGCGACCTGGACCTTGGGGTAGTTCTCGGCGAGGTCGTTGACCAGCACCGAGACCTGCTTCTTGCCCACCTGGAAGTTGACGTACGGGTAGTCCACCGGGGTGGCCTCGTTGAAGAGGTACCGGCCCAGCGTGGTCTCCAGGACGTAGACGTCGCCCTGCTCCCAGCCCTCCGGCGGCGTCCAGTCCTTGGGCGCGGGAGCGCCGTCGGCGATACGCAGCCGGATCTTGGCCTGGAGGTCCAGGTCGCCCAGGTCGTAGGCCATGATGGCCTCGGCCGGGGAACGGAAGGCACGACCCTCGCCCGCGGCACCCGCGCGCTCGGTCGTCAGGTAGAACAGGCCGATGATCATGTCCTGGGTGGGCATGGTCACGGGCTTGCCGTCGGACGGCTTGAGGATGTTGTTGGTGGCGAGCATCAGCAGCCGCGCCTCGGCCTGGGCCTCGGCGGACAGCGGCAGGTGCACGGCCATCTGGTCACCGTCGAAGTCCGCGTTGAACGCGGTGCACACGAGCGGGTGGATCTGGATGGCCTTGCCCTCGACCAGCTGCGGCTCGAAGGCCTGGATGCCCAGGCGGTGCAGCGTCGGAGCACGGTTCAGCAGCACCGGGTGCTCGGTGATGACCTCTTCGAGGACGTCCCACACGACGGGGCGGGACCGCTCCACCATGCGCTTGGCGCTCTTGATGTTCTGCGCGTGGTTCAGGTCCACCAGGCGCTTCATCACGAACGGCTTGAAGAGCTCCAGGGCCATCTGCTTGGGCAGACCACACTGGTGCAGCTTCAGCTGCGGGCCGACGACGATGACCGAACGGCCGGAGTAGTCGACGCGCTTGCCGAGCAGGTTCTGACGGAAGCGACCCTGCTTGCCCTTGAGCATGTCGGACAGCGACTTGAGCGGACGGTTACCGGGACCGGTGACCGGGCGACCACGGCGGCCGTTGTCGAACAGCGCGTCGACGGCCTCCTGGAGCATCCGCTTCTCGTTGTTGACGATGATCTCGGGCGCGCCCAGGTCCAGCAGCCGCTTGAGGCGGTTGTTCCGGTTGATGACGCGGCGGTACAGGTCGTTGAGGTCGGAGGTCGCGAAGCGGCCACCGTCCAGCTGCACCATCGGACGCAGGTCCGGCGGGATCACCGGGATGCAGTCCAGCACCATGCCCATGGGGCTGTTGGTGGTGTTGAGGAACGCCGAGACGACCTTGAGCCGCTTCAGGGCGCGGGCCTTCTTCTGGCCCTTGCCGGTGCGGATGGTCTCCCGGAGCTTCTCCGCCTCCTCGTCCAGCTCGAAGTTGGACAGGCGGTCCTGGATGGCCTGGGCGCCCATGCCGCCACGGAAGTACTTCCCGAAACGGTCGCGCATCTCGCGGTAGAGCATCTCGTCGCCCTCGAGGTCCTGGACCTTGAGGTTCTTGAAACGGCTCCACACCTCGTCGAGGCGGTCGATCTCGCGCTGGGCGCGGTCGCGCAGCTGGCGCATCTCACGCTCGGCGCCCTCGCGCACCTTGCGGCGCGCGTCGCCCTTGGCACCCTGCTCCTCGAGCTCGGCCAGGTCGGCCTCGAGCTTGCGGTGGCGCTCCTCGATGGTGGAGTCGCGACGCTGCTCCAGGTGCTGCTTCTCGACCGAGATCCGGGCTTCCAGCGACTGGAGGTCGCGCTCACGGGCCTCGGTGTCCACCCACGTGACCATGTAGGCGGCGAAGTAGATGATCTTCTCGAGATCCTTCGGCGCCAGGTCCAGCAGGTAGCCCAGGCGGGAGGGCACGCCCTTGAAGTACCAGATGTGCGTGACGGGAGCGGCCAGCTCGATGTGGCCCATCCGCTCACGGCGCACCTTGGCACGGGTCACCTCGACGCCGCAGCGCTCACAGATGATGCCCTTGAAGCGGACGCGCTTGTACTTGCCGCAGTAGCACTCCCAGTCCCGGGTCGGACCGAAGATCTTCTCGCAGAAGAGTCCGTCCTTCTCGGGCTTGAGGGTGCGGTAGTTGATGGTTTCGGGCTTCTTGACCTCGCCGTGCGACCACTGGCGAATGTCATCAGCGGTGGCGAGGCCAATCCGCAGCTCGTCGAAGAAGTTGACGTCGAGCACTTAATTCGTCCCCTGCTCTCGAATCCCGCGGAAGTTAGACCTCTTCGACACTGCTCGGCTCTCGCCTGCCCAGGTCGATTCCCAGTTCTTCCGCGGCGCGGAAGACGTCCTCGTCACTGTCCCGCATCTCGATGGACATACCGTCACTGGACAGCACCTCCACGTTCAGACAGAGCGACTGCATCTCCTTGATGAGCACCTTGAAGGACTCAGGGATGCCCGGCTCGGGGATGTTCTCGCCCTTGACGATGGCCTCGTAGACCTTGACTCGACCCACCACGTCGTCGGACTTGATGGTGAGCAGCTCCTGGAGGGCGTAGGCGGCACCGTAGGCCTCCAGCGCCCAGACCTCCATCTCGCCGAACCGCTGGCCGCCGAACTGCGCCTTACCACCCAGCGGCTGCTGCGTGATCATGGAGTACGGGCCGGTGGAACGGGCGTGGATCTTGTCGTCCACGAGGTGGTGGAGCTTCAGGATGTACTTGTAGCCGACGGAGATCGGCTCGGCGAAGGGCTCACCGGTGCGGCCGTCGAACAGGCGGGCCTTGCCGTCCTCGTTGATGAGGCGGTTGCCGTCCTTGTTCGGGCGGACCGACTGGATGAGGCCGCTGAGCTCGTCACCGTGCAGGCCGTCGAAGACCGGCGTGGCCACGCGCGAGTTCGGGTCGACCTCGGCCGCTCCGATCGCGTGCAGCGACTTCTGCCACTCCTCCTCGACCCCCTCGACCAACCAGCCGTTCTTGGCCAGCCAGCCCAGGTGGACCTCCAGTACCTGACCGACGTTCATTCGGCCGGGGACGCCCAGCGGGTTGAGGATGATGTCGACGGGGGTGCCGTCCTCCAGGAAGGGCATGTCCTCCTGGGGCAGGATCTTCGAGATGACGCCCTTGTTGCCGTGACGACCGGCGAGCTTGTCACCGTCGGTGATCTTGCGCTTCTGGGCCACGTAGACGCGGACCATCTCGTTGACGCCGGGGGCGAGCTCGTCGCCCTCGTCGCGGCTGAACACGCGAACGCCGATGACCTTGCCGGTCTCGCCGTGCGGCACCTTCAGGGAGGTGTCGCGGACCTCGCGGGCCTTCTCACCGAAGATGGCGCGCAGCAGGCGCTCCTCCGGGGTCAGCTCGGTCTCACCCTTGGGCGTGACCTTGCCGACGAGGATGTCGCCGTCGACGACCTCGGCGCCGATGCGGATGATGCCCCGGTCGTCGAGGTCGGCGAGGACCTCCTCGCTGACGTTGGGGATCTCGCGGGTGATCTCCTCCGGGCCGAGCTTGGTGTCACGGGCGTCAACCTCGTGCTCCTCGATGTGGATCGAGGAGAGGACGTCGTCCTGCACCAGACGCTGGCTGAGGATGATCGCGTCCTCGTAGTTGTGCCCCTCCCAGGACATGTACGCCACGAGGAGGTTCTTGCCCAGCGACATCTCGCCCTGGTCCGTGGACGGACCGTCGGCGAGGACCTGCTTGACCTCGATGCGCTGACCCTCGTGCACGATGGGGCGCTGGTTGAAGCAGGTTCCCTGGTTGGAGCGCTGGAACTTGCCCATGCGGTACGTCTTGCGCGTGCCGTCGTCAGCCATCACGGTGACGTAGTCGGCGGTGACGTCCTCGACCACACCGGCCTTCTCGGCGATGATGACCTCGCCGGCGTCGGTGGCGGCGCGGTACTCCATGCCGGTGCCGACGAAGGGCGACTCGGCGCGCAGCAGCGGCACGGCCTGGCGCTGCATGTTGGAGCCCATGAGCGCGCGGTTGGCGTCGTCGTGCTCCAGGAACGGGATCATGGCGGTGGCGACCGACACCATCTGGCGCGGCGACACGTCCATGTAGTCGACCTCGTCGGTGCTGACCTGCTCGAACTCCCCGCCCTTACGGCGGACGAGCACGCCGGCCTCGGCGAAGCTCCCGTCCGGGTTCATCGGGGTGTTCGCCTGCGCGATGACGTAGAGGTCCTCTTCGTCAGCGGTCAGGTAGTCGACCTGGTCGGAGACCTTGCCGCCGATGATCTTCCGGTACGGGGTCTCGACGAACCCGAAGGAGTTCACCCGGCCGTAGGCGGCGAGCGAGCCGATCAGACCGATGTTCGGGCCCTCAGGCGTCTCGATCGGGCACATGCGGCCGTAGTGCGAGGGGTGCACGTCACGGACCTCGAAGCCCGCGCGCTCACGGGACAGACCGCCCGGACCCAGCGCCGAGAGACGGCGCTTGTGGGTCAGACCCGCGAGCGGGTTGGTCTGGTCCATGAACTGGGACAGCTGCGAGGTGCCGAAGAACTCCTTGATGGAGGCGACGACGGGACGGATGTTGATCAGGGTCTGCGGCGTGATCGCCTCGACGTCCTGGGTGGTCATCCGCTCGCGGACGACGCGCTCCATACGGGCCAGGCCCAGACGGACCTGGTTCTGGATGAGCTCGCCGACGGTGCGCAGGCGACGGTTGCCGAAGTGGTCGATGTCGTCGGTCTCGACCGGACGGAGGCCGAGGACGGTCTCCTTCTCGACCTCACCGGCGTGCAGGCGCACGAGGTAGTCGATGGTCGCGACGATGTCCTCTTCGGTGAGGGTGCCCTGCGTGAAGTCGGTGTCGAGGCCGAGCTTCTTGTTGATCTTGTACCGGCCGACCTTGGCGAGGTCGTAGCGCTTGGGGTTGAAGTACAGGTTCTCCAGCAGCGCCTGGGCCGACTCCTTCGTGGGCGGCTCTCCCGGACGCAGCTTGCGGTAGATGTCCAGCAGCGCGTCGTCGGTACCGGCGGTGGGGTCCTTCTCCAGGGTGTTGCGGATCGACTCGTACTGGCCGAAACGCTCCAGGATCTGGTCCGTGGTCCAGCCCAGCGCCTTGAGCAGGACGGTGACGCCCTGCTTGCGCTTACGGTCGATGCGGACGCCGACGAAGTCGCGCTTGTCGACCTCGAACTCGAGCCAGGCGCCGCGGGACGGGATGACCTTGCAGCCGAAGAGGTCCTTGTCCGAGGTCTTGTCGACGGACTTGTCGAAGTACACGCCCGGGGAGCGGACCAGCTGGGACACGACAACGCGCTCGGTGCCGTTGATGATGAAGGTGCCCTTGACGGTCATGAGCGGGAAGTCGCCCATGAACACCGTCTGGCTCTTGATCTCACCGGTGTCGTTGTTGATGAACTCCGCCGTGACGAACATCGGGGCGGAGTACGTCATGTCCTTGTCCTTGCACTCCTCCTCGGAGTACTTGGGCGGCTCGAACCGATGGTCACGGAACGAAAGAGACATCGTGCCCGAGAAGTCCTCGATCGGGCTGATCTCCTCGAAGATCTCTTCGAGACCGGACTGCTCCGGAACGTCCTTGCGGCCGGCGTTGCGGGCCGTCTCGACCCGGGTCTTCCACGTGTCGTTGCCCAGCAGCCAGTCGAACGACTCGGTCTGCAGGGCCAGAAGGTTCGGAACCTCGAGGGGTTCCTGGATACGGGCGAAAGAAACGCGGTGCGGACCAAGGGCGTTAGCGGAGGCGTTGCGCGAGGCTGCCAACAGGGGTCCTTCCGAAGGCTTGTGGCGGTTGAAGCGCGCACGCCAGACGATCCGTCACGAGAGGGACCGCCGCAACGCGGTTGAGACGGTCACATCGAGCGGGGACGGGCCTTCCGGATTCCAGAAAAATGGGATGGCGGAAGCCGTACACCGACACAGGGATCACCAAAGGGCAGCGCAAAAGAGCAGTGTAGCCGAACACCACACCGCTGTCCACTCACGGTCCACAGCGCCACTCACGACACCGGCAGGATCACCCCTGGAGGGCGATCCGTCAAGCCCGGCGTGCGGCCACCAGCACCCCCGTGAGGGACCGGTGGTCCCGGGACGGACCCGGTCGACGACACCAACGCCACCGCGCACATCCCCGGGGGAAGGCCCTGGACCATCAGGGTGAAACAGCGCGCCTGCCCTGGCCCCACGGGGGATGTGAGCCAACGGACACCCGGAAGGATTCCCCCGCCCCAGGCGGGTAAACACTCTCTCCGGAGCCCGTCAGGATTCCCGGGACGGGAGATTATCGCGTCCCGGGGACAGTTCGCACACGGGAACTCGGGGTCCACGTCCGCGAACCGCCCCAGCTTCGCACATCACCCAGCTCACGACGGTTCAGACACGGCGTCGTTCACGACATACGGGACGTTGGCCCGCCACCCCCCGGGGACCTTCGGCCCCCGAACCCTGTCCGGAACCTCCCGGTTCCCGGAGGACCGAATCCCGGCGGATCCCCGGAGGCGCCCCCGGACACGAGAAAGCGGCCGCCCCTCCCCGTAGGGAGGAACGGCCGCTTCACGCAGACCAGCGGGCGACTGGCGCCCGCGGAGGACTACTTGAGGGTGACGGTGGCGCCAGCGCCCTCAAGGGCGGCCTTGGCCTTCTCCGCGGCCTCCTTGTTCACGCCCTCGAGGAGCGCCTTCGGGGCGTTGTCGACGAGGTCCTTGGCCTCCTTGAGACCCAGGCTCGTGAGGCCGCGGACCTCCTTGATGACCTGGATCTTCTTGTCGCCAGCACCCTCGAGGATGACGTCGAACTCGTCCTTCTCCTCCTCGGCGGCCGGGGCGGCACCGGCGGGGCCGGCGGCGACGACGGCGGCCGGGGCGGCGGCGGTGACGTCGAACTTCTCCTCGAACAGCTTCACGAACTCGGAGACCTCGAGGAGGGTCATGCCCTCGAACGCGGCAAGCAGTTCCTCGTTGCTGAGCTTCGCCATGATGCGATCTCTCTTTCTCTAACGACACGGGCGCCCATCGGCGCATCGTGCGAGCCAGTGGCCGGGCCCGGTGGGCACCCGCCGTGGTTCATGGAAATTAAGCGGCTTCCTCGGCACGCTTGTCCGCCAGGGCCTGCGCGAGACGCGCGGTCTTGAGCGGAAGCGCCTGGAAGACGGCGGCGGCCTGGCCCTGCTTGGCCTTGAGCGCACCGGCCAGCTTCGAGAGGAGAACCTCTCGGGACTCCAGATCGGCCAGCTTGGTGACGTCCTCGGCGCTCATCGACTTACCGTCGATGATGCCGCCCTTGATCACCAGAGGCGTGTTCGTCTTCGCGAAGTCACGCAGACCCTTCGCGGCCTCGACGACGTCCCCGTGGACGAAGGCGATGGCGGACGGGCCCTCGAGCAGATCGGTGATCTGCTCGTCGACGCCGGCCTCCTTGACCGCGATCTTGGTCAGCGTGTTCTTGACGATGCGAAAACGCGCTGTCTGACCGAGGCTGCGGCGCAGTTCAGTGATCTGCGCGACAGTGAGCCCCCGGTATTCGGTCAGCACGGCGCCGTTAGACTCACGGAACTCGTCCGTGAGTTCGGCGACCGCGGCTGCCTTGTCCGGCCTCGCCATGGGACTCCTTCCAACAGTGAACGCTGGTTGATTCCCAAGGGCTCCATGATCGGCGTCAGCACGAGAAAAAGCCCCGAGCGCGAGGCGCACGGGGCACGACCGCGTTCTCAGTACGTGGCTGGCACGTTCCGGAACGGGAAAGCTCTGGTGACACCTGCGCGGGCGCCCATCAATGGGTCCTTGGGTCACCCGAGCGGGTGACGACCAGCGGTCTTCGGCAAGTACCAATGCTAGCCGACGACCGGAGTGCTCGGGTAGTCGAGCGGGCCCGGATCGGGTGATCACCGACACGTGCCGCGCTCCCCTCCTCCACCGGAGGCCGGGATGACACCATGGGACGCCCGAGCCCCCCCGCTCCGAAGGAGTCCCCTCCGCTGTGGAATCCCCCCGTTCCGCCCTGGCCCTGGCCTGCGCCCTCTCCGTCGCCCTGTCCGGATGCGCGCTCTTCCCCTCCGCCGACCGGCCCTGGTACGAGGAGGCCGACACCGAGGCACTGCTCGCAGCCCTGGCCGAAGCGGCCTCGGACGCCGACAACTACACCCTCGAACTCGGCTTCGGCCCCGGACCCGCGGGCGGGACGGGGACGCTGCTGACCTACGAGGTGTCGGACTCCCCTGCCGCCGTGCGGGCCACGCTGAGTGCCCCCGAGGGCGGCCCCGAACTGGTGGTGGTCTACCCGGAGGAGGGGCAGGCCCTGCTGCTCGACTCCGAGAACCTGCTCGGCGCGCCCACCGAGTGGGTCCGGGGCGACTCCCTCCTGCCCTCGCCCTCCCCGGCCGAGGTTCTCGACCTCGGCTCCCTGGGCAATCTGGTCGGCCTGCTGTCCGCGATGCGGGGGGCCGACCCCGGCACCTCGGAGAACATCGGGGAGACCGGCACGCTCCCCCTTCACGGGTTCCTGCCCGCGTTGGCGGAGGGTTCCGGCCCCGAGGAGCGGGCCGCCTTCGCGCCCCTGCTCGGCGAGGACGTGTCGGGACGGCTGGACGTCTCCGTCTGGGTGGACGCCGAGGGCTTCCCCGTCCGCATGGAGTCCGCCGGACCCACCTCCTCGCTGTGGCTGGAGTTCTCCGAGCGGGGCGACACGGCCTTCCATGTCCCCAACGGCGACGAGGTGAGTGAGCCCGTGCGGAACTGACACCCGCCCCATGGGAACCGGAAGGGGTGGAATGTCCGTCTGAGGTGCGAACATGGAACTCACTTGGGCGCACCCCCTCTCTGACGCGCCCTCTCAGAGAAAGCACACGTACGCGTGAAGACCCGTAAGCCCGCCGCGATCGCCGCCGGCTCCCTCTCCCTCCTCCTCGCCCTCACCGCCTGCGGTAACGAGGAGCCCGCCGCCGAAGGCACCGCCGACGCCGACGAGGCCTCCTCCGGCTCCGCCCTGGAGGAACTGCTGGGCAACATGGGTTCCAGCACCCAGGAACTCACCAACTACACCCTCGACATGGAGGTGCAGACCCTCGACCCCACGGCCGAGGGCGACGTCACCGTCACCTTCAACTACCAGGTGACCGACGACCCCGCGGCGATCCTCGCCACCGTGGACATGCCCTTCCTCGGCGAGACGATGTTCGAGCTGATGTCCATGGCCGGAGGGGTCCCCGACGGCGTCACCGCTGAGGACCTGGGCGCCTCCACCGTCCTGCTCACGGAGGACGGCGACACCCTCATCGCCGACCCCCACGGCGTCTACGGTGCCGGGACCCCGTGGTTCCGCGGGGAGGTCGACGAGAACGCCGACCCGACCGAGAGCTTCGACGTCGAGGCGCTCCCCGACCTGGCCGGCGCCTTCTCCGACCTGGAGGACGTCACCGAGGTCGGCACCGAGGAGATCGACGGCGTCGAGACCACCGTGGTCGAGGGCACGATGTCCACGGGCGACATCTCCGAGCTGAGCGCGGAGGAGCGCGGCGCCGTGGAGAAGCTGTTCAGCGGCGGCCTGGAGAGCGCCATGGACGCCAAGCTCTGGCTGGACGCCGACGGCTTCCCGATGCGCATCGAGTTCTCCGACGACGAGTCCGACGTCTGGATGGAGTTCTCCGCTATCGGCTCGACCTCCTTCGACATGCCCTCCGAGGACGAGATCGGCACCGTGTAACACCCCCGCACACGCGAAACGGCCCCCGCACTCCCTGAGGAGGGCGGGGGCCGTTCGTGTGTCACACGGGGCCGGGGCGGACGCGAACGCGCGCCCCGCAAGGAAGGCCCTAGGCGTCGAGCGGGATGCTCGGGCCCATCGTGGTGGTGACCACGGCCTTCTTGATGTAGCGGCCCTTGGCGGCGGACGGCTTGAGGCGGTTGACCTCGTCGATCGCGGCCTGGTAGTTCTCCAGCAGCTTGGGCTCGTCGAACGAGACCTTGCCGATGATGAAGTGCAGGTTCCCGTGGCGGTCCACGCGGAACTCGATCTTGCCGCCCTTGATCTCGGTCACGGCCTTGGCCACGTCCGGGGTGACGGTACCCGTCTTCGGGTTGGGCATGAGGCCACGCGGACCGAGCACGCGGCCCAGGCGGCCGACCTTGCCCATGAGGTCCGGGGTGGCCACGACGGAGTCGAAGTCGAGGAAGCCGTTCTGGACCTTCTCGACCAGCTCGTCGTCGCCGACGATGTCGGCGCCAGCGGCACGAGCCTGCTCGGCACGCTCACCGGTCGCGAAGACCAGGACCCGAGCGGTCTTGCCGGTGCCGTTCGGCAGGTTCACGGTGCCGCGGACCATCTGGTCGGCCTTGCGCGGGTCGACGCCCAGGCGCAGGGCGACCTCGACGGTCGCGTCGAACTTGACGTTGGTGGTCTCCTTGGCCAGCTTCAGAGCCTCGGCGGGGCTGTAGAGCCGGTCGCGGTCCACCAGGTTCGTGGCTTTGCGGTGGTTCTTGCTGCGCTTCACGCTGTTCTCCTACGGGAACGTGTGGTCCTAGGGCCAGCGCTGGCCCTGCCACGGTGGTTCTTGCCGTCGAGCAACCCCGAGGGGAGCTACTTGACCTCGATGCCCATCGAGCGGGCGGTGCCGGCGACGATCTTGGACGCGGCCTCGATGTCGTCGGTGTTGAGGTCGGGCAGCTTGGTCTGCGCGATCTCACGGACCTGGTCGGCGGTGATCGAACCGGCGGTGCTGCGACCCGGGTCGGTGGCGGCCTTGTCCAGCCCGGCGGCCTTCAGGATCAGCCGAGGCGCCGGGGGCGTCTTGGTGATGAAGGTGAAGGAGCGGTCCTCGTAGATGGAGATCTCGACGGGGATGACGCTGCCGCGCTGGGCTTCCGTAGCAGCGTTGTACTGCTTGCAGAAGTCCATGATGTTGACGCCATGCGGACCGAGAGCGGTACCGACGGGCGGCGCCGGGGTCGCCTGACCAGCGGGGAGCTGCACCTTGACGAGTGCGGCAAGTTTCTTCTTCGGAGGCATATCGGGTCCTTTGCCTGATCTGCGTTGTGTGCCGATCCCTGCCTCCCCCACGGCGCCACGGGCCACGGGGACCGCGGTGGAACCGCTGCCGAAGGAGGCTGTCCGTGCCAGGGGCACGGGGTCACGGCCCGTCGGGACCGGACGGACCGGAGCGCGTTCCGCCAGGGTTCGCACCCGGGTGGGACAGCGCGACAGTGGGTCCGCCCCGCGAGGGACGGACCCACCAAGTCTACGTCGCCCGGACAGTGGTCCGGGCGGGTTGTGGGAAAGGCCCCACGGGGTCAGATCTTGGCGACCTGGTTGAACGAGAGCTCGACCGGGGTCTCGCGACCGAAGATCGACACCAGCACCTTGAGCTTCTGGGTGTCGGCGTTGATCTCGCTGACCGTGGCGGGCAGGGTCGCGAACGGACCCTCCATGACGGTGACGGACTCGCCGACCTCGTACGCCACGTCCGAGCGGGAGTCGGAGCCACCGCCGCCGGACCTGGCCTGCTGGGCCTGCTCCGGCTCCTCCTCCGGCTCGGGCGCCAGGAGCTTGGCCACCTCGGTGAGGCTGAGCGGGGCGGGCTTGTTGGACAGGCCCACGAAGCCGGTGACGCCGGGGGTGTTGCGGATGGCGGACCAGGACTCGTCGGTCAGGTCCATGCGGACGAGGACGTAACCGGGCAGGACCTTCTCGGTGACCTGCTGGCGCTTGCCGCTCTTGACCTCGGTGACCTCGTGCTCGGGCACCTCGACCTGGAAGATGTACTCCTCCATGTTGAGGGACTGGGTACGGCTCTCGACGTTGGCCTTGACCCGCTTCTCGTAACCCGCGTAGGTGTGCACGACATACCAGTCGCCGGGCAGGAGGACGAGCTCGTTGCGGAACTCCTCGACGGGGTCGAGACGGGGCAGCTCGGGCTCCGCGTCGGCCTCTTCGACCTCTTCGGCGTCCTCGGTGCTCTCGTCGGCCTCTTCGGTCAGCTCGGGGCTGTCGGCGTCGGCCGGCTCGACCGCTTCCTCGGACAGCTCGCCCGCCAGGCCGGTCTCTTCCGCCGACGACTGATCCGGCTCCTCTTCGGGGAAGTCGTCAGAGGTCAGTGGGGACTCGGACACGGCTGCTCTTTCTCTCGTCGGATTCGCTAGTGCGCACGACGCACGCCGAAAACCGGCCGTGCGTCGAACCCAGTCCTGCCAGCTTACGGTCTCTCCGGGCGAAGCGGGACCAACGCGCGGACGAGCGTGACCGGACGAGGTCCGGTCGGAAGGAACCGGGTGAGGGTGGACACGGCCACCGTCGAGGGCGCCCGAGAAGGGGCGCCGAGCGGGGCTGAACGTCGGAGCTAGGCTCCGGCGGGACGGCCGAAGGTGCCGTAGAGCCAGGTCACGGCCTCACCGAAGGCGAAGTCCATGAGGGAGACGTAGGCGAGGACGATCACGACGAACACCATCACGACGATGGTGTAGGTGACCAGTTCCTTGCGCGTGGGCCAACGGACCTTGCGGAGTTCTCCGACGACCTGCTTGGTGAACGTCACCGGACCGGTACGACGCTTCGGCTCCTTGTCGGGCTTCGCGTCGGCGTCAGTCTGAGTCACCTGGGGTCCTTAGGGTCGCGGGTTGCTTCGTATCCCCGTAGTTCCGTCGCCCTCGCGGCCGGGGCGGCGACGATGCGTCACCCCGACCACGCGCGGACTTGCAGGGCAGGAGGGACTCGAACCCCCAACCGCCGGTTTTGGAGACCGGTGCTCTGCCAATTGAGCCACTGCCCTTAGCGGAAACTGCGTTCCCCACCATAGCCGGTCCGGAGTGCTGTCGCACACCCTTGTGGATGTTGCGCCCGCACGGCGACCGGCCGACGCCGACGATTGTATGCCCTCACCGCGGCTCCGGACAAACCGGTTCGGTGCCCGCCCGGTGCGGCGAAGTGGCACGTGACACGATGGGGACATGACTGAGCGACCCCGTGTCTCCGCACGTATCAGCGCCATCTCCGAGTCCGCCACCCTCGCCGTGGACGCCAGGGCCAAGGCCATGAAGGCGGAGGGACGACCCGTCATCGGCTTCGGCGCGGGCGAGCCGGACTTCCCGACCCCGGACTACGTCGTGGAGGCGGCCGTGGCCGCCGCGCGCGACCCCCGCTTCCACCGCTACACGCCCGCCGCCGGACTGCCCGAGCTGCGCGCGGCGATCGCGGAGAAGACGCGGCGCGACTCCGGCTACGAGGTGGAGCCCGCCCAGGTCCTGGTGACCAACGGCGGCAAGCAGGCCATCTACGAGGCCTTCGCCGCCATGCTGGACCCGGGCGACGAGGTCATCGTCATCGCCCCGTACTGGACCACCTACCCGGAGTCGGTCCGGCTCGCCGGGGGCGTGCCGGTCTTCGTCGTCACCGACGAGAGCACCGGGTACATGGCCGGTGTCGAGCAGTTGGAGGCCGCGCGCACCGAGCGCACCAAGGTGCTGGTCTTCGTCTCGCCGTCGAACCCGACCGGAGCCGTCTACCCGCGCGAGCAGGTGCGGGCCGTCGGCCGCTGGGCGCACGAGCACGGCCTGTGGGTGCTGACCGACGAGATCTACGAACACCTCGTGTACGGCGACGCCGAGTTCTCCTCGCTGCCCGTCGAGGTGCCCGAGATCGCCGACCGCACGGTCGTCGTCAACGGTGTCGCCAAGACGTACGCGATGACCGGCTGGCGCGTGGGGTGGATCATCGGCCCGAAGGACCTCGTGAAGGCCGCGGGCAACCTCCAGTCGCACGCCACCTCCAACGTCGCGAACGTTTCCCAGGCCGCCGCGCTGGCAGCCGTCTCCGGAGACCTGACGGCCGTCGAGGAGATGCGCGAGGCCTTCGACCGCCGCCGCCGGACCATCGTGCGCATGCTCAACGAGATCGACGGCGTGGTGTGTCCCGTGCCCGAGGGGGCGTTCTACGTCTACCCGTCCGTCAGGGGGGTCCTCGGGAGGAGCATCCGCGGCCGGACGCCGAGCACCTCCGCCGAACTGGCCGAGGTCATCCTGGAGGAGGCCGAGGTCGCCGTGGTGCCCGGCGAGGCCTTCGGGACACCGGGCTACCTGCGCCTGTCCTACGCGCTGGGCGACGAGGACCTGGTGGAGGGCGTCAGCCGCATGCAGAAACTGCTGGGCGAGGCGGAGTAGCCCCCACCGGCACCGACGACGGACGACGCGCCCCTGGCTCCGGCCTGGGGCGCGTTCGCGTCGTGTGCTGTTGGCCATTCCTGGCACGCTTGGTGCCCTTCATGCGGCAGGCTTGGTTCATGGAGACACCGACCACCGCTCGCCGACTGGATCGGCTGCCCAAGGCCCACCTGCACCTGCACTTCACCGGCTCGATGCGCCACGACACGTTGGTGGAACTGGCTGAGGAGCGCGGGGTGCACCTGCCCCAGGCCCTGGTGAAGGAGTGGCCTCCCAAGCTCAGGGCCACGGACGAACGCGGCTGGTTCCGCTTCCAACGCCTCTACGACATCGCCCGCTCCGTGCTGCGCAGGCCCGAGGACATCCACCGCCTGCTCCTGGAGGCCGCCGAGGACGAGCGGGAGGCCGGTTCGGGGTGGCTGGAGATCCAGGTCGACCCCAGCGGGTACTCCTCGCTCTTCGACGGGCTGACCGCGACGCTGGAACTGATCCTGGACGCCGCCCGCGTGGCGGAGCGCGAGACGGGTGTGGCGATCGGCCTGATGGTGGCCGCCAACCGGACCCGGCACCCCCTGGACGCCCGGGCCCTGGCCCGCCTCGCCGCCCAGTACTCGGGCCGCGGCGTGGTGTCGTTCGGGCTGAACAACGACGAGCGCCGCGGCCGGGCGCGGGAGTTCGAGGCGGCCTTCCGGATCGCCAAGCGCGCCGGGCTGCTCTCCACGCCCCACGGCGGGGAGCTCAACGGCCCGCGCAGCGTCCGGGAGTGCCTGGACGAGTTGAACGCGGACCGGATCGGTCACGGGGTGCGCGCCGTGGAGGACCCCTACCTGCTGGAGCGCATCGCCACCCAGGAGGTGACCCTGGAGGTCTGCCCGACCTCCAACGTGGGCCTCGGGGTCTTCGACCAGCTCGACCGCGTCCCGCTGCGCAGGCTCTACCAGGCCGGTGCGCCCATCGCCCTGGGAACCGACGACCCCCTGCTGTTCGGGCCGCGCCTGGTGGAGCAGTACCGGATCGCCCGTGAGGTGTTCGGGTTCACCGACGCCGAGCTGGCCGACCTCGCGCGGATGTCGATCCGGGGCGCCGGGGCACCCGACTCCCTGAAGAAGCAGCTGCTCTCCGGGGTGGACGACTGGCTGGCCGGCGAACCGGAGCCGTTGGGCGGCTGAACGGGCGTGGGAGACCCCACCCCGTGTGCTCAGGCCAGGAGCATCCAGGCGCCCTGGCCGAGCATGGCCGCCCCCGCGACGAAGAACAGCACGGAGGCGCCGACCTGGATGGCCCTCTCGGGCAGCTTCTTGCCGAGGACCGCGCCGATCGCGATGGCGATGGCGTCTGCCGCGACCATGCCGACGGTGGAGCCGATCCACACGGGGAGCCAGTGGTACTGGGTTCCCACGGTGATGGTGGCGAGCATGGTCTTGTCACCGAGCTCCGCCACGAGGAAGACCACGAACACGGTCACGAACCCGGAGCGGATGCGGCGGGAGGCGGCCCGCTCCTCGTCCTTGTCGGTCATCTCGTCGCCGCGCAGGGTCCACAGTCCGAAGACCAGGAACGCGAACCCGGCCGCGAGGGTGAGCCAGTCGGTGGGGATGGCCGTGCCGAGGACCTCCGCGATGAACACGCTTCCCAGGTGCACCACGGCGGTGGCGACGGTGATCCCGAGGATGACGGTGAGGGCGCGGTAACGGGTCGCCAGGGACATCGCGACCAACTGGGTCTTGTCGCCCATTTCGGCGATGAAGATGGCACCCGTGCTCACACCGAGGCCGATCAGAAAAGCTGACATGGTTCTCCTGCTGTCCGTGATGGGCAGAAGGAGGCGGAGAACGCCCCTTCAACCCGGTCGTTTCCTACCGGGTCAAAGGTCTCGTCCGCCCGCTGTACTGGGCTCACACGGCCGGGACGTCAACGTCCAGTGTGTCGACCGCGCACATTGGGGACTACTCCCCTTCGACACCCAAGACATTACCAGAACCATTGTTGATGGCAATTTATTGATCTGGCGAATTGAATTCTCAGGTTGGCCTGATAAAGGAGTTAGAGGCGCCTAACTTATTTCTTGGGCGTCTTGTCGCCGCCGCGGTCGCCGCGCTGGCGAGGAGGAGGGTGACGGACGGTGCCCCGCGCCAGGCGTCCGCGGGCGGAGCCGGGAGGGCCCCGGGGCCCGTACTGCTGGTGCCGCCCGGATCAGAGGCTGACCCCGAGCAGCACCGGCTCGTTGACCAGGCGCACCCCGAAGGCCGCCTCGACCCCGGCCCGCACCTCGCGGGCCAGGTCCAGGAGGTCGGCCGTGGTGGCGCCGCCGGGGTTGGTGAGGGCCAGGGTGTGCTTGCCGGAGATCCGTGCGGGACCGTCGCCGTAGCCTTTGGTGAACCCGGCGCGGTCGATCAGCCAGGCGGCGGAGAGCTTCACGTTGCCCGCGTCGTCGGGGTGCCCCGGGATCTCGGTGTCGGCCCCCAGGCGCGCGCCGGCCCGCTCGCGGAAGGCCGCGTACTCCTCGGCTGACAGGACCGGGTTGGTGAAGAACGAGCCCGCGCTGCGGGTGTCGGGGTCGGCGGGGTCCAGGACCATGCCCTTGCCCGCGCGCAGCCCGAGGACCACCTCGCGCGCCCGGACCAGGGGCACCCGCTCCCCCGCGTCCACGCCCATGGCGCGGGCCACCTCGGCGTAACGGACGGGGCGGCTCAGCGGCCCCCGGCGCAGCTCGAAGACGACCTCGCACACCACGTACCGGTCGTGGCCCTTGAAGGCGCTGTCGCGGTAGGTGAAGCCGCAGTCGGCGTTGGACAGCGTGACCAGCTCACCGGTGGTGCGGTCCAGGACCAGCACCTCGTGGACGGTCTGGCTGACGTCCTGGCCGTAGGCGCCCACGTTCTGAATGGGGGTGGACCCCACCCGGCCGGGGATTCCGGAGAGGAACTCGACGCCGTTGAGGCCCTCGGCGACGGTCCGCTCCACCAGCGGGTCCCACTCCACACCCGCGTCCGCCCTCAGCAGGACGATCTCCTCGCCGGTCTCCGGGTCGGTACCGGCCTCGGTCGTGGTGACGCCCTGGGAGGCGACCAGGACCACGGTGCCGGGGAACCCGTCGTCGGCGACGACCAGGTTGCTGCCGCCGCCGAGCACGAGCACGCGCTCACCCGTGCGGTCGGCCTCGGTGACCAAGCCGACGAGCTCGTCGGTGGAACTGGCGGTCCGGAAGGCCTTGGCGGGGCCGCCCAGGCCGAGGGTGGTGTGGTCGGCGAGCATCGTGGACACGGGCATACCTCTTGCGGAGAGAACGAACGCGGGCGCGGATGGGGACGGTCGTGGCCCTGTGGGCTACGGGGCCAGGCGGACCACGGCGGTGGTCTTGGCCAGGACCTTGGCGCCGCCGGAGCGGGCGGTGAGCAGAACGGTGACGGTGCCGTCGTCGTTCTTGGCCTTCACCTTGCCGCCGACGGTGATCTCGGCGCCCTGGTCGTCGTCCGGGACCACCACGGGCGCGGAGAAGCGCACCGCGTAGTCGACGACGCTGCCGGGGTCCCCGGTCCAGTCGGTGACGACCCGGCCCGCCTCGGCCATGGTGAACATGCCGTGCGCGATCACGTCGGGCAGGCCGACCGACTTCGCGAACCGCTCGTTCCAGTGGATCGGGTTGAAGTCACCCGAGGCGCCCGCGTAGCGGACCAGGTCCAGACGGCGGACCGGGAAGGCCCGCTCGGGGATCTCGGTCCCGACCTCGACGTCGGCGTGCTTGATCCTGTTCACTGTCTTCCCCGCTTCCTAGGAACCCCGGACGACGAGCATCATGCCCGCCGTCACCACGTGCTCGCCGTCGGCCGCCTCGGCCACCGTCTCCATGGTGATGAGCTCGTTGCCGCCCAGCGCCTTGATGTCGGTGATGCGGGTGACCGTGCTCAGGACGTCGCCCGCCTGGAGCGGGCGGCTGTAGCGGAAGCTCTGGTCGCCGTGGACGACCCGGGAGAAGTCCACCCCGAGGTACGGGTCGGCCAGGGCCAGGGCGGACCCGGCCATGCCCAGGATGACGGGGAAGGTGGGCGGGGCGATGACGTCGGCGTACCCGAGGGCCTTGGCGGAGGCCCTGTCGAGGTAGACGGGGTTGAGGTCGTTGATCGCCTCGGCGAACTCGCGGATCTTGCCGCGCGTCACCTCGTAGGCCTCGGGGGCGGGGTACTCCCGGCCGAGGTAGTCAGGGTTGATCGCCACGCTCTGTCTCTCCTGTGCGCTGTGCGGTCACGGTGCGGGGGCACTGCGCCCGCCGATCCGTGCCGGCCATAACAAAAGCCCGGTGAGCGAAGTGCTCACCGGGCTGGAGTCTACGAGAAGCCGACCGCTCCCTGCCGGGGACGACGGACCTGGAGAACCTAGCGGGTCTCGCGGTGGTCGTTGTGCTTGCGGCAGTTCGGGCAGAACTTCTTGATCGTCAGACGGTCGGGGGTGTTCCGACGGTTCTTGCGCGTGATGTAGTTCCGGTGATTGCACTCCTGGCAGGCCAGGGTGATCTTCGGCCTCACGTCTGTGGCAGCCACTTCGGAGTGCCTTTCTCGCTGGAGACATTACCTGGGCGCAGTTGAACACTGCTGGAGACCCACGACGACCCCTGAGTACTGCGCCTCAGGGGTCAGCGGGTTGGTAGCGGGGGCCGGACTTGAACCGACGACACAGCGATTATGAGCCGCTTGCTCTACCGACTGAGCTACCCCGCCCCGATCAGAACGGAAGGACATCCTAATCGCGGATGTCCCTCTGTCAAGGCCGGTGAAGTTCCACCGGCCACCCACCTGAGTGGACCGGAACCTCGTCAAGTGGTGGAGCCCCTTTACGGAATCGAACCGTAGACCTTCTCCTTACCATGGAGACGCTCTGCCGACTGAGCTAAAGGGGCGCGCTGTGGGACTTTCTCTCGTCCGCCCCGGGGGCGTACCCCCTTGCGCTGAACATGACTATACAGGGATCCGGGGGTGGTCTGCCAAATCGAGCACCGGGCACCCCCGCGGGGGTCCGCCGCAGGACCCGCCCACCCCCTCCCCCGCACCAGTCGCGGAACACGGAAACCCCTGCTCAACAGGGGTCCTGGGGCTCCGAAAGCACCCTCCGCGCAGCCTCGGAAGGAGCCCGAAAAAGGGCCCGGTGTGACGCCGTGCACCCCGGTCCGGGGCATGCGGGGCGGGCAGGCCCTCAGGAGCCGCCCTCGGCAAGCCAGACGTTGGACATCGCGTCGCGGTTGATCGTGCGGATGTCGGCGGGCAGCCCCAGCCTGCGCAGGGCGTCGGACAGCCGGGTGTCGTGGGTGAACACGATGAGCTGCCGGTGCCGTCCCACCTCGGCCAGGACCGCCGCGAGCCCCTCCACGGTCTCGGTGTCCATCGCCTGGACCGGGTCGTCCAGCAGGAGGAAGCCGAAGGGGTTGCCGTCCACCAGCGCGCGCGGCAGGCAGATGGACAGCGCCAGCGCCTGGAACTCGCCCTGACTGAGCAGCCCGGGCGCGCTGGTCTGGTCGTCGACGCCGTCCACGGAGACGTCCACCTCCACCCTCCGGCGGGCGCCCCGGCCGATCAGCCGCATGCCCTGGAGGTCGATGTGGCGTTCCTGGCGCAGCCGGAACCAGACCTGTTCGGCCTGGGAGGCCACCGGCCCCAGCCGCTCCGCGCGCACTCCGCGCGCGTGCTCGGCCAACCAGTTGAGGGCCGTCTCGGCCACCGCCAGGGTCTCGCTCGCCGCCACGGAGTCCTGGGCGTCGTCCAGCCAGCCGGAGAGGCGTTCGGCGAGGTCGGCCCATCCGTTCGTGGGGTCCTCCAGCCGTTCGGAGGCGTCCCGGCGGGCACTGACCGCCGCCGCGCGGAGTCTGCGGCCCACGGACTCGATGTGCTCGGCCAGCTCCCCGAGGTCCTCGATGTCGGAGCCGGACTCCCAGAGCGCCCACACCTGGCCGAGCTCGCTCTCCGGCGGAAGCCAGGTCGGCACCGGGGAGAGCAGGAACCGGGCCTGGTCGCGCGCGGCGGAGGCGCGGTCGTAGGCCGCCGAGGCCGTGGCGGCCTGGGGCCGGAGCGCACGGAGCTGCGCGTTGGCGCGGCGTACCCAGTCGGCGCCGAGCGCGCCGGTGGTCGAGCAGGTGGGGCAGGTGGTCTCGGTGGGGTGGCGCTTGTGGTGTTCCAGCGCCTGTTCGAGGAGTTGGACCACTCCGTGCGCGTGGTCGCCCTTGCTGCCCGCCGCCATGGCCAGTTCCATGGCGGCCCCGCGCAGTTCGTTGACGACGTCGGCGATGAGTGTGCGCTCGGGAACGGCCAGGCGGCGCAGCCGGCGCAGGACCACGTGCAGGGCGGGATCGCTGGGGCCGTCGTCGGAGGCGACCCGGCGCAGGGCCTCCAGGTCCATGGAGGGGGCGGAGAGGACTCCCACCGCCTGGACGGCGCGGGGGTCGTTGGAGGCGCCCAGCACCTCCAGGAGGGGCCGCAGCTCGCGGGAGGGCCGGTCACGGCGCCGGACCAGGCCGTCGCAGACCTTGGCCAGGCGGCGTTCGGCCTCGGCGAGCCCGGTGAGCCCGAGCAGGGCGGTGAGGGTGTCGTACAGTTCCGCCGCCCGGCCGGTGACCGTGCGGCCGAGTTCGTCGTAGGACAGGAAGGGGCGGTAGCGGACGAGGTTCTCGCCCCAGTCGAGGGTGCGCAGGGGGGAGACGTCGCCGTTCGGGTGCACGACCTCGCCGCGCGCGGAGCGGACGCTCTCCCCGGTCCAGCGGCGGCTGATCCGGGTGGGCCCGGGGTCCCCGGCGATGTGGATGTCCACGGTCGCCTCGGTGCGCTCGTCGTAGTGGAGGTTGCGCCAGCCGTCGCGCCAGCCGGTGGGCATGGCGTCCCAGCGCGGGTTGCGCCCGGTCAGGGCGGCCTCGGCGGCCTCCGCGAAGCTCGACTTCCCCGACCCGTTGCGGCCGACGATGACGGTGAGGCCGGGGCTCGGGGAGAAGGTGAGGTCGGCCGGGCGGCCGATGCCGCGGAACCCCTGGACGCGGATGCCGGTCAGGTAGGCCCGTCGCACCCGTCCGGGCGGGGCCTCGGGGGTCCCCGCGGGGACGATCCCCGGGATGTGCTCGCCCCTCAGGAGCGCCTCAAGCGCCTCCTCACCCCACAGGGCGGCGCCGACCCAGGTGCGGACCTCCTCGGACAGCCCCGAGCGCGCCAGAGCGTCGAGGAGTGCCTTGGTAGTGGGGTCCTCGGTCTGGGGTGCGGCCGCGTGGCCGTCCCGTCCTGTGCGTGTGTCCGCCTCGGGTCCCCGAGTCACCTTCGCCACCCCGCTCCGTTCTCGAACCTGCACCAGCAGAGTAGGACAGGACGGGAGGAAGCGCGCTGGTGATACGCGCGCCGGTCGGCACCCGTGACCCGTTCCACCCACGCCGGACCTCGGGGTTCCCGAGGACCGGAGGTGACCCAGGCCACTGTGGCACGGTCGGCGGGCGCGCGTCGGCGTGTTCGCCGAACCCGCTTCCGGCGGAGGACGGCGTCCGCCGGGACCGCCGGGTCACACACCGACGAGCCGCCTCCTGCTGCCGTCCCAGGTGAAGTGCAGGGTGGCGATCCCCGGGACGTTGGGGTCCCGCAGGCACTCGTAGATGTTGAGGCTCGGCACGCTCGCGAAGCAGCCCCAGACGCGTTCGGACGTGAGCACGAAGTCCAGGTCGAGTTCGACCAGCAGGCCGAGCAGGCGTCCGTGCGTGGGTTCGTCGACCTTGGCGAAGGCGTCGTCCAGCAGGATCAGGCGCGGCGCCCACGGTGCGCGGGCGGCCAGGGCGTCGAACTGGGCGGCGGCCGCGGCGAACAGCACGAGGTAGGCGACCACGCGCTGTTCGCCCTGGCTGAGGGCGGTGCGGTGGCCCAGGCGGCGCTCGTCCCCGGCGGAGTCGGTGACGTAGACGGTGAAGGTGAACCAGGATCGGTAGTCGAGCGCGGCCCGCAGCTGGGCGCCGCCGGTGGCGGTGGGGTCCAGGCGGCGGATGGCCTCGATGCAGCGGCGCAGGGCGTCGCGCAGGCGGGTGGTCTGGACCCGGGTGCGCTCGTTCGCGGGGGTGGCCAGGAGCGGGACGACCGCCTCGACGTCAGCGCCCGCGTCGGGCGCCAGGCTCCAGTCCAGGCGCACGCCGAGCCCTGCGGACGTGGTGACGTCCTTGAGGACGTCGTTCATGGTCGCGATGAGGGCGCGGGCCTCGTCGATCTGGCGGGAGAGGTGTCCGGCGAGCTCGCCCAGCAGGTGGCGTTCGAAGGCCTCCTCCTCGGCGACGGCCACGGTCTCCTCGGCCCTCACGACCGCCTCGGCGACGCGTTCGGCGTAGGAGGTGACGTCGTGGGCGCCGTCCTCGTCGTGGACCGTGAGGCGTTTCACCCCGCGCGGCTCGCTGAGCTCGGTGCGGGTCTGGGCCCAGCCCACCGAGGTGAGGAGGCGGTGCAGCTCCTCGCGGCTGCCGAGGATGGCGCTGTCGTCGACCTCGGCGACGCCGTCCTGGGCGGCGAGGCCGTCCTCCAGCTGCGCGGTGAAGGAGGCCAGGAGGGCCAGGCGCTCGTCCGGTCCGGTGGTCTCGGCTTCGGGGTCGCCGATGACCGCCGCCAGGTAGCGGGCCAGCGGCGCGTCGTCCCCGGCGCAGTCCTCAAGCCCGGCCGCGCGGAGCAGCACGGAGTCGGGGACGGTGTCCTCGGTACCGGTGACGGAGCGGCTGTCGGGGTCGCCGATGGTGGTGACGGAGGAGACCAGGGCCTCCCCCACAGCCAGGGCGCGGCGGACCTGTTCGGCGCGCTCGGTCGTGGCGACGTCGAGGCGGGCCTCGGCGCTGACGCGTTCGTCACGGGCGCGCTGGGCGTCGCGTTCGAGTTCGGGGAGGCGTTCGGCGGCCTCCTTGGCGCGTTCCTGGACCTGGGCCCGGGCGGCGTCGATCTGCTCCGAGGCCACGCCCCGGGCGCGATCGCCGAGCTCGAACTGGCGGCGCACGGTGATCATGTCGTCGATCGCGGCGGCGCGGGCGTCCTCGGCGAGGACGCGGGCGGCCCGGGTGCGGGACCACGCGGCGACGTGGCGTTCGTGGTCGGCCAGCTCCCAGGCGAGGACGTCGAGGTCGCGCAGGGCCGAGGCGATCAGGACCCGCAGGTGGTCCAGGGCGCGCAGGGCGCTGTCGAGTTCGGCCCGGACGGTGGGCAGGTACTGGTCCCGGGCCGCCTCGGTCAGGCGGGTGCGGATGCCGAGGAGTTCGGCCCGGGCGGACTCCTCGGCCGTCCGCGCGGTGTCGTGGGCGCGGCGGGCGGCGGCCACGTCGGCCCGGGCGACGTCGAGGGTGGTCCAGGCGCGGATGAGCGGGGCGGCCTCGGGGAGGTCGCGGGAGACCGCGAGCAGTTCGGTGTAGGAGTGCTCCACCGCCCAGCGGCGCTCCCCGGCCTCGGCGAGGAGGGCCTCGGCGATGGCCATGCGCCGGTCGGTGTTGGCGGACTGGCGGTCGCGGGCGCGCTTGCGCGCGGCCTCGCCGATGAACTCGGGTTCGCCCTTGTAGTGGGCTCCGGAGGCCACGCCCAGCCGCCAGCCGCCGGAGAGCGACATGGAGCTGACGGTGGTCACGGCGCTGTCGCGGCGGTGCTTGGGCTCGGTGTCCTCGGCGCTGCCCGGGGTCTCGGAGTGCAGGGCGATGGAGGAGAGCAGGGCGCGGAGGTTGTCGACGTTCATGCCCCGGTCGGGGAAGGCGACGGGGACGAGGACGTCCAGCAGGGTGCGGCCCTTGGCGGGACGGGCCGGGGTGACCATGAGGTCGCGCGTGGTGGGGTCGTAGAGGGTGCCGTCCGCGCGGATCCACCCGGAGAGCAGTCCGCTGGCCTCCAGGGCGGCCTCCAGTCCGGCCTGTTCGCGCTGGGTGAGGCCGTCCGCGAAGTCCACGGCCAGGTGGAAGGGGACGCCGTCGCCGTTGGGGCGCGGGTAGGTGGCCCAGGCGGGTCGCTCGGGGGCGCTGTCGGTGTTGCGGGCGCGGCGGGCGGCGAGTTCGGCGAGTTCGTCGGAGAGCTGGCCCTCCTCGTTGACGGCGACGTCGCGGCGGGCGCGCAGTTCCTCCAGGAGGGGGTCCACGGCGGTGTGGGCGAGGCGGGCGACCGTGGCCGGGACCTGGGGGTCCAGCACGCGCAGGGAGTCGGTGATGGGCAGTTCGACGCTGCCCTCCAGCTCGTGGATGGCCTCGCCGAGGGCGTGGGCGTGACTGGAATCGCGCAGCCGGGCCGCCCAGGCTCGCACGCCGTCGGCGTAGGAGGTGCTCTCGGCGCGCAGGGCGGTGATGGCCTCCTGCTCGCGGGTGTGGGTGTGCTCCAGGACGGACTCGGCGCTCTCGGCCTCGCTGGTCAGGGCGACCAGGCGGCGGTCGGCGGCGGCCTCGGCGGTGGTGAGTCCGGTCAGCCGGGTGGCGAGGTCGGTGCGGTCCGCGGCGGCGTCGGCGCAGGAGGTGAGGCGGTCGTGCAGGCGGCCGAGGTGGTCGCGCAGGTCAGCGAGGTCGACGCCCTCGACGGGTGCGCGCTCCACGGCCTGTTCGAGGCCTTGGAGGTCGACCCGGGTGGTGCTCTCCCGGGGGGCGTGCACGGAGGTGTGGGCGTCGGGGACCTGGCCGAGCGCCTGGGTGTCGAGCCCGGCGGCGGTGGCCGCGCGCGCGGCCTCCAGGTGGGTCTGGCGCAGGACCTCCAGGGCCCGCTCGATGGTGGTGGTGTCCTCACCGAGGCGCTCCACCGCGTGGGTCTCGGTGGTGGCGGCGTGCTCGGCGGCGGCCCAGGCGGCCTCGGCCGCGCGGATGTAGGCGCCGACCGCCGCGTCGTAGGCGCGGCGCTCGTTCGTGGTGGCGGTGGCGGCGCCGTTCTGGGCGGCGGCGAGGGTGCCGTCGTCGGCGTCGGCGGTGTCGCGGGTACGGCGGGCCTGGTCGCGTGCCTCGGCGATCTGGCTCTCCGCGGTGATGAGCTCGTCCAGCTCGGAGCGAAGGCGGTCGGTCTCCTCGGTGCGGCGGGTGCAGGCGTCGAGCTGTTCGCGGACCTCAGCCGAGCGGGCGCGCAGGGTGTGCAGGAGGTAACCGTGGTAGTCGGTGAGGAAGGAGGCCACTCCGGCCCCGGCCTCGGTGAGGCCGTTCTTCTCGCTCCGGGCCTGTTCGAGGTCGGCGATGTTGCGGGCGACCTCGTCCAGGACGGACTCGTCCATGGGCGGGAGGGCCTCGGACAGGACGCCGACCAGCTCTCCGGCCTCCAGGCGGTCGCCGATGGTGGGGCGGCGCAGGCGGTAGAGCAGGTGGATGAGGTTGCGGTAGCGGACGGAGTCGTCGATCCCGAACAGGTCGCGCATCACGCGGGCGCGGTAGGGGACGGCGCTGGTGAAGCAGTTGTCCGCGCCGATCTCCGAGCGCAGCCGGTCCACGGGCTTGGGGCGGCCGTCGGTGACCAGGTCGAGGTCGTGCCCCACCCGGCGGTCGGTCACGAAGAACACGCAGCGCGGGTCGGCGTCGCCGACGGCCATGACGGCCGCGCCGAGGGTGATGTGCCGGGGCGGGGCTCCGGGGGCGTCCGCGTCACCGGTGTCCGCCGGGGCCTCGGAGTCGGTGGCCGGGTCCGCTGCGTTCGCCGGGTCCGCCAGGGGGTCGGCGGCGGGAGCCGGGGCGAGGGCGGCAAGCAGCGCGGAGGCGGTGGTGGGACCGGCCGGGGCGGGCCCGGCGGAGCCGCGCGAGGAGGCGGCCGCGTCCAGGCCCCGGTCGCCGCGCGCGGTGGTGAACTCGACCCACAGGTAGCCCAGTCGGGTGGCGGGCCCTGAGCTGGCGTCGGTGTCGCCGCGGGAGGGGTCGGTACCGTCAGCGGAGGCGGTCCCCCCGTTGTCGGACACGGGTTCGGCGGGGCCGCCGAGCAGGTCGGGGCCGGTGCCCTCCTCGACCGGCCCGCGCGCCGCGCGGGGGTCGTCGGCCATCAGCCAGCGCAGGCTGGTGCGGTTGGTGCCGGTGGTGTCCAGACGCCGGACGTCGCCGTCCAGCAGGAAGGGCAGCAGCATCTCCAGGGCCTTGGACTTGCCCGCGCCGTTGCGGCCGCGCAGCAGCAGCCGCCCCTCGGCGAAGTCCAGGACGTGGTCGTCGTACTGCCACACGTTCCTGATGCCCGCGCGTTCCAGGCGGTAACGGGGGGTGTCGGCAGGATCAGCCGGAGCCGTCCCGGGGGCCTGGATCGTCTCCTGTGTCACCACTGGTCGCGCTCACCTTCTCGTTCGCCACCGCTTGCAGCACGGACGTCACCCGGTCGAGGTCGTCTCGGGGGTCGGTCTGGGGATCGGGTTCGTCCTGACCGGAACCACGCGGTTGCGCGGGGAGTGTCCGGCTGTCTTCGTCATTGTCCTGGATCATCGGGACGCGCTCGTCCACGTCGGCGCCGAACCGGGCCGCCGCGGCGGTGAGCGCCCACTGTCCGGGGCCTCCCGTGAGCAGGCCGAGGGCGGCGAGGAGCTCCAGCGCGAGGGCCGACAGCCGTTCCGGGTCGGGAATCTCGGGTCCGGCGGTGCGCGCCCACTCGGCGCGGACCGGGGCGTCGGCGCCGCCGAAGGCGTCCAGCGCGGTACGTAGTTCCAGGTCGGGAACGGGGACGGAGGTGGCGGGGCGGCCGGGGTGCAGGCGGCCGGAGAGGTGACGGACCAGGGACAGGGCGGTGCGGCCCACCGGGTCGTCGGAGGGGAAGCGCTGGGCGGCGTCGGTCTCGTCCGGCATGACGAGCGCCACACCCTCGGCGCGGATCTCCGTGTCGCAGCCGAGGAGGTTGCCCAGGGCGGCGGCGGCCCGCCACTGGTGGGCGGCGAGGCGGTCGCGCTGGCGGTCGGGAAGGTGTTCGCGGTAGACCACGGCGGTCTCGGCGAGCAGGCGGCGCAGGGCGACCTCGCCCGCCTGGTCGCCCTCCGGGTCCGGGTCGGCCGCGTCGGCGAGGAAGGAGTCCGGGTCGTCCCCCGCCCGGGGCAGGTGGGCGGTGACCGCGCGCAGGGCGCCGGTGTCCGGGGTGAGTTCGACGTCGACCACGGGGTCCGCCTGGTGGGCGCGGACGGTTCCGGCGGTCTCGGTGAGCGCTCCGAGGCCGACCAGGTGGTGCAGGGCCGCGCAGAAGGCGCGGCGTTCGCCGAGTCCGCGTCCGGGGTCGGCGTCGATCCCGGCCTCCCGGGCGGCGGCGCGGACCCCCGCCGTGAGGGACCGCGCGGTGGTGGGTCCGGTCTGTTCGACCAGGACCGCGAGCGCCAGCGCCAGGTAGGTGTGGGTGCGCGGGGTGAAACGGGCTCCGGTGGCGCGTTCGGCGGGGCGGACGACCTCGTCGACGAGCCCCCGCTTGACCAGGCGGGCGTGTTCGTCGGCCACGGTCAGGCGGTAGCCGAGGACCCGCTGGAAGCGCTGGACGAGCCACTCGGCGTGGGAGCGCACGAGGGAGAACTCGGCCGGGTGCGTACGCCGGGTGAGCAGGGGCCGCGCCATGAGGGCGCGGGCGGCGGCCTGTCGCTCACCGATGAGGGCGGCGTCCTCGGTGTGCGCGCTGGTCTCCATCACTCCCACCTTCCGGTCCGGTGCGTGTCCGTGACGATGCCGATGGGACCGGTGGTCTCCACGTCGGGGTCCGAGGGGTCGGCGGCGGCCTGGGGCGCGGGGCCTGGGGCCGGGGGTTCCGAGTCGGCGGCGGCCGGGGGTTCGGGATCAGCGTCGGCCGGCGGTTCCGGGTCGGTGTCGGGCGCGGCAGCCTCAGCAGGGGCGTTCGGGCGCTCCCCGGGCGGCGTGACCACGGCGTGCTGTTCGTAGGAGGTGACGCACAGGCTCAGACCCTCCAGCGTCAGGTCGCCGCCCTCACCGCGGATGGTGAGCTCCGCCCCGGGTGAGGCGTGGACGTGCAGTCGCAGTCCGAACTCCAGGTCCCCGGCGGAGGTGGGGCGGCGGGAGGCGTCGCCGGAGCCGAGCGCGGCCGTGAGGAGCTCCATGAGGACCTCCATGCCCGCGCCGGACAGGTCCAGCCGGGCGCGGTCGGCGGTGGGTGCGGTGAGCAGGGAACGGATCTGCTCCGCACCGGCACGGCGCCAGTGTGCGGAGGACTCGGCCGCGTCGCGCAGGCGGGCCTGCTGGGCCCGGTGGTCGCGCACGGGTTCGGGCGGGCGGGTTCCGGGGTGTTCGGTGACGGTGCTGCGGTCGGCTTCGGCGTGCCACCAGCTGGTGGTGGCCGCGACGGTGTCGTCGACGCGCCCCTCCAGGTGGCATGCGGGGTGCAGGGCGAAGGCCGCCGTGGCCAGTGCCTCGGCGCGATCCGGTTCGGCGCCCTCGAACCAGGCGGCCAGGCGCAGCAGTGCGGCGCGGCCGTGCCGTGGCACCGGTCGGTCACCGGTGCCCTGTCCTTCGTCCGCGCGGTCGTCCGCCCACTGGTTGAGTCCCACAACTCAGCAGACTAGAGACCTCCGGGGCTCGCCACGCCCGGTTCGGCCACCCCGGACCCCGGTGAACACCACCTCGCGCCCGATCTGACCAGCGAGTTCGAGAGTTTTCTCGACTTTGGGAGGATTCGGGGAAGCGAGGGCGGAGTCGAAGCTCACGTTCGCTCCGCCCCGGTCTCAGTCCTCGGCGGGGCCGGGAAGGGTGAGCCGTCCGCCGTCGGCCTCGTCCAGCGCGTCCCGCTGCGCCTGTGGCATGTCGTCGTCGTACTCGGTGACCGTGTAGGTGGAGAAGTACCAGATCCCGTCCACCTCCACGGGGTCGCCGAGTTCCAGCTCCACGTCGTAGGGGTCGTTCTGGCAGCCCTGGTCCATGCACCAGGTGCCCAGGATCTCGCCCTCACCTCGTGCGCGGGTGTGGTCCCACTCGTCCCACTCCATGTCGGAGAAAGTCGTGGACCCCGTGGCGACGTAGGTCTGCGGGCGCTGGTCGTCGAAGCCCTCCTCGTCGCCGTGCAGGTTGAGGACCTGGACCTCCCCCTCGGCGGCCGGACCGTCCCCTGACTCCGGGGAGCCGTCCGTTCCCGGGGCGTCGTCCTGCGCGGTGGGGTCGTCCTGTGCGGTGGGGCGGTCGTCCTCGGGTTCCTCCGACTGGCCGCAGGCCGGGACCGTCAGCACCAGGGCGGTTCCGAACAACAGGGCGCGGGCCAAGAGTGCGGGCTTCAACCGGCCTCCTAGGTTCGATGGGATCGCGACCATCCTCGTCGCGGGAAGCGGCAAGGCCCCCCGGCACACGCCGGGGGGCCTCGAACCCGCTCTGTTCCGTCACCGGAGCCCTGGGGCTCCGTCGACCACGCTCAGGTGGTCAGTAGCCGTAGCCGTGGTCGCCCTCGGCACGGTCGTGGTCACCCTTGTCAGCACTGTCGTGACTGATGTTGGTGCTCGCCGGGCCGTTGACGCAGTCGCCAGCGGTCTGCGGCGACAGGATCGGCACGTTGGCGCCGACCAGGCCGACAGCCAGCTCGGTGTTGCACAGCTGAATCGGAACCAACTGGAGGTTCTGATTGAACTGCTGGTCGCCACCGTGCGAACCGGCGGACGCCGGGGCGGCCGCGAGCATCGCGCCGAGCGCGACACCGGCGATCGCCGTGGCGGCGGTGAACCTGCGCAGCATGTGCGGTTCCCCTAGTCGATGTTGGTGCTGATCGGGCCGTTGACGCAGTCGCCCGTGGTCTGCGGCGACAGGATCGGCACGTTGACGCCAGCCAGGAGACCGACAGCCAGCTCGGTGTTGCACAGCTGGACCGGGATGGCCTGGAGGTTCTGGTTGTACTGCTGGTCGCCACCGTGGGAACCGTGGGAGGCGGACACGGGAGCAGCCGCGAGGATGGCGCCGAGAGCGACACCGGCGATGGCGGTGGCAGCGGTGAACTTACGCATTGTGGGGTTCTCCTAGTCGATGTTGGTGCTGATCGGGCCGTTGACGCAGTCGCCCGTGGTCTGCGGCGACAGGATCGGCACGTTGACGCCGACCAGGCCGACGGCGGCGCTGGTGTTGCACAGCTGAACCGGAACCAGCTGGAGGTTCTGGTTGTACTGCTGGTCGCCACCGTGCGAGCCAGCGGAGGCCGGGGTGGCGGCCAGGACGGCGGAGAAAGCAGCACCAGCGACGAGGCCGGCAATGCCGAGCTTACGCAGCATTGAATTACCCTTCGAAGAAGTTTGAGATATGGTCTCGGTCGAACCGATTGCCGGAACTAGCTGATGTTGGTGCCGATGGGGCCGTTCACGCAGTCGCCCGTGGTCTGCGGCGACAGGATCGGCACGGTGACGGCAACCAGGCCAACGCTGCCCGTCAGGTTGCAGGACTGGATCGGGACGAGCTGCAGGTTCTGGTTGAACTGCTGGTCACCACCGTGCGAGGCGTGAGCGGGAGCGCCCATGAGGAGCGCGCCCATCGCGGCACCAGCGACCAGGCCAGCAGCGGTCAGCTTCTTGATCATGTTTCCCCCGAGAATTCAAGCGAGGCATTGACAGAAAAAGACGCAGGCGCTTTTGCACCTGTGTCGCGGTGGACTGATGCAATCATCATCCGCCCCCCGATTTTTGTCAACGCCGAAACTCCACCAGCCAATTGTCCAGATTGCCGGTTGAATTCCTTTTGCCCTTGAAAACAAAAGGGATGATGCGGTGATTTATCGGCCCGACTCGACCCCACCGAAACGATCAAAGATCACACAGAGTGACCGAAGCGCACTCGGAGCGTGACCATCTCGCAACCGCCCGAATCATCTGACCGCCCGTGAGTACCCACCCACGTGGTGTCACGGGAGTGAAGAGACCACCCCGGTCCACCGCGGGTCGGCCCCGGACACGACGAAGCCCCCGGCACCTGTTGGTGCCGGGGGCTTCGGTACTCCCTGTGGCGGGTGAAGGATTCGAACCTTCGAAGGCTAAGCCGACGGATTTACAGTCCGCTCCCATTGGCCGCTCGGGCAACCCGCCTGGGCTGCTGCGACGCTTGGCGTCGCCGCGCAGGAACGACAATAGCGGATGATGGGCCCGAACCTGAAATCGATTCCCGCGCGCGCCTCCGCCGGGCTCGTCAGGCGGGGGCGGGCGCGGCGCGGCTAAGCTCTGAACCGGCCCGGACCGGGCCGGACGAGACGCACACGGGCGCCCCACGGCGCACCGTGACCCATGAGACGTAGCGGGGTGTGAGAGTACGTGGCCGCCGAATCCAGTTTCGACGTGGTGTCCAAGCTCGACCGTCAGGAGGTCGACAACGCGCTGAACCAGGCGGGCAAGGAGCTGTCCCAGAGGTTCGACTTCAAGGGCACGGGGACCACCATCGCCTGGCAGGGCGAGGACGGCATCGAGATCAAGAGCGGCTCCGAGGAGCGCGCCCTGGCCGCCCTGGACGTCTTCAAGGAGAAGCTGGTCAAGCGCAAGCTCTCCTTGAAGATCCTGGACTCGGCCGAGGAGGCCAAGCCCTCCGGCAAGGAGTACCGCCTGCCGATCAGCCTCAAGGAGGGCATCTCCTCCGAGGACGCCAAGAAGATCTCCAAGCTCATCCGGGACGAGGGCCCCAAGGGTGTCAAGGCCCAGATCCAGGGCGAGGAGCTGCGGGTGAGCTCCAAGAAGAAGGACGATCTCCAGAACGTCATGAACCTCATCAAGGACAAGGACTTCGACCTGGCGCTCCAGTTCGTGAACTACCGCTAGGCATCCGACGAACGGCCGCCCGCCCCGACAGGGGAGGGCGGCCGTCGCGTCGTGTGGGGCCTCAGCGCATGTCCCACTTGCGGCGCAGCTCGCGGAGACGGCGCACCCGCTCCTCCACCGGCGGGTGTGCGGCGAACAGGCGGCCCACCCCTCCGGGGAAGGGGTTGGTGGTCATCAGGTGCGAGGCCGCCAGCAGGGCGCGCTCCTTGGGCAGCGGGTACGCGCGGTTCCCGGACTCCAGCTTGGTCAGCGCGTCGGCCAGCCCCAGGGGGTCACCGGTGATCTCCGCCGCCCGCTCGTCGGCCCGGAACTCCCGGGCCCGGCCCACCCCGAAGTAGACGACCATCGCCGCCAGCGGGGCCAGGACCACCATCATCAGGCCGCCGAGCAGGTTGGGCAGGTCCGTCTCCTCGGAGTCCCCCAGCGGGATCAGGAACGAGACCGCCGTCAGTGCGGTGATGAGCGCGGTGAGGGTCGCCGCCACCGAGCTGATCAGGGTGTCGTGCGCGCGGATGTGCGCCAGTTCGTGGGCGAGCACGCCGCGCAGTTCGCGTTCGTTGAGGGCGCGCAGCAGGCCCGTGGTGCAGCACAGGGCTGCGCGGCGGGGGCTGCTGCCGGTGGCGAAGGCGTTGGGCGAGCGCACCGGGGAGAGGTAGAGGCGGGGCATGGGCTGCCGAGCGGCCGTCGCCAGTTCCCGCACCATCCGGTAGAGCTCGGGGCGCTCGATCTCGCTGACCGGGCGGGCGCGCATCGCGCGCAGCGCGAGGGAGTTTCCGAAGAGGTAGACCAGGATCCCCGCGCAGGCCACCAGCGCCACCGAGACCTGGATCCCCTTCTCCGCTCCGCACAGCCAGCCGACCACGACGGCGAGCACCGAGGCGCCGACGAACAGGCCCACCGCGCGGATCGCGTTGACGTGCACGCGCCCTCCTTCCGCTGTTCGCCGCTGCCCGGCTGTGGATGCGTACATGGTGACAAACGTGCGGGTCCGCGTCTTGCGTTCCCCATGTGACCAGCTGTCGGTCACATCCCGCTTCCAGCCCGGATTCGGAGGGGTTGTGACAATGGCCACCCGCCCCGCCCCGGGGTCGGGACGACGACCTATAGTGCCAACGTGGCCCTTGTCACTCCGAACACCACGGGGACGGGACGGCGCTCCAGCGGGGCGGGCGTCCCCTTCGAGGTGAGCGGGGGGCCGTGCCGTCGGAGGCGGGAAGCCGAGGTCGGCCCGGCCGCGGTCCGAGACCGCCGAAACACCACCCGGGGTTGGCGCACCCAGGGCGTGTGGGGGCCACGCCGTCCTCCTGCCCCCGATCCAGGCACCCGGCACGTGACGGTGAGGTTCGGCCGGGGGTAGACACCACAGCGCCGCCGCCCGTCACGACCGGCGGCTGACCAAGGAGGTCTTCGATCTCAGTGGCCAAACAGATCGAGCAGCTCGACCGGGTCATCATCCGGTTCGCCGGGGACTCCGGCGACGGGATGCAGTTGACCGGTGACCGTTTCACCCAGGAGACAGCGTCGTTCGGCAACGACCTCTCGACCCTGCCGAACTTCCCCGCCGAGATCCGTGCCCCCGCCGGGACCCTCCCCGGGGTGTCCAGCTTCCAGCTCCACTTCGCCGACCACGACATCATGACGCCGGGCGACGCACCGGACGTGCTGGTGGCAATGAACCCCGCCGCGTTGAAGGCCAACCTCGGTGACCTGCCCCGGGGCGCGACCGTCATCGTCAACACCGACGAGTTCACCAAGCGCAGCCTGGCCAGGGTCGGCTACGCGGTCGACCCCCTCACCGACGGGAGCCTGGACGGGTTCCACGTGAGCGCGGTGGGCCTCACCTCGATGACGGTGGCCGCCCTGGAGGGGTCCGGGCTGTCCAAGAAGGACGCCCAGCGCGCGAAGAACATGTTCGCGCTGGGGCTGCTGTCGTGGATGTACAACCGCCCCACAGAGGGCACGACCTCGTTCCTGAAGTCGAAGTTCGCCAGCAAGCCGGACATCCTCGCCGCCAACCTCACGGCGTTCCAGGCCGGGTGGAACTTCGGGGAGACCACGGAGGACTTCGCGGTCTCCTACGAGGTCAAGCCCGCGAAGCTCCCCCCGGGCACCTACCGCAACATCACCGGGAACCTGGCCACCGCCTACGGGCTGATCGCCGGGTCGCGGCGGTCCGGTCTGCCCCTGTTCCTGGGGTCGTACCCCATCACCCCCGCCTCCGACATCCTGCACGAGCTCTCCAGGCACAAGCGGTTCGGCGTGCGCACGTTCCAGGCGGAGGACGAGATCGCCGGCGTCGGCGCGGCGATCGGCGCGTCGTTCGGCGGCTCGCTCGGGGTCACGACCACCTCCGGCCCCGGCATGGTGCTGAAGCAGGAGGCCGTGGGGCTGGCCGTGATGACCGAGCTCCCGCTGGTGGTCGTGGACGTGCAGCGGGCCGGTCCGAGCACCGGTATGCCCACCAAGACCGAGCAGACCGACCTGCTCATGGCGCTGTACGGCCGCAACGGGGAGTCCCCCGTGCCAGTGGTGGCGCCCTCCTCCCCCGCCGACTGCTTCGACGCGGCGCTGGAGGCGGTCCGCCTGGCCGTGCGGTACCGGACTCCGGTGGTGATGCTCTCCGACGGCTACCTCGCCAACGGTTCGGAGCCCTGGCGCCTGCCCGAGGTGTCGGAGCTGCCGGTGATCGACCCCGGCTTCGCCACGCGGCCCAACGGGCCGGACGGCGAGTTCCTGCCGTACCTGCGCGACGAGGAGACACTGGCCCGCCCGTGGGCGGTGCCGGGCACGGCGGGCCTGGAACACCGGATCGGCGGGATCGAGAAGCACGCCCGGACCGGGGACATCTCGTACACGCCCGACAACCACGACCTCATGGTCCGCACCCGCCAGGCCAAGGTGGACGCCATCGCCCGGGACATCCCGGAGCTGGAGGTCTCCGACCCCACGGACGACGCGGACGTGCTCGTGCTGGGCTGGGGCGGCACCTACGGGTCGATCACCGCCGCCGTGCGCCGGATCCGGCGTTCGGGGGGCCGGGTCGCACAGGCGCACCTGCGCCACCTCAACCCCTTCCCGGCCAACCTCGGCGACGTGCTGCGGAGCTACGACCGGGTCGTGGTCCCGGAGATCAACCTGGGCCAGCTGTCGCTGCTGCTGCGCGGCCGGTTCCTGGTGGACGTCATCGGTTACAACAAGGTCCGCGGGCTGCCCTTCAAGGCGGAGGAGCTCGCGGACGTGCTGCGGGAGGTCATCGACCGTGACTGAGAACTCGAACGGGACGCCCCCGGCCGGGCTGCGGCTGGTGCCCAGGACCGACACCGAGTACCGGATGAAGGACTTCAAGTCCGACCAGGAGGTGCGCTGGTGCCCGGGGTGCGGCGACTACGCGGTCCTCGCCGCCTTCCAGTCGTTCCTGCCGCAGCTGGGCGTACCCCGCGAGAACATCGTGATGGTGTCCGGGATCGGCTGCTCCTCGCGCTTCCCGTACTACCTGAGCACCTACGGCGTGCACTCGATCCACGGGCGCGCCCCGGCGATCGCGACGGGGCTGGCGGCGAGCCGCCCGGACCTGTCGGTGTGGGTGGTCACGGGTGACGGCGACGGTCTGTCCATCGGCGGCAACCACCTGATCCACGCGCTGCGCCGCAACGTGAACATCAACATCCTGCTGTTCAACAACCGCATCTACGGGCTGACCAAGGGCCAGTACTCCCCCACCTCCGAGGCCGGGAAGATCACGAAGTCCTCGCCGGTGGGATCGCTGGACCAGCCGTTCAACCCGGTGTCGCTGGCGCTGGGCGCCGAGGCGAGCTTCGTCGCCCGGACCGTCGACTCCGACCGCAAGCACCTGACCTCGGTGCTGCGCGCGGCGGCGGACCACCCCGGAGCGTCGTTCGTGGAGATCTACCAGAACTGTCCGATCTTCAACGACGACGCCTTCGAGCCGCTGAAGGACCCGGCCGCCCGGGACCTGCGGCTGCTGCGCATGGAGCACGGCGAGCCGCTGCGGCTGGGACCGGACCGCGGCGTGGTGGCGGACGGGTTCGGCGGCCTGGAGGTCGTGGACGTGGACTCGGTCAGCGAGGACCGGCTGATCCGGCACGACGCGCACCGCCCGGACCCGGGGTACGCGTTCGCCCTGTCCAGACTGGACCAGCCCGCCTTCGAGCACGTGCCGGTCGGGGTGTTCCGGGACGTGCGGCGGCCGGTCTACGACGAGCTGCTCAACGAACAGGTGGAGGACGCCCGGGCCGAGCACGGCGACGGCGAGCTGGGCGCGCTGCTGGCCAGCGGGGACACCTGGACGGTGGACTGACCCCACCCCGATGGGGGCGTATTCCCCCGGGCGGCGTCGGGAAGTTCACCGCCGCCGCCCGGGGTCTCCTCCCGGTGTGCCCGTGGCGCAGGCAATACGCTTCCCCCATGCGTATCGTCATCGCCGGTGGACACGGGAAGATCGCACTGCGGCTGGCCAGGCTTCTGGCCGCCCGCGGTGACCAGCCCGTCGCCCTCATCCGCAACCCCGACCACACCCAGGACGTCGTCGACGCCGGGGCCGAGCCGGTCCTCGTCGACCTGGAGGAAGCCAGCGTCACCGAGCTGGCCGAGAAGATCATGGACGCCGACGGCGTGGTGTTCGCCGCCGGAGCCGGACCGGGCAGCGGCGCCGACCGCAAGTCCACGGTGGACCACAAGGCGGCCTCGCTGACCGCGAACGCCGCGGCCCTGGCGGGGGTGCGCCGCCTGGTGCAGGTCTCCGCGATCAACGTGGACCAGCCGGTGCCGGAGGGCACCGACGAGGTGTGGGCCGCGTACGTGGCGGCCAAGAAGGCGGCCGACGACGACCTGCGTGAACACGACCTCGACCTGGACTGGACCATCCTGCGTCCCGGTCGGCTGACCGACGAGGCCGGAACGGGTCAGGTGGACCTGGGTGAGCCCGTGGACCGCGACTCCGTGACGCGCGACGACGTGGCCGCCGTGATCGTGGCCCTCCTGGACGAACCGGGGACCGCCAAGAGGGTTCTCAACCTGGTGAACGGTCGGACGCCGGTCGCCGACGCGGTCCGCGCCGCCGCCGGCTAGCCACCCGGGTCCTCCGGACCCCGTGGGTCGGGGTCCGGAGCTGGCGGTTTCCGCCGCCACCTCGGCGGTTCCCGTCGTCGGCGGCGGTTCCGGCCTTCTGTGGCCAGATGCCCTCATAGAAGGCATGATGGAAGCGGAGCCCGGCGGAATCCCGTCACGGTGGACGCGGACGACCGGGAACGACCCCCGACGGGTGAAGCAGCTCCGCAGAGCAGATGGGTACGGTTATTCATGAGCGTCACGCAGGTCGTGAGGGACAGCACTGTCGTCGAGCACGCCAAGGTCGCCGCGCAGCAGAAGCGGCGGATGTTCATCATCCAGCTCGAGGTCAACGCCTACGACGAGGCGTCCAGCAAGCTGCGGCCGGGGCTGACCCGCATCCTCGAGGGCATCGAGGAGGCCGGGTGGCGGCTGGAGCTGATCACCCCCAGCGAGACCGGTGAGTCCGCCGCCGCGCGCCTGTTCATCTTCCGTCCCGACACCGACGCCAAGGGCTCCGGGCAGGCCGAGACCGCGCAGCCCCAGCAGCAGACGCCGCAGGACCAGTCCGGTCAGCAGCAGCCCTACCAGCACCACCCCACGGGCGCCCAGCAGCCGGACCCCTACGCCGGTTACGGCCAGGGCTACGGTCAGCAGCACCAGCAGTACCCCGGTTACGACCCCCAGCAGTACCCGGGTTACGGGCAGCAGCCCGGATACGGCCAGCAGCCCGGCTATGGGCAGCAGTACCCGGGTTACGGACAGCAGCAGGGCTGGTAGCCGACCCCGCTCCCGAACAGCAGGGCCCGCACGGTGTGAACCGTGCGGGCCCTTCTTCGTGTCCGCGTTCGCACCCCCACGGCGGGTCATGTCGGACAGAAGTGGTTCCGATGCATTTGCCAGAAGTCTGATCCAGCCATGCTTTCGGTTGTGTAACGCGCCCGGCCCGCAAGGCGTGACATGTCCGCCATGTCAGGTGCGAAGCCGAAGAAAGTCCTGAGAAACTCTGGGTTCCCGGCGAAAATCACTTCGAGCATGCGCCCAGCTACGCTAAGTTAATTACGGCGGCCGCAGCCAACGTGTTTTGCACTTCCGAAAGGTATCCACCATGTCCCGTATTGCCAAGGTTTCCGGATTCGTCCTCGCCACCGGCCTCGCCTTCGGAGCCCTGACCGGGACCGCCGCGGCCGACAACAACGCCCACATCCAGAACATCACGATCCCGATCTGCCTCGACGTCATCAAGGCCTCCGGCTTCAGCGCCAGCGGCTGCAACGTCGTCGACTGGAACTCCACCTCGGGCATCTCCGTCCACGACTAGGCCCCCAGCCGTCGCGCGACACCCCTGCCAGACCTGCCAGATCCACCTGAGAAACACCAACCGAAAGGGATTCAACAATGAAGCGCATCACCGCCGTCTCCGGTCTCATCCTCGCCACCGGCCTCGCCCTGGGCGCCATGACCGGCACCGCCGCCGCCGACAACAACGCCCACATCCAGAACATCACCGTGCCGATCTGCGCCGACGTCATCTCCTTCGCGGGCTTCAGCTCCGAGGGCTGCAACGTCGTCCACAACAACATCACCTCCGGCGTCGCCGCCTTCGACTGGTAGTCCAGGCTCCGGGCGCAGGAACGACGCGGGGCACGGTGATCACTCACCGTGCCCCGCGTTTCGCGTGTCAGCCCCCGCAGACGCCCTCGGCCACGCCCTCGACGGGGTCCGTGACCAGCCGGGCGTGGGACCCGGTGTCGTAGCGGGTGGTCCCGTAGCGGAGCTTGGCCCGCTCGATCCCCTCCGGCCGGAACCCCGCCCGACGGGCCGCCACGCACGAACCCGGGTTGTTCACCCGGTGGCCCGTTTCGACACGGAACAGGCCCAGCTCAGCGAAGGCGAACTCGGCCACCAGTCGGGCACCGGCCGAGGCCACGCCCCGGCCCTGCTCGGCCGGGTGCGTCCAGTACGACACCCAGCCGAGCCCGTGCGTACGGCTGGTGACCGAGACCTGCGCGTGCCCCAGCACCCGGTCGGTCCCGTCGACCACCGCGAACCCGTGGACCTCCTGCTCCGCGGCCAGGACCGCCCTGCGCGCGACCCACTCCAGGGCCTCGTCCCGCGTCCGCGGCACCTCGGTCTCCTGGCGGGACAGTTCGTCCCAGCGGAAGGCCTCCAGCAGCCGGTCGGCGTCGCCCCGGTTCCACTCACGTAGGCGGTACAACCGCAACCCCTCTCACCAACGGTTCGGATCGCGCCAACCTAGAACCACCGCCCGGCCGAGGCAAGCACTTTTAGCCCCTCGTCGACTCCGCGCCCCGTGCCCGGCCGCACCGGCGCGGCCTGGTCCCACCCTCCGAACCCCTGCCCGTGGGGGCCGCTCCGGGGGTGCGCTGGTGGAGCACGTCCCGGCGGATCAGATCGGGACGTGGCTGACAGCTTCCACGTTGTTGCCGTCCGGGTCGCGGACGAAGGCGCCGTAGTAGTGCTCGTGGTACTCGGGCCAGAGCCCGGGTTCGTGCAGCACCTCGGCACCGGCCCCGACCGCCGCCGCGAAGAAGGAGTCGACCGCCGCCCGGTCCGGTGCGAGGAAGGCGATGTGCGACTCCCTCGCCGGTCCCTCGCTCTCGCTGGGGGAGATCCAGAACTGGGGGTGCTCGGTGCCGTAGCCGATCACCGGCCCGAACTGGAGCATGCGCCCGTGGCCCAGAGCGGCGAGGACGGCGTCGTAGAAGGCGGCGCTGGCTTCGGGATCAGCGACCTGGATACCGAGGTGATCGAGCATGCCCCGAGTGTGACACGCACCACCGACATCTCCGAGGAGGCCGGGGCCCGGGTCACCGGGCTCTTCGAGACCGAACTCCGCTTCCTGTCAGGCCCGTTCCGTACTGGCTCACCGCGAACGGGCCCTGGCTGGGGAACACCGGTGGCAGGCCGGAGAGGCCTGACGTGCCCGGGGTCAGGCGACCCAGCGGTAGAGGTGCTCGGGGCGACCGGCCGACCCGTAGCGCATGCGGAGTTCGGCTCGGCCGTCGGCGCACAGGTGCTCCAGGTAGCGGCGCGCCGTGACCCGGGAGACCCCGGAGCGTTCGGCGACGTCCGAGGCGGAGACCTCACCCTCCGCCTCGCGCAGCACGCCCGCCACCAGGTCGACGGTGGCGGAGGTCAGGCCCTTGGGCAGGGAGCGGGCGGCGGGCGGGCGCAGCAGTCCGAACAACCGGTCCACGTCCTGCTGCGTGGCCTGCCGCTCCCCCTCCATCTGGCGGCGCGCCACCGCGTAGCGTTCGAGCTGGTCGCGCAGGGCGCTGAGCGGGAACGGCTTGAGCAGGTAGTGCACCGCCCCGCCGTGCAGCGCCGCGCGGACCTGGGCGATGTCGCGAACGGCGGTGATCATCAGGAAGTCCGGCTGCGGAGCGTCCTGGGCGGCGGCCGAACGCAGGGTGTGCATCACCGATATGCCCGAGGCGTCCGGCAGGTGGAGGTCGAGCAGGACGAGGTCGGGCCGGTGGCCGCGCACCTGGGCCAGGGCCGCGGCCGCCGTGTGCGCCACCCCGACCACGGTGAACTCGGGCACGGACTCCACCAGCTCCTGGTGGTTGCGGGCCACCCGGACGTCGTCGTCGACGACCAGCACGCGGATCACCGGGCCACCGCCGCCGTGACCACCGGCAGGCAGACGGTGAACACCGCGCCCTCCTCGGCGTCGGGTGCCTCCATCTCGATGCTTCCCCCTCTGCTCTCACACACCTGTTTGACCAGCGCCAACCCCAGGCCGCGGGTGCCTCCGTCGCGGGAGGCCTTGGTGGTGAACCCGTATCGGAAGATCTCCTCCGCCAGCTCGTCGGACACCCCCTGCCCGGAGTCGGTCACCCGGATCTCCAGGAGGTCGTGCGGCAGCCCGGTGTCGGCCACCGTGTGCAGGCGCACCATCAGTTCCACCCAGCCGTTCGGGGTGACCGCGTCCAGGGCATTGTCCACCAGGTTGCCCAGGGTCAGGAGCGCGTCCGAGCGCAGGTCGCCCTTGAGAGAGACCGGGACGCTGGTCATCGGGGAGAGCCGCAGGTCCACACCGAGCTCCGAGGCCTGCGCGGACTTGGCCAGTGTGAGCGCCGCCAGCGCGGGGTCGCGGACGTGTTCGGCCACGCCGCTGGAGGTGCGGGTGTGGGTGGCGGCGAGGTCGGCCAGGTAGGCCCTGGCCTCGTCGTGGGCGCCCAGCTCCAGCATCCCTGCCACGGTGTGCACCCGGTTGGCGAACTCGTGGGTCTGGGCGCGCAGCCCCCTGGTGACGGTCCGCGCCCCGTCCAGCTCGCCGGTGAGCCGGTCCACCTCGGTGCGGTCCCGGAGGGTGACCACGGCCCCGGCCTCCTCTCCCCGGATGCGCACCGGCATCCGGTTGGCGACCAGCACGCGGTCACCGGACAGCAGGATCAGGTCGTCCCCGGGGTCCGCGCCGGAGACGATGTCGCGGGCCCGTTCGGACAGGCCGAGCTCGTCGAGGCGGCTTCCCTCCACTCCCTTGGGCAGTCCGAGCATGGTGCGGGCGGGCGGGTTGACGAGCAGGATCCGATCATCGCGGTCCACCGCGAGCACTCCCTCGCGCACGGCGTACAGCAGGGCCTCCCGGCTCTCCAGCAGCGCCGTGATGTCGGCCGGCTCCAAGCCGTGGGTCTTGGCGCGGACCTGCCGGGACAGCACCCACGAACCGCCCACGCCCAGGACCAGCACGAGCGCGGTGGCGGCGAGGATGACCGGGATCGAGGCGCGCGCGTCGGTGGTGGCGCTGGAGTCCAGGATGCCCAGGGACACGTATCCCACGATCTCCCCCTGGGCGTCGCCGCCGTTCACCGAGCCCCCGCCGGAGAACACGGGGATCTTCGCGCGCACCGTGCGGCCCTGGGTTCCGTCCTGCACGCCCGTCCACTCCGTGCCGCGTACGACGGGGCCGGGCGGGGTGGACACGGTCTCCCCTATCCGGCTCTTGTCCGGGTGGGTGTGCCGGGTCCCGTCGGGCGAGGCGATGACCAGGTAGTCCGCGCCGGTGGCGGAGGAGATGCGGTCGGCCAGCGGGTCGAGGTCCTCGGAGGGGTCGACCGCCTGGAGGCCCTCGACGACCTCGGGCAGGACCGCGACCGAACGGGCCACGGTGAGCACCCGTTCGGCGTACTGCCGGTCGGTCTCGCGGTCGAGGTGGATCGCCCAGAGGGAGCCGATGACCGCGAGGGCCACCGCCAGAAGACAGACATATCCAATGAAAAGGGACCCGGTGAGCGTGAGGCGACCGGGTGCGGGATGTGGGTTCATGAGCACTCCAGTGGCCGGGTGGGATCTCCCGGCCGGTGAACGCGCAGGTCGGCGTCGCGCGGTCAGCTTCGCAGACACGCTTCACGAACAATACGACCAATATGACTCCAGTTTTAACAAAGGCCTCACATGGGCGTGCCCACGGTCACACTGTGGTCTGGATCTCCCCTGCGTCCGCGCACCGGGAGACGTGCACGGACACTCAGGAAGGAGAGGACGATGCGCGATCGTGGCGTGCCGCTCCGCGTGGCAGGAGGGCTCTGTGCCCTGCTCCTCGTCGGGACGGCACTGTACGACGTACGTCAGAGCGCCGCGTCCGGCGACGGGGCCCAGGAGAAGGTGCTGCTCATCGCACCCGCCGGCCCCGGCGGCGGCTGGGACACGCTGGCCCGTGAGATGCAGAACGGCCTGCGTGAGGAGGACCTGCGGTTCAACGTCGAGGTCCGCAACGCCGAGGGCGCGGGTGGCACCATCGGGCTGGCCCAGACCGTGGGCCGCGACGGCCAGGACAACGTGCTGACCATGACCGGACTGGGCATGGTGGGCGCGGTGGAGACCACCGGGTCGCTCTACACGATGGAGGACGCGACCCCCATCGCCCAGCTGGCGTCGGAGTACCTCGCGATCGTCGTTCCCAAGGACTCCCCCTACGAGACCATCGACGACCTCGCCGAGGACTGGAACGAGAAGTCCGGGACCCTGCCCGTGGCGGGCGGCTCCATGGGCGGCGTCGACCAGATCTTCGCCGCGCAGGTCGCCCAGTCCATGGGGATCTCGCCCGGCGACATCAACTACCTCCCGTACTCCGGTGGCGGCGAGACCCTGACCTCGCTGCTCTCCGGCACGTCGAAGGTCGGGTTCGGCACCCTGGGCGACTTCAGCGACCAGATCGAGGACGACGGCCCGCTGCGCGCGCTCGCCGTCTCCTCCCCCGAACGCCTGGACGGCGTGGACATCCCGACCATGATCGAGCTCGGCTACGACCTCGAGATGTCGAACTGGCGCGGGGTGATCGCTCCTCCCGGCCTCTCCGAGGAGGAGGCCGACGGGCTGGAGGCGCTGGTGCGTGAGCTGCTGGCCACCGAGTCGTGGGCGGACACGCTGGAGCGCAACCGGTGGACCGACACCTACCAGGGCCGCGCCGAGTTCGAGGAGTTCCTCGACGAGGAGGTCGCCCTGACCCAGGAGACCGTGAAGGAGCTGGGACTGTGACGTCCGACGACACCCGCGTCAGCGCCGGGGCGGCCGAGACCGCCGGTACGGGCGGGACCGACGAGGCCCCGACGGTCGAGGCCGCCGAGGACCACCGGGCCGACGTGGACCAGACGACCGGGACCGACGAGGCCGAGTCGCCCGACCCGGAGACCTCCGTCTGGCGCGGCCCGACCGCGTGGGTGATCCCCGCGCTGGTCGCGGTCCTGGGCGCCGTGGCCCTGTGGGGCGGCCTCACCATCGAGGCGCCGCCCAACGCCACGCGGCCCGGCCCGGGTGCCTTCCCCGGCACCGTGGGCGTGCTGCTGCTGGTCACCGCCGTGTGCATGACCGTGGTCAACCTCCGGAACCGGAACACGGGCGACGGCGCCACCACCCTGGGCTGGTTCGAGAGCCGCCCGGTCCTGCTGGTGGTGGCGGGTCTGGTGGTGCACGTGGCACTGCTGGAGTTCGTGGGCTGGCTGCTCGCCGGTGCCCTGCTGTTCTGGATCGTGGCCTACGCCTTCGGCGCCCGCGCCTACCTGCGTGACGCGATCGTGGCGCTGTCGATGTCCGCGGCGGTCCAGGTCGGCTTCTCGCTCGGCCTCGGGCTCAGCCTGCCGGGCGGCTTCCTGGAGATGGTGCTCTGATGGACACTCTGATCAACCTCGCGGACGGGTTGGCCGCGGCGCTGACCCCCCAAAACCTCATGTGGGCCTTCCTCGGTGTGCTGCTCGGCACCGCCGTGGGCATCCTGCCGGGCATGGGTTCGGCCATGGCCGTGGCCCTGCTGCTGCCCGTCACCTTCCGCCTCGACCCCACCAGCGCGCTCATCCTGTTCGCCGGTGTGTACTACGGCGGCATGTTCGGTGGTGCCACCACATCGATCCTGCTCAACACCCCGGGCCAGGCGTCATCGATCGCCACCACCTACGAGGGCCACAAGATGGCGCTCAAGGGGCGGGCCGCCCAGGCACTGGGCACGGCTGTGATCGGCTCGTTCGTGGCGAGCGTCATCGGCACGCTGGTCGTGGCGCTGTTCGCCCCGGTGATGGTGGCGTTCGCGCTCAACTTCGGTCCCGGCGAGTACTTCGCGCTGACGGTCTTCTCGTTCGTCGCGGTGGCCGCGGTCGTGTCCGGCTCGGTGGTACGCGGCATCGCCTCGCTGCTCATCGGTCTGGCCATCGGCTTCGTGGGTATCGACGGGCAGAGCGGCGCCGCCCGGTTCGACTTCGGTTCGTCCAGCATGCTGGACGGGATCGACATCGTGATCGTCACCGTGGGCCTGCTCGCCCTCGGCGAGGTGCTCTACATCGCGGCGCGCGGGAAGTCCGCGCCGAACTTCGCGGCGATCCGCACCGGCCGTCCGTGGCTGGGCCGCAAGGACCTGCGCCGCTCCTGGAAGCCGTGGCTGCGCGGCACCGCGATGGGCAGTGCCTTCGGGCCGATCCCCGGCAGCGGCGCCGAGATCCCGACCTTCCTGTCCCTGGGCCTGGAGCGCAAGCTCGCCAAGCGCCGTGAGCGCCGGACCGGGGAGAAGAGCGAGTTCGGCCAGGGCGCGATCGAGGGTGTGGCCGGCCCGGAGTCGGCCAACAACTCCAGCGCGGCGGGCACGATGGTCCCGCTGCTGGGGCTGGGTCTGCCGACGTCGGCGACGGCGGCGATCATGCTGGCCGCGTTCCAGCAGTACGGACTCCAGCCGGGTCCGGTGCTGTTCGAGCGCAACGCCGACCTGGTGTGGACCCTGCTGGCCTCGCTGCTGATCGGCAGCGTGCTGCTGCTGGTGATCAACCTGCCGTTCGCACCGCTGTGGGCGAAGCTGCTGAAGCTGCCCAAGCCGTACCTGTACGCGGGTATCACGCTGTTCTCGGTGCTGGCGGTGTACGCCATCAACACCTCGGTGACGCACCTGGTGATGCTGCTGGCCATCGCCCTGCTGGGCCTGGGGATGCGGACCTTCGGGGTCCCCGTCGCCCCCGCGCTGATCGGCGTGGTGCTGGGTCCGATCGCGGAGACCGAGTTCCGCCGCGCGCTGGCCGCCTCCTCGGGCGACCCGTCGATCCTGGTCGGCAGCGGTATCTCGATCGGGCTGTACGTCCTGGTCCTGATCGCGGCCCTGGTGCCGCTGATCTCCCTGGTGCGCCGCCGGAGCGCGGCCCGCAGGGCCGAGGCCAGGGAGACCGCGGACCGGGCCTGACCTCCTCTCGGGCCTGCCCCTCCCGTTCCCCAACGGCCCCCGGACATCCGTCCTCCGGGGGCCGTTCCCGTGTCCGGGAGGGGGCTGGCCCCCCAGACGTGGCCACTCGCGGACAACCCGGAGCAGGAGCGCCCTCACGGAGCGCTGTCCCCGGCTATCCTCGGGGAGCTCCAAAGCCACCGCCCCTTGGCCCGGGCCCGAGAGGAAGACTCCCCCCTTTGCCCTCATCCCGTCGACGCGGCCGGAGCCTGCTCAGCCCGAGCGGCTTCGCGTTCGTCGTCCTGTGCTTCTTCCTTCCCTTCGTCACCCTGTCCTGCGAGAGCGGCATGGGGGACCTGTACGTCACCTACACCGGCCTCGACCTGGCTCTGGACCGCGCCCCGACCGTCGAGGGCAGCGCCGCCTCCCTGGCATCGCCGGAGGCGTTCCGAGCAGGGGCGATGACGCTGCTCCTGGTCTCGCTCGTGCTGTCCGGGGTCGGGTTCCTGGTCACCCTGCTGGTGGGCCACCGCCCCACCCAGATGCTGCTGGGCCTGGTCTTCGCCGTCCTCGCGCTCGGCGCCCTGACCACCGACCTCTCACTGCTCTACCAGGAGCACAACGGCGGCCCCCGGTCCGACGCCCTGGGGTTGGCCACCACGCAGAGCTCCATCGGTGTCGGGCTCTGGGCCACCTTCGGGCTGCTGGCCTTCCTCGTGCTGTTCCACCTGTTCGGGTTCGTCGGATCCCTGCGTGAGCGCGGCGTCCGACCCTCGCCGGGGGCATAGGCAACGGAGCCCCGACCGAGGCCGGGGCTCCGTTCCTCAGTCCTCGCGTCCCTGCTCCACCGCCTCGTACAGGGCGCGGATGTTGCCGCTGCCGAAGGTGGTGGCGCCCAGACGTTCGATCACCTCGAAGAACACCGTGTTCCTGGGGTGCGTGGAACGGGCGAAGATCTGGAAGAGCTGGCCGTCGTGGTCCTCGTCCACGAGGATGTCCAGCTCGCGCAGCTCGTCCACGGAGTGCCTGCGCAGGTCCAGCCGCTCGCCCAGCAGCCGGTAGTAGGCGTCGGGAGTGGCCAGGAACGCCACCCCGCGTTCCTGGAGCCGTCCCACCGTGGTCACCGCGTCGGCCGTGCTCAGCGCGATGTGCTGCACCCCGGGGCCACCGTGGTCACGCACGAAGTCGTCGATGTGGCCCGGGTCGAGGTCCTGGTCCGGTTCGATCAGGGTGAGGGTGGCGTCTCCCCCTGCGGAGCGGACGATGCGGGAGACCATCGCCTGCGAACCGACGACGATGCGCTCCTCGAAGATCAGCTCGAAGCCCAGGACACTCCGGTAGTACTCGACCGTCGGGTCGAGCCGCCCGGGTTCCAGACACACCGCCAGGTGGTCGACAGTGAGCAGTCCGAGGTCGGCCGCGCCGCCCCCGACCACCGGAGACAGACCGGGCAGGCGGCGGACGTCGGTGCCGGGCGGGCGTTCGACGAAGGTGTGTGTCACGTCCCCGAACCCGCCGACGGTGGCCGTGACCACGCCGTCCCGTTCGGTGGGGGCGGCCACCGACTCCGCGCCCCGGGAGACCGCGAGGTCGTGGGCGGCCCGGGCGTCCTCGGCGGTGAGGGCGATGTCGGCGACCCCGTCCCCGTGCGCGCGGACGTAGTCGGCCACGGGGTGGTCGTCGGTGAGCGCCTGGGTGAACACCATCCTGATGTCACCGGTGCCCACCATGGTGGACCGCTCAGTGCCGTTCTGGACGCTCTCGGCCAGGGTGCCCATCCCGTACCCGTCGCGCATGCGCAGGGCGGCCTTCTCGGCGTCCGCCGTGTGGATTCTGAGGTGGTCGACCGTCAACCCGTGCAGGGCCGTCATGGACTCTCCCCCTGGAAGTCAGGTGATCCGCGCGCTGGACGCGCCACGGGAGTCCCGAGACTATGCAGCACCCCTCCACCGGGAAAGGCACCGTGAGTACCCGTATAGCTACCCATGGCAATGGTTCACGGTCACCAGGCCACGCCTGTTGTCGGAGTGACACAAGGGGTTACCAAAGTTGCTGGGCGAACCGGGTGTCCGGGTGGCCCGATCGCGGACTCACACGGCGGGCACCCGTTCGCGCGCGGGTCCTCGGAAGACCTGGTGCGTGTGCCACTCCAGGTGGTCGGCGGACACGGTGGGCAGACAGCGCTGCGGACCGAGCACCCGTGCCCCGGCCAGGGAGAGCACCACTCTCTCGGCCGCGGGGGAACGGCTGGCGAACCGGGTGGAGACCGTCACCGTACGGTCCGCGGACGCGCCGAGCACACCCTTGTCGAAGAGCAGGTGGTGGATGGAGCACAGGCACAGCCCGTTGGTGAGGTCGTCCGGACCGTCGAAGGCCCACCAGCGGACGTGCGCCGCCTCCAGACCCACCGAGGCGCCGTCGATCAGTCCTTCGTAGCCGCAGAAGGCGCACCGGTACTCGTAGGCGGTCAGCACCAGGGAGCGGAATCCCGGGTCCCGCCCCTGGGCGGCCTCCCCGAGATGTCACCGGGCCGTCTCTCGCCGCACCGACGAGGCTCGCGTCGGGCATCCGGGAGGGAGGAACTAGACCGTGGCGCGCAGGAGCGGGATCCGCTGGGCGACGGCCACCAGCACGAGGCTGATCAGCGTGGTGGCGACGGCGTACCCGGCGGCTGTGGTGAGCCCGACCAGCCCGTCGGGGGTCCCCCCGAGGTCCCGCAGCGTGTACAGCACCATGACGTGCACGAGGTAGACGCCGAAGCTCAGCGCGGACAGCACGGCGATCGCCCGGTTCACACGGTGCTCGGCACCCAACTCCGCCAGCCGGGTGCCCCAGGCGCGCAGCAGCAGGAAGGCGCCGACCGACGCGACGATCATGGTCGGGGACAGGAAGTCGTAGACGTACTCGGCGCCCGTCCCCCACTCGCCGACGGACGCGGCGGCGGCCCAGGCGCCCAGGACGGTCCCGGTGGTGCCCAGCACGAACGCCACCGAACCGTGGAGGGCGTCGCGCGGCCCGGGCCCCCGGTCCGTCAGCAGCCAACCCAGCAGGTAGTAGCCGAGGAACGGCAGGAACCTGGTCGCGGCGGTGACCCCGCCGACCCCGTCGACCAGGGCCGACACCTGGTCGACGACACCGATGGAAAGGGCCGCGCCGGCGAACCACCACAGACCCGTGCGCGAGGTGTGCGCCACCACGGTGCGGAGGAACGGCGTGAACACGTAGAGCCCGGCGATGACGTACAGGAAGTACAGGTGGATCGACGGCGACCCCGAGGCCGCCTGCGCCAGGGAGTCGGGGAACCCGAGGCCGTCACGCCAGAACTGCCACAGCAGGTAGGCGCCGGTCCACACGAGCAGCGGCACGCCGATACGGGCCCACCGTTTGCGGTAGAACCCCCGGACGTCCTCGTCGCGGGGGCGCAGCAGCAGCGCGCCGCTCATCATCACGAACACCGGCACGCACCAGCGCAGCGCCGCGTCCACCACGTGCGCCGCCCACCAGGTGGGGCCACCGAGGTCGGTGTAGGTCGTGCTCACGAACGGCGAATAGGCGTGCACCAGCACGACGGCCGCCATGGCGGCCACACGCGCGAAACCCATCCACGCGGTCTTGGAGACCGCCGGTGCGGCGGGTCCCTGCGGAGACGGGGCTACGGCGTTCTGGGGGGCATCATCGACTCGCACACCTTCACCGATATCTGTTCGTTACCTGAAACGCAAGTCAGGATTCCGTTACCCGGGGTAAGTGATCCAGCCTTTTCCGTGGTCAGCGCCCTCTCCGGGCGCCCACAGGAAGACGGAGAAGTTCACCGGCCACACGCCATGAAGGGCGCACGGGCGGGTCGGAGCATCCTGACAGACACACGCGGGGGCGGCAACAGGGCGAGGATCACCGCCGCCCGCTCCTCGATCAGGCGGGGATCGCGGCCCACAGGAGCACGAACAGGACGGTGTGCGCCGAAGTCGACGATCGGGACGGGATCGCGAGTCAGCTTTTCGAGGTCATTTCCTGGATGCCGATGGCGGACAGGAGATCGACCTTGTTCCTGGCGTCCGCGTGGCGCGGGGTGTCCACCACGAGGCGGAGGTTCGTGCCCTGGGTGGTGAGCACATCGGAGTCGAAGGCGATGTCCCCCACCTCCGGATGCGCGACGACCTTGTGAGCGCCCTGGTGATCGCCCACCGACCGGAGCACCCAGAGTTCACGGAACCGGTGACTGCGGTTATGTCGGGGTCCTTCGGGTACCGGCTCGCCGTCGCGCGCCGGCGACCAGTGACTCCTCGAACGCGGCACGCTCCACGGGGACGCCGCGACCAGCCCCGGCCCCGGCAGACCTGGACCGACCCCGGGGAGTTGGACTGAGAAATCCAGTTCCCACTCCCGGGGGTCGGTTCGCAGAAGCCGGGAACCTCTGCTTTTCGGCTGCTGGTCGAGCCGTCGTCCGAGCGTTCGCGGGGATACTCGCAGGTGCTCGGGCCGTGCTACTCGGCCGAGCGCGCAGAGTCCGCGTCACCCGAGCTCACAACCCCGATCGGGCAGCTGGCACCGGTGCCGCCGATACCGCAGTAGCCGTTGGGGTTCTTCGCGTCGGACAGGTACTGCTGGTGGTAGTCCTCGGCGAAGTAGAAGGCCCTCAGCGGAGCGATCTCCGTGGTGATCGGGCCGAAGCCCGAACGGGTGAGGACCGGCTGGAAGGCGTCGCGGGTGGCCTCGGCCGCCTCGCGCTGGGCCTCCGAGTGGTGGTAGATCGCCGACCGGTACTGCGAGCCGACGTCGTTGCCCTGGCGCATGCCCTGGGTGGGGTCGTGGCCCTCCCAGAACACCTTGAGGAGCTCCGTGTAGGTGATCCGTGCCGGATCGAAGACCACCCGGACCATTTCGGTGTGGCCGGTCAGTCCGGAGCACACCTCCTCGTAGGTGGGGTTGGGCGTGTAGCCGCCCGCGTAGCCCACGGCGGTGGTGATGATCCCGTGCTCCGCCCCCAGCCTCCAGAAGGTGCGCTCCGCGCCCCAGAAGCAGCCCATCGCCACGTCGGCGACCTCGCTGCCCTCCGGATAGGGCGGGGTGAGCCGGGTGCCCAGCACCGTGTGGCCGAAGGGCACCGGCATCGCGGTGTCCCGGCCGGGAAGGGCCTGGGCGGGGTCGACCATGGTCGTCTTTCTGCCGAACATGTCTCCAGGCTATCCGGCCCGTCCAGGCGTTCCCGGGGGCGTGGGCGAAGGTTGTCCACAGGCTGGGACGAACAGGAGACAGTTGAGCGGATTCGTCCTACCATTGCGGTTGTGTCGGAAACCAACCGCGGTGTCGTCCTCGGGGCGACCGCCTTCCTCCTGTGGGGCTTCGCGGCCCTCTACTGGCCCTTTCTCTCCGATTCCGAACCCGCCGAGGTCCTCGCCCACCGCATGGTGTGGGCGCTCCTCGCGATGTGCGTGTTCCTGCTGCTGGCCCGGCGTGGCTGGTCCTGGCTTCCCCAGGTGCTGCGCAACCCCAGGCAGCTCCTGCTGGTCGGGGCGGCCGCGGTGCTCATCTCGGTGAACTGGTGGGGGTTCATCTACTCGGTCTCCACCACCCAGACCCTCCAGGCCTCGCTGGCGTACTTCATCAACCCGCTGATGACGGTCTGCCTCGGTGTGGTCTTCTTCGCCGAACGCCTGCGTGCCGCCCAGTGGGTCGCGGTGGGCCTCGGAGTGGTCGCGGTCGTGGTGATGACCGTCGCCTACGGTTCCACCCCCTGGCTCTCACTGCTGATGGCCGCGACGTTCGCCGCCTACGGGGCGGTGAAGAAGTACGTGAGCCTGGACGGGATGCAGAGCCTGACCGTCGAGACCCTGGTGATGTTCCTGCCCGCGCTGGGGTTCGTGGTCTATCTGGAGGCCACCGGGGCGGGCACCACCCTGTCGGTCTCGCCCGGGCACACCGCGCTGCTGGTGGGCGGCGGGTTCGTGACCGCGCTGCCCCTGTTGTTGTTCGGGGTGGCGGCGCGCAAGGTGCCGCTGAGCGTGATCGGCATGCTCCAGTTCATCGCCCCGACCATGATGTTCGTGATCGGCTGGCTGGTCCAGGGTGAGGAGATGCCGCTGAGCCGGTGGGGCGGCTTCGTGTTCGTCTGGCTGGCGGTGTGCGTGTTCGCCTTCGACCAGGTACGCAGCTCACGTGCCCGGTCCGCGGCGCGTCGCGAGGCGGCCCTCGCCGAATCAAGACCCTGACCTGGAGTTCCCGGTTTCGGTCATTCAAAACTACTCTCGGTGACACTGTGCTAACGTCAGGTCGTGGGCGTCGGGCTCTGCCCCGCCCCGACCTGGTCACACGTCTCGGAGGGTCCCCTTGATTCCTCGCACCAGCCGAACCGGCACGCTCCGTGCCGCCTCGGCCGCGTGCGCGGCGGTGCCCTCCGCGATCGGCCTCCCACTCCTGTTGGGCGCCTTCCTCGCCGTGCTGTGGTTGCTCTGTGCCGCACCGGCCCAGGCGGACTCCGCCTCGTTGGGCTCCGGCGCCCTGGGGGCCCCGGTCTCCGAGACCGCCACCGCCACCGGCGAGGCCCTCGGACTGGGCGAGGCCCCGGCCCTGGACTCGGTCGTACCCGAGAAGGTCACCGAACCGGTGACCACCACGCTCGGCACCGTGCACCAGCGTCTGGAGAAGCGCACGGTCGAAACCGCCGAGGCCGCCGTCAGCCTGCCCGAGCCCGCCGTGGCCGAGGTGCGCGGCTTCGTCGCGGAGATCGACCGCACCCGCGAGGAGACGGTCGAGCGCGGCCTGGGCCAGAGCCTGCCGATCACCGAGTCCCGGGCGTCCCGCGCCTCCGACTCGGACGAGGACGAGGAGACCGGCGCGGACCGGGCCGCCGAGGAGGACGAGGGCTCCGAGCCCGCCGAGTGGTCGGAGGGTCACGGTGTTCACGTGCTCCCCTCGGTCACCGCTCACCACGCCTCCACCGCCCCGAGCAGCGCGACGCCCGACTCCGAGCAGGAGGACGACGACCGCGCCACGGAACACCAGCGCGTACAGCCCGCCACCGGGTCCCCCGCGCCCACCGCCAACGGACCGGCGCCCGCGCCCTCCGTCGCCGGATACCTCACGGCCGCGCCGCTTCCCGCGCCCGCCGCCGACGCCGTGCGCCTGGCCGCGCACCGGCTGCACACCGTGCCCGCCGACCCGGCAGACGACCTCACGGTCTCGCCGGACTAGCGAACGGTCCCGCCCCGGGCGCACGACGCGCCCCCGGACCGTTCCCAGCACGTACTTCCTGGGAGCTGACCTGAGTCCCGTGCCCTCGTTCACGTGATTCACGTCAGCCGGTGGTCCGCCCCGGCTCCCCACGACCGCCGTCCACGGCGTCGCGGTCGTCCTGTTCATCCAGAGCTTCACCAGGGAAGGAAAACCATGACGCACACCAAGCGCTTCTCCGCCCGAGCAGTACTCCTCGTCACGGGCACCGCGGGCTTCGTGGCTCTCGGCGCCGGTGTGGCCGGAGCCGAGGCCCTGGCCACCCCGATGCAGGAGCTCTCGCCCGTCGTCGAGCGCGCCCTCGTCGAGGGCGTGGCCCCGACCATGCACGTGCTGGCCCCCGAGGGCGTCACCCCGATCGCGGACCGTGCGCTGAGCGAGCTCCAGGAGACCGCGAACGCCGAGAAGCCCGCCCCCGATCTGGGCGCCATCCTGCCCGACTCCCCGCTGTCCGAGACCGTCACCAAGGCGCAGGACGCCACCGGCCTGGACGGCGACCCGCACGACACCGTCGGGCACACGGTGGGCCGGAACGTGGAGTCCGCCGCCCAGGACGCCGGGACCGTCGTGGAGGACACCGCCCGCGGGGCGGGCGCGTCCGCCGAGTCCACCGCCTCCGAGGTGCTGCCCCACACGGTCCAGGCCGCCGCCGACCTGCGCGACGAGATGCTGGTCCTGCCCGAGCTGGACACCACCCGGCTGCCGAGCCTGGAGGACCGCCGCCTGCCCGAGCTGAGCGAGGCGCCCTCCCTGAGCGAGGTCACCGACCTGGGCGGCGTCACCGACCTCACCGGCGACAACGCCCTGGTGCTGAACGACCTCAACCCGGTCAGCGCCCTGTCCGAGCCCAAGCCCACGCCCGTCCACACGAGCGCCGCCGTCCCGTCCGAGGGCGCCGACCTCACCGCGCCCAACATGTGGGACCTGGCGGCCGCCTTCGGCCTGGAGACCCCGAAGCAGATCCAGGACGTCGTCGAGGCCACCGAGCTGACCGCCGACAACTACGTGAACCTCGGCGAGGAGGAGGTTCTGGGCATGGTGGGCAACCGCGCCTGGGAGGGCCGCGACCTCACCACCGTTCCGCAGAGCTCCCCGCAGACCCCGGGCGCCGAGGCCCCGGCCTTCGAGACCCCCAAGGTCACGGACCTGACCGACGCCCTGCTGACCGGTGCGTCCGACCTCGGCTCCGCGGACCTGAGCTCCGCCGAGCCGGTCTCGCTCCAGGGCCCGCTGGCCGACGCCCAGCTGCCCCAGGTCGCCGAGGGCATCGACACCACCACCGCCGAGGACCTGGTCAACGGCCTGAGCCGGGGCACGGACCTGCTCAACGACCTGGACACCAGCGACCTCGTCTCCATCGAGGGCGGCACCGCCGAGCAGGAGACCCCCGAGGGCATGGTCCAGCACCCCACCTTCATGGACCTGCCGGGCTCCGAGGCCCTCCCCCTCGTGCGCTGACCCCTTCCGGTCCCACTTCGCGGCGCCGCCCCACGCACCGGGGCGGCGCCGCCGTCGTTTCCGGCCGGGAACCCCGGCACCGGACGTGCGCCGCGAGCGTGGTCTCGGCCCGCTCGCGTGCCCGGCTGGGGCTCCGGACACGGAGGGAGTGTCCGAGCGCCCCTCCGCCGTCCTCTGACGACTCCCGAAGGGCCACACACGCGCGGGCCCCGCCTGGAACCGGGGTTCCGGACGGGGCCCGCACGTGTGTCGGGGCGGGTGGATCAGCCGGAGCGCTCCACCACGTAGTCGCACAGGGCCAGGAAGGCGTCCCGCGCCGGGATGTCGGGCAGGGTCGTCAGTTCGTTGCGGGCCCTGTCGGCCCAGCCGCGCAGCGTGGCGTCGGCCTCGGCCATGGCCGGGTGCGGACGCAGCAGCCCGAGGGCCTCCTCGGCCTCCGTGTCGTCCAGCGGACGCCCCAGCAGCGACTTCAGCCGCTCGTCGGCGGGGTCCACCGAGCGCATCGCGTAGAACATGGGCAGCGTCAGCACGCCCTCGCGCAGGTCCGTGCCGGGCACCTTGCCGGAGTCGGCGCTCTCGCTGGCCACGTCAAGGATGTCGTCGGCCAGCTGGAAGGCCATGCCCAGCGCGTCGCAGGCGCGGGTGAGGGTGCTCACCGTCTCCGGGTCGACCTTGCCGAACATGCCGCCGAACTCCGCCGAGGAGGCGATCAGCGACGCCGTCTTGTCGTCGATGACGTTGAGGTAGTGGTCGAGCGGATCGATCCCGTCGCGCGGCCCGGAGGTCTCCAGGATCTGCCCCTGGACCAGTCGCGCGAAGGTCTCGGCCTGGAGCCGGACCGCTTCGGTGCCGAGGTCGGCGAGCATCGTCGAGGCCTTGGCGAACACGTAGTCGCCGGTGAGGATGGCGATGGTGTTTCCCCAGCGCTGGTTGGCGCTGGGCTCGCCGCGGCGCAGCTCCGCCTCGTCCATGACGTCGTCGTGGTAGAGGGTGGCCACGTGGGTCAGCTCGACCACGGCCGCCGCCGGGATGAGGTCGGGGACCCGCGGATCCCCGAAGTGCGCCGCGAGCAGCACCAGCATGGCGCGGAAGCGCTTGCCTCCGGCGGCCAGCAGGTGGGAGGCGGCCTCGGTCAGCATGGGGTCGCTCGACCGCACCGACTCCCTCAGCAGCTCCTCGACCTTCTCCAGGTCGTCCTGGATCTCCCGGGCGAGGGTCGGGTCGACTCTCGGCAGAGCGAGAAAACCGCTCGGGACAGCACCGCTCACCGTAAGGCTCCACCTGTTGAACGGGCGTGCTGGCGGCCCCCTCGGGAGGGGACCGCCACACGCTCAGCACATGAACATGATCCGACTTGCCACGGTATCCGACCCGGAATGAAGGTCCAAAGCCACACCCGGGTCGACGGTCACTCGCCGGTGGGTACCTCCGTGACCTGGTCGACCATGACCGCAGCAGGTTCCTGACCCGGCTCACCGGACGGCAGAAGGGTGTCCAGGAAGGCCCCCGGGAGGATCCCGAGCGCCAGGGTCGCCGCCACACCCACCGTGATCACGCTGCCGGTGAGCATCCCGGCACGGGCCACCGTCGGGCCCTCGCCCTCGGAATCCCGGAAGAACATCACAACGATGATCCGCACGTAGAAGTACGCGGTGACGGCGCTGCTGAGCACACCGACGACGACCAGCGGGGTCGCGCCCGCCGCCACAGCAGCCTCGAACACCGCGAACTTCCCGATGAACCCGCTGGTGAGCGGGATACCGGCGAAGGCCAGCAGGAACAGAGACAGCGCCAGGGCCAGGCCCGGGGACCGTCGCCCCAGACCCGCCCACTTGTCGAGGTCACCGAGCTCCTGCCCGCCGTCCCTGGTGCGCACCAGGGTGACGACGGCGAAGGCGCCCAGCGTGGTGAACCCGTAGGCGGCCAGGTAGAACATGGCGCCCGCGAGGCCCTCGACGCTGCCCGCGACCACGGCGGTGAGGATGAACCCGGCGTGCACCACCGAGGAGTAGGCCAGCAGCCGCTTGACGTCGCGCTGGGTGACCGCCACGACCGCGGCGACGACCATCGTCAGGATGGCCACCGTCCACAGCATCGGCTCCCAGAGCGCCACCGAGGTGCCGAACGGCACGAAGAACACCCGCAGCAGGGCACCGAAGGCGGCGACCAGCGTGCAGGAGGCCATCAGCGCGGTGATCGGGGTCGGGGCGCCCTGGTAGACGTCGGGCTTCCAGTTGTGGAAGGGAACGGCGCCGACCTTGAACAGCAGGCCGATCGCGACCAGGCCCACGCCCATGAGCAGCAGCGGCTCGCCGTTGCCGTCCTGGAAGATCTCGGCCCCGCCGGACTCCACGGCCTGGCGGATCACGCCGAAGTTCACCGAACCGGCGTAGCCGTAGACCATGGCGATCCCGAACAGGAAGAACGCCGAGGAGAACGCGCCCAGCAGGAAGTACTTGACCGCGGCCTCCTGCGAGAACAGGCGGCGCCTGCGGGCCAGCCCGCACAGCAGGTACAGCGGGAGGCTCATGACCTCCAGGGCGATGAACATGACCAGGAAGTCGTTCGAGGCCGGGAACATCAGCATGCCCAGCACCGCGAACAGCACCAGCGGGTAGACCTCGGTGTGCTGCGAGCCCGCGAGGATGTGCGTGCGCTCCTCCTCGCTGCCCGGAACCGTGGCGGCCTGGGCGGAGAACGCGTCCCTGCCGTCCCGCCTCTCGGCGATCAGCATGAGGCTGATCAGGGCCAGCACCGTGATGGTGCCCTGGAAGAACAGCACCGTGCGGTCCACGGCCAGCACGCCGTTGGCGATGGTCGTGCCCTCGCCGACCGCCTCCACCTGGAGGACCAGCAGGAGGAAGGCGCCCAGCAGCGCGACCGCCGTCAGGACGATCTGCGCGGTGCGGCGGGAGCCCTTGGGCCAGAAGGCCTCCAGGAGCACGCCCAGCACACCGGCGCCGAAGAGCACCAGGAACGGTGCCAGCAGCCACCAGTCCAGGACCGGCGGAGCCTCGGTGACTCCGTGGAGCGCCGGGGGCGCCCCGTCCGCGAGATTGAGGGGGATCACTCCTCGTCTCCTTCCGCGTCGCCGTCCGCGACCGCCACCTCGGTGTCGGCCTCGGCCTCCACGGTGCGTTCGACGGCGGGGTTGATCACGTTGAGCAGGGGCTGCGGGTAGACGCCGAACGCGATGATCAGGGCGATCAGCGGGGCGACCGCCCAGGTCTCACGCCCGGACAGGTCCGGCAGCTTGGCCAGCTTCTCCGGGGTGGGGCCGGTCATCGTGCGCTGGTACATCCACAGGATGTAGAGCGCGGCGAGGACCACGCCGAGCGCGGCGACGATCGCCGGGACCGGGCTGAAGGCGTAGACGCCGACGAACACCAGGAACTCGCTGACGAAGGGGGCCAGGCCCGGCAGCGCCAGACCGGCCAGACCCGCGATCAGGAAGACCCCGGCGAGTTTGGGGGCGACCTTCTGGACGCCCCCGAAGTCCTCGATGCGGGCGCTGCCCCGTCGGGCGACGAGGAAGCCCACGATCAGGAAGAGCGCGCCGGTGGCGAACCCGTGGTTGACCATGTAGAGGGCGGCCCCGGCCTGGGCCTGCTGGGTCAGGGCGAAGATGCCCAGGGTGATGAAGCCGAAGTGGGACACCGAGGTGTAGGCGACCAGGCGCATCATGTCGCTCTGGCCGATCGCGAGGATCGCACCGTAGAAGATGCTCACCAGGCTCAGCGCCACCACGGGCCACACGAACCACGAGACCGCGGCGGGGAACATCTCCAGGCAGTACCGGAGCATCCCGTAGGTGCCGACCTTGTCCAGTACGCCCACCAGCAGGACGGCCGTACCGGGGCTGGACGACCCGGCCGCGCTGGGCAGCCAGGTGTGCACGGGCCACATCGGGGCCTTGATCGCGAAGGCGATGAAGAACCCGAGGAAGAGCCAGCGCGCGGTGGCCGGGTCGACGGCCGCGAGGGCGCCGCCCGGATCGGTCAGCTCGGTCCACAGGAAGGTGCCGCCGATGACGTACACGCCGATCACCGCGACCAGCATGATGAGGCCGCCGGCGAGGCTGTACAGCAGGAACTTCATCGCGGCCTTGGCGCGGTCCGCGCCGCGCCCGTAGCGCCCGATCATGAAGTAGACCGGGATGAGCATGGCCTCGAAGAACACGTAGAACAGGAAGACGTCGGTGGCGGCGAAGACACCGATCATCATCGCCTCGAGCGCGAGGATGAGCGCGAAGTAGCCGCGCCCGCCGTCGTCACGGTCGTCGTGTTCCCGCCAGGCGGCCAGCACCACGAGCGGCACGAGCACCACGGACATCAGGATCAGCACGAGGGCGATGCCGTCGACGCCGACCGCGAAGTGGACCCCGAAGTAGGGGATCCACGGGTGGACCTGCTCGAACTGGAGGCCGCCCGCCCCCGAGGTGTCGAAGTTCAGGGCCATGGCCACGACCAGCAGCAGGGTCGCGACGGAGAAGCCCAGGGCCAGGCGCTTGGCGAGCTCGGCTGAGGCCGCCCCGCCGGTGGCGGGACGGGCCTTGGTGGCCGTGGCCGTGCCGGAGCCGGACTCGGCGCTGGCCGCGACCGAGGCCGAGGCACCGTCCGAGGCCGCCGGGGCCTTGACGCGCGGCAGCGCCCAGATGACGGCCGCGCCGATCGCGGGGAGCGCGATCGCGAGAGTGAGCCAGGGGATCATTTAGAACCTCACAACCAGCGTCGCGGCGACGATCACGGCGCCGATGAGCATGGTGAGCGCGTAGGTGCGGGCGAACCCCGTCTGTGTCCTGCCGAGTCCGGTGGAGGAGTCGCCGACCCCGGCACCGAGCCCGTTGACCGCGCCGTCGATGACCTTGTCCTCGATGACGACCAGCGCCTTGGTGAGCACCTGGCCGGGTCGCATGAACAGGCCCTCGTTGATCTCGTTGCCGTACAGCTCGTTGCGGGCCGTGTTGGTGACGAGGTTGCCCTTGGGCGCGGTGCGCGCCACGGGCTTGCGCAGGTACATGAACCAGGCCAGGGCGACACCCAGGACCAGCACGACCAGGGCGGCGATGCCGTAGGGCGCGGTGAAGGCGTGGCCCACGGTGAAGTGGTGCGGCTCGGCGCCGATGGCCGGGGCGAGGAAGCCCGCGAACCGGTCGCCGAAGACCAGGAAGGCGCCGAGGGCGACCGACCCGATCGACAGCACCACCATGGGGGCGGTCATGCTCACCGGCGACTCGTGCGGGTGCACGCCGTCGTCCCAGCGCTTCTTCCCGAGGAAGGTCATGAAGACCATCCGCGACATGTAGAAGGCGGTGAGCGCGGCGCCCACGATGATCGCGGTGCCGAAGACCGCCCCGGCGGTCCCGCCGATACCGAAGGCGGCGGAGATGATGCTCTCCTTGGTCCACCAGCCGGACAGGAACGGGACACCGATGATGGCGAGGTAGCCGAGGCCGAAGGTGGCGAAGGTGATCGGCATCTTCGACGCCAGGCCTCCGTACCTGCGCATGTCGACGTCGTCGTTCATGCCGTGCATGACCGAACCGGCGCCCAGGAACAGCCCGGCCTTGAAGAAGCCGTGCGTGATCAGGTGGGCGATGGCGGCGACGTAGCCGACCGGGCCGAGCCCGGCGGCCAGCACCATCATGCCGATCTGGCTCATGGTGGAACCGGCCAGGGACTTCTTGATGTCGTCCTTGGCGGAGGCGATCAGGCCGCCCGCGAGCATGGTGGCGGCGCCGACCGTCATGACGACCGTCTGCGCCACCGGAGCGCCCTCGAAGATCGGTCCGGCGCGCACGATCAGGTACACACCGGCGGTGACCATGGTGGCGGCGTGGATGAGCGCCGAGACCGGGGTCGGGCCCTCCATGGCGTCCAGCAACCACGCCTGGAGCGGGAGCTGCGCGGACTTGCCGCAGGCGCCCAGGAGCAGCAGGAGGCCGATGGCCAGGAGGATGCCGTCGCTGGCACCGGGGACGGCCGCGAAGACGTCGCTGAAGCTCACCGCGCCGAGCACGGTGAACATGATCATGATCGCCACGAGCAGGCCGATGTCGCCGACCCGGTTGATCAGGAACGCCTTCTTGGCGGCCGTGGCCGCCGTGGGCTTGTACTGCCAGAACCCGATGAGCAGGTAGGACGCGAGGCCCACACCCTCCCAGCCGAGGAAGAGCAGCACGAAGTTGTCCGCGAGGACCAGTACGAGCATGGCCGCGACGAACAGGTTGAGGTAGGCGAAGAACCGCCGCCTGCCCGGGTCCTCGGCCATGTAGCCGAGGGAGTAGACGTGGATGAGCGAGCCCACGAAGGTGATCAGCAGGACGAAGCTGATCGAGAGCGGGTCCACCAGGAGGTTGATCCGGGCGGAGAAGTCACCCGACGCGAACCACTCGTAGACGGGGACGGAGACGCTCCGCTCGGCCGCGCCCCGGCCGAGGAGGTCGAACAGGGCGAGGACCGCCCAGACGAAGGAGCCGATCGGCAGGGCGGTGGCCAGCAGCGGCCCCCACCCGTTGGTGCGCCGCCCGCCCAGCAGCAGGATCGCCGCGCCCACGAGTGGCAGGGCGATCAGGAGCCAGGCGTTCGACAGCACCGCGCTGTCGGCCGTGGTCGCCACCACGGGTTCGGCGGCGAGGTACGCGTGATGTTGTGTCACTGCCACGTCGCCTTCTAGTGCTTGAGCAGGTTCGCGTCATCGAGCGACGCGGACCTGCGGGTTCGGAAGATCTGCATGATGATCGCGAGGCCCACGACCACCTCGGCGGCGGCCACGACCATCACGAAGAAGGCGACGACCTGCCCCTCGATGTCACCGTGCATCCGGGCGAACGCGACGAACGCCAGGTTGCAGGCGTTGAGCATGAGCTCCACGCACATGAAGACGATGATCGCGTTGCGTCGGACGAGGACGCCGACCGCGCCGATGGTGAACAGAAGCGCCGCGAGGACGATGTAGTTCATCGGGTCCACGAGGACTCGACCTCCTGTCCGTTTCCGTTGCCGTTCTCTTCGCCGTCGGTGGTGGCGGCCGGGCCGCTCTCACCGTCGTCGGCGGGTCCGTCCTCACGGTCGGCGGTGAGCCCGCCCTCCTTGGAGCCGGCCGAGTCCGACGCGCCTCCGGGGAGCGCGGACCGCCCGGTCTGGACCTCCATCGGCACCCCCGACTGGTACTCGGGGTCGCGGGCGGCCAGGACGGGGTTGAGCGAGAGCTTCGAGACCGAGCCGTCGGGCAGCAGCGCGGGCATGTCGATCGCGTTGTGCCGGGCGTAGGTGCCGGGCCCGGGCAGCGGGGTCGGGTGGTCGCCCCTGATGCGGTCCTCGGAGATCTCCCGCTGGGTGCGGCGCCTGCCCGTGCGGGCGGTGTGCGCGAGCACCATGGCGCCGAGCACCGAGGTGACGAGCAGCGCGGCGGTGGCCTCGAAGGCCACCACGTAGCGCAGCAGGAGTTCGCTGGCGATCCACGGGATGGTGCCGCCGACCGGGGTGGCCGCGGCGGCGATCCCGGCCGGGTCGCCCACGACGATCCGGGTGATCCCGGTGGTCAGGGCGCCGACGAAGCAGATCGCCACGATCGCGGTCATGAGCCGCTGTCCGCGCAGGGTCTCCACGAGGGAGTCCGCGGAGCTGACGCCCACGAGCATCAGGACGAACAGGAACAGCATCAGGACGGCGCCGGTGTAGACGACGATCTGGACGACCATCAGGAACGGCGCCTCGTTGATGCCGTAGAAGATCGCCAGGCCGACCATGGACAGCGCCATCGACATGGCCGAGTGCACGGCCTTGCGGGAGAAGACCACGCCCAGGGCACCGAGCACGACGATCGTGCCCAGGACCCAGAAGACCGCGGCCTCACCGGAGCCGATGGGCGCCGCCGCGGCGAGGTGCTGTGCGGGGGAGGCGGGGGTGAGCGGGATCAACGGACCGCCCCCGTGTTCTCCGGCCGGTCCTGGGTCCCGTGCTCACCGCGCCCGGTGGCGTAGTAGTCGAGGTCGCTGTCGCCGAGGCGCATCGGGTGGGGCGGCTGCTCCATGCCCTCGCGCAGCGGGGCGAGCAGCTGCTCCTTGGTCCAGATCAGGCTCTGCCTGTTGTCGTCGGCCAGCTCGTACTCGTTGGTCATGGTGAGCGCCCGGGTGGGGCAGGCCTCCACGCACAGACCGCACAGGATGCACCGCAGGTAGTTGATCTGGTAGACGCGCCCGTACCGCTCACCGGGCGAGTACCGGTCGTCGTCGGTGTTGTCTCCCGCCTCCACGTAGATGGCGTCGGCCGGGCAGGCCCAGGCGCAGAGTTCGCACCCGATGCACTTCTCCAGGCCGTCGGCCCACCGGTTCAGCTGGTGCCTACCGTGGAAGCGCGGCGCCGTGGGGCGCTTGACCTCCGGGTACTCGACGGTGGGCACCTTCTTGAACATCGTGTGGAAGGTGACACCGAAACCCTTGACGGGGTTGAGCCACTCAAGCACCGGTAACCTCCCCCTTCTTCTGGTTGCGTTCGGCGGTGGCGGCCGAGGCCGTCCGCGACGGTTCGGCGAGCACGCTGCTGCCGTAGTGGGCGGCGGTGCTCGGGGGCACCGGGAACCCGCCGAAGGAGGGTTCCTTGTGGGCGCGGCGCGCGTTCTCGGCGCGCTGGCGGGCCTCCTCCGCGCGCTCGCGGCGCACGAAGCGGACCCAGGCGGCGATGGCCGCGACGGTGGCGACGGTGAAGGCCGCGACCACACCCGCGATGACCAGCGGGTGCGCCTCGTCGAGGACGAGCATGCGGACGACGGCCACACCGGTGATCCACACGAGCTGGATCGGGATGAGGACCTTCCAGCCGAGCTTCATGAGCTGGTCGTACCGGACGCGCGGGAGGCTGCCCCGGGCCCAGATGAACAGGAACATGACGGCGACGAACTTGAGCAGCCACCACAGGGCGGGCCACCAGCCCTCGTTGGCGCCCGGGAGGATCGCGGTGACCCCGGGCGGGGCGTACCAGCCGCCGAGGAAGAGCGTCACGGACACGGCCGCGACGGTGCACATGTTCACGTACTCCGCGAGGAAGAACATCGTGAACTTCATCGACCCGTACTCGGTCATGAAGCCGCCGACGATCTCGCCCTCGCCCTCCGCCAGGTCGAACGGGAGCCGGTTGGTCTCGCCGACCATCGTGACGAGGTAGATGAGGAAGGAGGGCAGGAGCAGCACCGCGAACCACAGGTTCTCCTGGGCTGCGACGATGCCGGAGGTGGTGAGCGTGCCCGCCATGATGAAGACCGCGACGAAGGACAGGCCCATCGCGATCTCGTAGCTGATCACCTGCGCGGAGGCACGCAGGCCGCCGAGCAGGGCGTACGGCGACTGGGAGGCCCAGCCGCCGAGCACGAACCCGTAGACGCCGAGCGCCGCGGTCGCCAGGACCAGCAGCGCCGCGATCGGCAGGTCGGTGAGCTGGAGCGGGGTCATGACCCCGAACAAGTTCACCTCGGGCCCGATCGGGATGACCGAGAAGGCGAGGAACGCGGGGATCGCCGCGATCATCGGCGCCGCGATGTAGACGAACCGGTCCACCCCGCGCGGGATCAGGTCCTCCTTGAGGGAGAGCTTGATGCCGTCGAACAGGGACTGGAGGAGCCCGAAGGGACCCATCCGGTTGGGTCCGTGGCGCTGCTGCATCCGACCCATGACCTTGCGGTCGGCCATGATCATCATGAGCACGCAGATCATCAGGAAGACGAAGATCGCGAGCGCCTTGATGGTGGTGATCCACCACGGGTCGTTCCCGAAGGCGCTCAGGGTGCTCTCCGAGGCCAGTACGGCCGCGCGCGGATCGAGAGCGGCGGGGGTCACTGCTGCCTCCCGTTGGTGGTGGGCGCGGCCAGGATGACCGTCTGCCCGGCGGTGCCGCCCAGGTCACGGCGGATGTCGCAGCCGTGGGCGTTGGCCGGGAGCCAGACGACCCGGTCGGCGATGTCGGTGACGACCACGGGGACGGTCACCGAACCCCGCTCCCCCGTGACACGGAGCGAACCGCCGTCGGGGACCCCGACCTCGTCGGCCGTGGCCTTGGACAGGTAGGCGCGCGGCTGGCGGGCGGTCCCGGCGAGGTAGGGCTCGCCGTCCTCCATCCGGCCGGTGCCCAGGAGCTGCCGCCACGTGGACAGCAGGGCCTGGCCCGGGGCGGGGGCGGGCAGCTCGGCAGGTCGGACGGAGGGTCCGGCGGGCCGGTCACCCACCCACATGCCCAGCTCCAGGAGTTCGTCGTAGGCGCTGGCGGCGTCCGGCAGGCCCAGGTGGACGTCCATCTCGTTGGCGATCGCGGACAGCACCCGCAGGTCGGAGAGGGCGCCGGGCACCTTGAGCGCGTCACCGAAGGGCCGGTGGCGGCCCTCCCAGTTGACGAAGGTCCCGGACTTCTCCGCGACGGCGGCCACCGGCAGCACCACGTCGGCGCGGTCGGTGGCGTCGCTGGCGCGCAGTTCGAGGCTGACCACGAACGGCACCCTCGCCAGGGCCTCGCGGGCGGCGTCCGGGTCGGGGAGGTCGTCCAGCTCGACCCCGGCGATGACCAGCGCGTCCAGCTCACCGGACGCGGCCGCCGCGATGATGGCGTCGGTGTCGCGGCCGGGGGTCCCGGGCAGCGAGCCGACGTTCCACACGCGGGCCACCTCGGCGCGGGCCGAGTCGTCGGCGACCGGTCGGCCCCCGGGCAGCAGGCCCGGAAGCGCTCCGGCGTCGATCGCGCCCCGCTCACCGGCGCGACGCGGCACCCAGGCGAGCCGGGCTCCGGTGCGTTCGGCCAGCGCGGCGACGGCGGTCAGGGCGCCGGGGACGGCGGCGAGCCGCTCGCCGACCAGGATGACGGAGCCCTCCTGGCCGATCGCCTCGACCACCTCGGGGTGGTCGGCGTCCAGGGCGTTGAGGACGCGGGCCTCGTCGCCGGGGACGCTCCGGACCAGGGTGCCGGAGGTCTTGGTGAGACCGAGGCTGGCGTGGGAGGCGATCGAGTAGACCTTCAGCCCCCGCTTGCGGGACCCCTTGCGCAGGCGCAGGAAGGTGGAGGGCGACTCGTCCTCCGGCTCGAACCCGGCCAGCAGGACGGCGGGCGCCTTCTCCAGGGCGGTGAAGTCCACCCCCACCGGGGTCCCCGCCACGTGGGCGGCGAGGAAGGCGGACTCCTCGGCGGAGTGTTCGCGGGCGCGGGCGTCCACGTCGTTGGTGCCCAGGGCCACGCGCGCGAACTTGGCGTAGGCGTAGGCGTCCTCGTAGGTCAGGCGACCGCCGACCAGCACCCCCACGTTGCCGCGCGCCGCGCCCAGCCCCTGTGCGGCGAGGCTGATCGCCTCGGGCCACGAGGCGAACTCCAGGGCCCGGGAGTCCTCGTCGCGGACCAGGGGGCGGGAGAGGCGGTCGGACCGGGTGGCGTAGGTGAACGCCCACCGGCCCTTGTCGCAGTTCCACTCCTCGTTGACCTGCGGGTCGTCCCCGGCCAGCCGCCGGGTGACCTTGCCCCGGCGGTGGTCGGTGCGCTGGGCGCAGCCGCCCGCGCAGTGCTCGCACACGCTCGGCGTGGAGACCAGGTCGAAGGGGCGGGACCGGAACCGGTAGGCCGATCCGGTGAGCGCGCCCACCGGGCAGATCTGCACGGTGTTGCCGGAGAAGTAGGAGTCGAAGGCCTCCCCCTCGGCGATGCCGACCTGCTCCTGGGCGCCGCGCTCCATCAGCTCGATGAGCGGGTCGCCGGCGATCTGCGCCGCGAAGCGGGTGCAGCGGGCGCACTGGATGCAGCGTTCCCGGTCCAGCAGCACCCCGGTGGACAGCGCGATCGGCTTGGGGAAGGTCCGCTTGACGTCGACGAACTCGCTCTCCCCCTGGCCCGTGGACATCGCCTGGTTCTGGAGGGGGCACTCGCCGCCCTTGTCACAGACCGGGCAGTCCAGCGGGTGGTTGATCAGGAGGAACTCCATGATCCCGCGCTGGGCCCGCTCCGCCACCTCGGAGGTGAGGTGGGTGTTGACCACCATCCCCTCCATGACGGTGATGGTGCAGGAGGCCTGCGGCTTGGGCATCCCGCGCCCGTTGCCCATGTCGGGGATCTCCACCAGGCACTGGCGGCAGGCCCCGACCGGGTCGAGCAGCGGGTGGTCGCAGAACCGGGGGATCTGGATGCCGAGCAGCTCGGCGGCCCGGATCAGCAGGGTGCCCTTCGGAACCCTGATCTGGAAACCGTCGATGGTGACGGTGATCAGGTCCTCCGGGGGCGGGGCGGGCGAGGACCCGCCTGAGGTGTTGGAGGTGACGGTCACCGGTTCCCTCCCTCTTCCGTGGTCGGCCGGTCCGCCCAGAGGGTGGACCTGGAGTGGTCGAAGGGGCAGCCGCCCTTCTCGAAGTGGTCGACGTACTCCTGGCGGAAGTGCTTGATCGACGACATGACGGGGCTGGTGGCTCCGTCGCCCAGCGCGCAGAAGGAGCGGCCGAGCAGGTTGTCGCAGATCTGGAGCAGCTTGTCGATGTCGGCCTCGGTGCCCTCGCCCCGCTCCAGGCGGTCCAGGACCTGGACCATCCAGAAGTTGCCCTCGCGGCAGGGCGTGCACTTGCCGCAGGACTCGTGGGCGTAGAAGGCGATCCAGCGGCCGACGGCGCGGACCACGCAGGTGGTCTCGTCGAAGATCTGGAGGGCACGGGTGCCGAGCATGGACCCGGCGGCGCCCACCGACTCGAAGTCGAGCGGGGTGTCCAGGTGCTCCTCGGTGAAGATCGGCGTGGAGGAGCCGCCCGGCGTCCAGAACTTGAGCCGGTGTCCCTCGCGGACGCCGCCCGCCATGTCCAGGAGTTCGCGCAGGGTGATCCCGAGCGGGGCCTCGTACTGGCCGGGGTTGGTGACGTGCCCGGACAGGGAGAAGAAGCCGAACCCGGCGGACTTCTCGGTGCCCATGGACGTGAACCACTCGGCGCCGTTGGCGACGATCCCGGGGACGCTGGCGATGGACTCGACGTTGTTCACCACGGTGGGCGAGGCGTAGAGCCCGGCCACTGCGGGGAACGGCGGCTTGAGGCGGGGCTGGCCCCGGTAGCCCTCCAGGGAGTCCAGGAGGGCGGTCTCCTCACCGCAGATGTAGGCGCCCGCCCCGGCGTGCACGACGACGTCGAGGTCGAATCCGCTGCCGAGGATGTCCTTGCCGAGCAGCCCGGCGGCGTAGGCGTCGGCCACCGCCTGGCGCAGGCGGCGGATGACGTGGACGACCTCGCCGCGCACGTAGATGAAGGCCTGGTTGGACTTGATCGCGTACGAGGCGATCGCCACCCCCTCCACCAGCACGTGGGGGTTGGCGAGCATGAGCGGGATGTCCTTGCAAGTGCCCGGCTCGGACTCGTCCGCGTTGACGACGAGGTAGCGCGGGTTGGGGTTGTCCTTGGGCAGGAACCCCCACTTCATCCCGGTGGGGAAGCCCGCGCCGCCGCGGCCGCGCAGGCCCGACTGCTTGACGAGGTCCACGATGGAGTCGGGCTCCATGGTCAGCGACTTCCGCAGCGCCTCGTAGCCGCCGGTGGCCCGGTAGCCGTCGATCGTGAAGGAGTCGGGCCGGTCCCAGTTCTGGGACAGGATCGGGGTCAGGGTGGTCACTTGGCGCCCTCCTCACCCTGGTCGGGGCGGGTGGGGAGGTTGTTCGGGTCGGGCGCGGTCCAGCCGTTGCGCTCCGCGATCCGGAGACCGGCCAGTGACGGGCCGGCCGCCTGCACGCCCTCGCCCGCGCGGCCGTCGTCGAACCCGGCGAGCACGCGCGAGGCCTGCTTCCAGGTGCACAGGCTGGCGGGGCCCCGCGTGGGGGCCACGTCCTTGCCCAGACGCAGGTCGTCCACCAGCTGCTTGGCGGTGGCCGGGGTCTGGTTGTCGAAGAACTCCCAGTTGACCATCACGACCGGCGCGAAGTCGCAGGCCGCGTTGCACTCGACGTGCTCCAGGGTGACCTTCCCGTCCCCGGTGGTCCCCGCGTTGGCCACGTCCAGGTGCTCCTTGAGGGCGGAGAAGATCTCGTCGCCGCCCATCACCGCGCACAGGGTGTTGGTGCACACGCCCACCTGGTAGTCGCCGCCGGGTTCGCGGCGGTACATGGTGTAGAACGTGGCGACCGCCCTGACCTCGGCGAGCGTGATGTCCAGCTGGTCGGCGCAGAACCGCATGCCCTCCGCGCTGACGTGGCCCTCCTCGGCCTGCACCAGGTGCAGGAGCGGGAGCAGCGACGAACGCGGCTTCGGGTAACGGCTGATGATCTCCTTGGCGTCCTGCTCCAGACGCGCCACGACCTCGTCGGTGAAGACCCCGGGGGTCTCCACGGGTGTGTTCTCGTTGGTCTCGCTCACCGGTCCACGCCTCCCATCACCGGGTCGATACTGGCCACGGCCGCGATGACGTCCGCCACCGTCCCGCCCTCGCACATGGCGGCGACGGCCTGGAGGTGGGTGAAGGACGGGTCGCGGAAGTGCACGCGGTAGGGGCGGGTGCCCCCGTCGCTGACCGCGTGGCAGCCGAGCTCGCCCTTGGCGCTCTCCACCGCCGCGTAGGCCTGGCCCGCGGGGACCCGGAAGCCCTCGGTGACCAGCTTGAAGTGGTGGATCAGCGCCTCCATCGAGCCGCTCATGATGTGCGCGATGTGGTCCGGCGAGTTGCCCATGCCGTCCGGGCCGAGCGCCAGCTTGGCGGGCCAGCCGATCTTGGCGTCCTCGATCATCACCGGGCCGGGCTGGAGCTTGTCCAGGCACTGCTCGACGATCTTGAGGCTCTCCTCCATCTCGGCGATGCGCACCCGGTAGCGGGCGTACACGTCACCGCCGTCGGAGACCGGGACGTCGAACTCGTAGTCCTCGTAGCCGCAGTAGGGCTTGGCCTTGCGCAGGTCCCAGGCCAGGCCCGAGGCGCGCACGAGCGGCCCGGTGATGCCGAGCGCCATGCAACCGGGCAGGTTGAGGTACGCGACGTCCTTGGTACGGGCCAGGTAGACGGGGTTCTCGTCCAGGAGCTTGCGCATGGTCCCGATGCGCTCGGGCATCTCCTTGAGCAGCTCACGGATCTTGCCCACGGCGCCGGGCGGCAGGTCCTGCGCCACCCCGCCGGGCCGGATGTAGGCGTGGTTCATCCTCAGGCCCGTGACGAGCTCGAAGATGTCCAGGATCATCTCGCGCTCACGGAAGCCGTTGGTCATCACCGTGGTGGCGCCCAGCTCCATGCCGAACGTCGCCATGGCCACGAAGTGCGAGGCCATCCGGTTGAGCTCCATGAGCATCACGCGGATGACGCTGGCGCGCTCGGGCACGCGGTCGGTGATGTCGAGCAGCTTCTCGACCGCCAGGCTGTACGCCGTCTCGTTGAAGAGCGGCGTGAGGTAGTCCATGCGGGTCACGAACGTGGTGCCCTGCGTCCACGTCCGGTACTCCATGTTCTTCTCGATGCCGGTGTGCAGGTAGCCGATGCCCACGCGGGCCTCGGTACAGGTCTCGCCGTCGAGCGTGAGGATCAGGCGGAGCACGCCGTGGGTGGACGGGTGCTGGGGGCCCATGTTGACGACCAGGCGTTCGGCGCTGGTGCCCTGGGCCTTCTCGATGACGTCGTCCCAGTCCCCACCGGAGGCGTCGATGTAGTCCTCGGTGACGGTCATGCCGTGCCTCCCTTCTGGAGGGGCCTTCGTGTGGCTGGTGTGGTGGCCGCGCGGTTCACGTGTAGGACCGCCGCTCGTCCGGCGGGGGCACCGTGGCGCCCCGGTACTCGACCGGGATGCCGCCCAGCGGGTAGTCCTTGCGCTGGGGGTGGCCGTGCCAGTCGTCGGGCATCTGGATGCGGGTCAGTGACGGGTGGCCGTCGAAGACGATCCCGAAGAAGTCCCAGGCCTCGCGCTCGTGCCAGTCGTTGGTCGGGTAGGCCGACACGATCGAGGGGATGTGCGGGTCAGCGTCGGGGCAGGTGGTCTCGACCCGGATCACGCTGTTGTGGGTGATCGACCGGAAGTGGTAGACCGCGTGCAGCTCGCGTCCGGCGTCCTCCAGGTAGTGGACCCCGACCACGCCCGTGCACAGCTCGTACCGGAGCGCGGGGTCGTCGCGCAGGACGCGGACCAGCTCCAGCAGGGCCTCTCGGCGCACGTGGAAGGTGATCTCACCGCGGTCGACCTCCACCCGCTCGACCTCGGCCTCCCGGCCGATCGCGGTGAGGGCCGCCTCCAGGTCGTCGGCGACCCGGTCGAAGTCGGCGGTGCGCGGGTCGTCGGGGTCCGTGAAGGGGCGCTGGCTCTGGGCGGGAGCGCTCCCCCGCACCTGGAGGCCACCGAAACCGGAGGTGTCACCCGTGGTCTGGGCGCCGAACATGCCGGTGCGCCTGACCGGTGCGGCCAAGCGCTCGCGACCGAGCTGGTCGGGGAGGTTCTCCGCCGCCTCGTCGCGCTCGTTCTCGTTGCTCATGTCAGTCCTTGGTCACCAGGGGCAGCGAACGGCGGAGCAGGCGCTCCTCGGTCTCGGTGATCTCCTGCTCGCGGTGGGCACCGAGCTTGGTGTTCTGCACCTTGTCGTGGAGCTTGAGCACGGCGTCCAGGAACATCTCCGGCCTGGGCGGACAGCCCGGCAGGTAGATGTCGACGGGGACGATGTGGTCCACGCCCTGGACGATCGCGTAGTTGTTGAACATGCCGCCGCTGGAGGCGCAGACGCCCATCGCGATGACCCACTTGGGCTCGGGCATCTGGTCGTAGATCTGGCGCAGGACCGGGGCCATCTTCTGGCTGACCCGTCCGGCCACGACCATGAGGTCGGCCTGGCGCGGGGTGGCGCCGAACTTCTCCATGCCGAACCGGGCGAGGTCGTAGTGGGGGCCGCCGACCGCCATCATCTCGATGGCGCAGCAGGCCAGACCGAACGTGGCGGGCCACATGGACGACTTGCGGGCCAGGCCGACGACCTGTTCGACCGTGGTGAGCGCGACTCCGGCTGGCAGTTTCTCTTCGATACCCATCAGCTGCGGACCTCCTCGGGGGTGGGCGGCTGGGTGTGTTCGGGGGCGTGGGGGGTCAGCTGGATCAGTCCCATTCGAGGCCTCCGCGGCGCCACTCGTAGGCGTAGGCGATGGAGACGTTCACGAGGAAGAGGATGATCGCGATGACGCCGAACCAGCCGAGGGCGTCGAAGTGCACGGCCCACGGGATGAGGAAGATGATCTCGATGTCGAAGACGATGAACATCATCGCCGTCATGTAGTACTTGACGGTGAAGCGGCCACCGCCCGCGGGCTGGGGGGTGGGTTCGATTCCGCACTCGTACGCCTGCATCTTGGCCCGGTTGTACCGCTTGGGTCCCATGACCGCACCGGCGACCATCGACAGGACGACGAAAGCGGCGCCGATCCCACCGAGCACGAATATCGGTGTGTACAGCTCCACGGCTCACCCTCCTCCACTGAATGGCTGGTCGGAGCGCGCGACCGGCTGACTTGTGAACGTTTTCACGTGCTTCTCTCGGCTCTTCCCGAAATGTCTTGTGGTGTGGCCGGACCACGCGGAAGCGGCGGTCCGGCCGTGCGTGTGCGCGCCCTCGCCCGCTAGGCGGCGGGCGCCATCCTCGACAGGCCGTTGATGACCCGGTCCATGGCGTCGCCCTTGCTCGGCTCCGTGAGGTTGGCGAGCATCTTCAGCACGAACTTCATGAGCGTGCGCTGACGCAGTCCGTACTTGGTCGCGTACTTCATGAACTCGGGCTGGCCGATGACCTTCACGAAGTAGCGGCCCAGCGTGTAGTAGCCGCCGTAGGTGTCGGCGAGGACCTCCGGGTACCGCAGCAGGGCGCGCTCACGCGTCTGCTGGGTGGGACGGCCGTGCGCCTGCACGATCACGTCGGCGGCGATCTGCCCGGCCTCCATGGCGTAGGCGATGCCCTCACCGTTGAAGGGGTTGACCATGCCGCCCGCGTCGCCGACCAGCAGCAGGCCGCGCGCGTAGTGCGGGACCCGGTTGAAGCCCATCGGCAGCGCGGCGCCGAGGATCTTGCCCTTCTGGTTCTCCTCGGTGAAGCCCCACTCCTCGGGCATGGACTCGGTCCACCGGCGCAGGAGCTTGCGGTAGTCCACGTCCTGGAAGGCGGACGTGGAGTTGAGGATGCCGAGGCCGACGTTGCTGGTGCCGTCGCCGACACCGAAGACCCACCCGTAGCCGGGCAGGAGGACGTCCTTGTCTCCGCTGCGGTCCCACAGCTCCAGCCAGGACTCCAGGTAGTCGTCCTCGTGCCGGGGGCTCTCGAAGTAGGTGCGCACGGCCACGCCCAGGGGCCGGTCGTCGCGCTTGCGGATGCCCATGGCGACGGAGAGCCGGGAGGAGTTGCCGTCGGCGGCCACGACCAGCGGCGCCCGGAAGGTCACGGGTTCGCGGTCGGCGTTCTTGGCGTGCACTCCGACGATCCGGTTGCTGCGCTCGTCCATGAGCGGGCCGGTGACGTTGGTGCGCTCCAGGAGCTTGGCACCGGCGGACACGGCCCGGTTGACCAGGATCTGGTCGAAGTCGAGGCGCGTGCGCACGAGGCCGAAGCCCGGATAGGAACCGAGGTCGGGCCAGGGCAGTTCGAGACGCACGCCGGCCCCGACGATGCGCAGGCCGTGGTTCTTGATCCACCCCTCGTCCTCGAAGGTGATCCCCATGGAGGTGAGCTGTTTCACCGCCCTCGGGGTGAGGCCGTCGCCGCAGACCTTCTCCCTGGGGAAGGAGGTCTTCTCCAGGAGCAGGACGTCAAGCCCGGCCTGGGCCAGGTAGTAGGCGGTGGTGGAGCCAGAAGGGCCAGCGCCGACGACGATGACGTCGGCGTCGTACTCGATCCGTTCCCGGCCTCTGGGAGAGGAGGTGGCTGTCTCGCTCACGGATGTGTCCTCGACTACTCGCGCGGTACACCGTGGCGGGTCAGTGCGGGTTCGACCCGCTCACGGGGGGTGCTATGGGTTGTTTGGGGACTTCCGACATATCCGACATGGGTCTTGTGTCATAAGCCTCGTGGCCTTGTGAAGCACTTCACAAGCCACTTTTCCGCAGTCTAGACCCTCACGAGCCAGGAGGCGACCCCCGGGGGGCATTCTTCGGAAAATCGGATATTGAGCCCACAAGCCTCCACACACCCACCAAAGCCGTCACAAACAGTCAAAAGCGCAGCTAGCACTACCTGCTCAACAACAAGCGACCCATGAGTAACAGAAAAACCCCAAGGAACAGATCATTCCTTGGGGTTTGCGTACTTTTTAAGTTAGAAGCGAAGACTTTCGCCTTGTGAGTGCTATGTCTGTTTTTACTTCTCGCGGAAGCCGCGGTGCAGGGCCACCGTGCCCAGCGTCAGGTTGCGCCACGCGACCCGCGACCACCCGGCGCCCTGGAGGTACTTCGACAGCTCCGCCTGGTCGGGCCAGGCCATGATCGACTCCGACAGGTAGTCGTAGGCCTCGGAGCGGCCGGAGAAGGCCCCGGCGATCTTCGGCAGCGCCGCCATCAGGTAGGTCGAGTACAGCTTGTCCACGAACTCCACCGGGATGTGGCTGAACTCGCAGATGACCAACCGGCCGCCGACCCTGGTCACCCGACGCAGCTCCCGCAGCGCCTGGTCCACGTCGGCGACGTTGCGCAGACCGAAGGAGATCGTCACCGCGTCGAAGGTCTCGTCGGCGAAGGGCAGCGAGAGCGCGTCCCCGGCCACGAAGGTCACCCCCGCTCGCGAGGCGCCGCCCCGGCGCCGGGCCCCGTTCTGGAGCATCCCCAGCGAGAAGTCACAGGCGATCACGCGGGCGCCCTTCTTGATGAAGGACTCCGAGGAGGTTCCGGTACCCGCGGCCAGGTCCAGCACCAGTTCGCCGCTGTGGGCGTCGACCGCGTCGACCACCGCGCGTCGCCAGACGCGGTCCTGGCCGAGCGAGATGACGTCGTTGACGAGGTCGTAGTTCTCTGCGATGCCGTCGAACATCGCGGCGACGTCCTGGGGCTTCTTGTCGAGCTTCGCGCGGGTCATGGCACCAGCCTAAGGGTGGCCGGACAGCGCGGAGGACCGGGCCGCACAGGAGCCCGGAAGGGCACTGACCAGGCAGACGGTCGATTACTTGACGTAGTCAAACGCATACTCCGTGCAATGATGTGGTGACCGAAACCACCACCGCGCGCCCGAGGAGTCCCGTGAAACCGGCCCGATCGTTCGTCGCCCTGACGATGAGCTCCCTACTCCTGTTCCCGCTGGGGGTCGCGACCGCCGCGCCCGCCCTCGCCGCACCCCACCAAGGCGTGGTCAGCGAACAGCCGGTCCAGTGGACCCCGCACGTCCTGGACGGGACGGTCAAGGACATCCTCCGGATCGGCGACACCGTCGTGGTGGGCGGGGAGTTCGAGAGCGTGTCCGACGCCGACGGCGCCCGGACCCACAACCGGCGCAACCTGTTCGCCTTCCGGCACGGCACCGGCGAACTCCTGCCCGGCTTCGCCCCGCAGGTGGACGGCACCGTCAACACCCTGGCCGAGGGCCCGAACGGGTCGCTGATCATCGGCGGCCAGTTCCAGCGGGTCAACGGCTCGGCAAGCCGGGGCATCGCCCGCGTCGACGCCAGGACCGGCCGGAACGTCTCCGGCTTCGGCGCGAAGCTGGACGACGGGAGCGTGTACCGGCTCGCCAGCGACGGACGCCAGGTCTACGTCGGCGGCAACTTCACCGGGGTGAGCGGGCAGGAGCGCACCGGACTGGCCCGGATCGACCCCGCGACCGGCCGGGTGGACGCGGACTTCACCCCGACCATCTCCGAACAGCGCCGGGGCGTCCTGCGCGTACAGGAGCTGGCCCTGAGCCCGGACGGCCGCAGGCTCGCCATCAACGGGACGTTCACCAAGGTCGACGGCCTGGACCGGTACCAGATCGCCATGATCGACACCGCGAAGGGGGCGCCCACCACCTGGTCGACCTCGGCCTACGAGGCGGAGTGCGACTACTCGGCCATCCACACCTACATGCGGCAGATGGACTTCGCCCCGGACGGCTCCTACTTCGCCGTGGTGACGGGGGGCGGGCCTGAGGTGAAGCCCGGCCTGTGCAAGTCCACGGCCCGGTTCGAGAACACCGACGCCGCGAACTCCGACCCCACCTGGTCCAACCTGACCGGCGGGGACACCCTGTACTCGGTCGAGGTCACCTCGTCCGCCGTCTACGTGGGCGGACACCAGCGCTGGATGGACAACGAGAAGGGCGCCCTGAACCCCGGTCCGGGTTCGGTCGCCCGCGAGGGCATCGCCGCGGTGAACCCCGACACGGGCCGGGCCCTGCCCTGGAACCCGGGACGCTCGCGGGGCCACGGCGTGGAGGCGCTGCACGCGACCTCCGACGGCCTCTACGTCGGCAGCGACACCGATCGTCTGGCGGGCGAGTACCACGCACGTCTGGGGATGTTCCCGGCCCTGTGAGGCGCCGGCGTCAGGTGAGCGCCTGACAGGGAGTGGCCACGGGGTGGTGTCCGAGCGGTCGGACCACCGCCCCGTCGGTCACTTCTGGGGGTTCTCGGACTCCTGGGCGCGCAGGAGCTCGTCCTGGATCTCGTCCTCCCGGGCCGCGCCGCCCTCCAGTCGGCCCCCCACGGCCTTGTCCTGTTCCTGACGCTTCTTCGACCAGTCGTCGACCGAGGCCGACATCTGGTCGCGCCACTTGGAAAGGAGAACGTAGGAAGCGAGGCCGCTGATCAGCCACGCGAGAACCAACGCGATCCACGAGCGCGCGCCGAAGAGGTAGACGACGCCGAAGGCGCCCGCGAACAGCGCCACGCGGGCGGCGGTATAGGTCAGCCAGCTACGCATCAAAAAGCCTCACAACAGACGTTTACCTGCACTAGATTGGGCAGCGAACCCATCCACGCAGATCAGGTGCGTGGACGGCCGAGTCATGCGACCGCGGTCGAAGGGGTGGTGTCCCGGATCAGGCAGCCTTACCTCCAGGTTAAGGGCGTGTCTTCGCCGGTCCGCACCAGGGCGGGGTGTGTCCCGTCGCAGGCCGCGCGCGGTCAGCACTGGATTCAGATAGTCATGGGATGTTTGCAATCCCGACAGCCGGGTCTGAACATCACGTTCCGATCACATATCCCCCGCTTCTCCCCCGAACGCCGCAATTTCTCCGAAAACTAGGGAGGAAACGGACCAACTCGTGCACACTAGGGGATCAAACGCCCGCCGCCCCCTCAGTCCAGGCGGGCACGATTGGGGGAATGTGAAGGTGGAACGAGCAAGCGAACGCCTGTTGACCCCCGGGGAAGTGGCCTCACTCTTCCGGGTTGATCCCAAGACCGTGACTCGCTGGGCCGCCTCCGGGCGCATCAGCAGCATTCGGACCCCCGGCGGGCACCGCCGCTTCCGGGAGTCCGAGGTACGGGCCCTCCTACTCGGGGAACCGAGCGAGAGCACCACCTGAAGGAACGTTCGGCACGCCCCCGACGGTCCCGGACCCGACGACCCCCGGTGGTCTGCCCCGTACCCGGGCCGGTGTCCCCGGCCGGGAGGGGTCGACAGCAAGAGTAGGCTGGAACCATGGTGTGGCTCGGTGGCCTGATCACGCTCGTGTCGATCGTTCTATGGGTGTACGCGTTCTTCGACGCGTTGACCACTCCTGCCCAGGAGATCCGGAACCTTCCGAAGGTCCTGTGGCTGGTCGTCATCGCCCTGTTCATGCCCGTGGGTTCGATCCTGTGGCTCTTCCTCGGTCGTCCGCCCAAGCCCGTCTCCGTCCTGGGCAACGCGTCCTCCCCCGCCGAGGCCGTCAGGTCCGTGGACGACCTCGACCCGTCAGACTTCGCCAAGCCCTCGGACAGCCCGCACCCGCTCGGTCCCGACGACGATCCGGAGTTCCTCAAGGACCTCAACCGTCGGATCGATCCGGAGGACTGAGCCTCCGCAGGAGCTGGCACACGCCGCACCGCGCGCGACAGTCGCGGTACCCGGAACACAGAGGTGGGGCCGTACCCGGACGGGTACGGCCCCACCTTCGTCCCACTGCCCCGACCGGGGTCAGGCGTAGGAGTGCAGCCCGCTGAACATGTAGTTCACGGCGAAGAAGTTGAACATGACGGTCAGGAAGCCGATCACGTTGATCCAGGTCGCCTTCGGGCCGCGCCAGCCACCGGTCGCCCGGGCGTGCAGGTAGGCCGCGTAGATCACCCAGGAGATGAAGGACCACACCTCCTTGGGGTCCCACCCCCAGAACCGGCCCCACGCCTCGTCCGCCCACACGGAACCGGCGATGACACCGAAGGTCCACAGCGGGAACGCGAAGAGGATGAACCGGTGCGAGATGCGGTCGAGCAGCTCGGAGCTGGGCAGGCGTCCGGAGATGCCGGCCACCTTCTCCCCCAGGGCCCGCTTCGCCTCGGCCCGGTGCGCCACCAGGTAGGTGATGCCCGCCGCGCCGGAGACCATGAAGGCGCCGCCTGCGATGATCACCGCGGTGACGTGGATCGGCACCCAGTAGGACTGGAGCGCCGGGATCAGCGGGCCCGGGTCCACGTACAGCCACCGCACACCGATGCCCAGCAGGATCAGCACGGGGACCAGGACGAACGCGCCCAGGAAGCGGGCCTGGTAGCGCCAGGAGGCGTAGAGCAGGGCACCGACGGCCACCAGGCACATCGCCACCACGAACTCGAACATGTTGCCCCAGGGCCAACGTCCCGCGGCCAGCCCCCGGGTGACGATCTGGGCGAAGCCCAGCAGGAAGCCCAGCGCCGTCACACCCAGTGCGATCCGGCCCAGCACGCTCTGGGAGGCCTGCGCCTCCCCCTCGTCCGTGCGGACGTTGACCTCGATGTCACCGTCGTCGGCGCCCTCGACGGAGCCCGCGCCCACGGGCATGAGGCGTCCGGCCCTGAGCTTGGTGCGCTGTCCGTAGGCGGCCTCGATGGCGAAGAGGAACAGCGCGGCCGCGTACGTCACGATCATCGCGATGATCAACGTGTCACTGGCCGACGCCATCGTCTCGTCCACCGGTCCGGCGAGTGTGTACGTCACCGGTCACTCCCTCTTGTCGTCGACCCTCGCGGGTCGGATGTGGTGTGGGGGCCGTCGTCGGGCTCGCTCCTGAGCCGTCCGGCGAGCCGTTTGGTGATCTCGTGGAACTCGGCGTTGTCGCCGGCGACCTCGGTCTTGCCGAGCCCGGCCAGCTCCACGCGGGTCGTGCCGTCCTCCCCCTTGGTCGCGCGCACCCACACACGGCGGGGGCGCACGAACAGGGTCAGGAGCAGCCCCGCCACGGCGGCCGTGGCCGCACCCAGCGCGGGCAGGCGGGCGCCGTCCCGGTTGCTCTGGAGCGTGGCGTACTCCTTGTAGCCGGTGAAGGTGATCGAGCCGGCCTCGTCGGGCAGCTCCCAGGTGTCACCCACCGCCAGGACGGGGGACTCCCCCAGCGGTTCCATCCCGGCGGTCTGGAGCTGGTAGACCGACTGCGGATCCACCATTCCCATGTCGCCCTGGTAAGCCTCCAGCGTCACCCTCGGGTTCTGTGCCCCGGGGAAGGTCGAGACCAGCTCACCCTCGGGATCCTCGGCGGCGGTGGGCAGGAAGACCCCGACGAAGCCCAGTTCCTCGCCGCCGGTGTCGGGCACCTTCACCACACCGTCGGACGTGTAGCTCATCGTCTCGCGGTGCAGGAACGGGACCGCCTGGTCGAAGACCAGGTCCCCGTCGCCGTTGCGGACCTCGAACTGCGGCGCGTACCCGTGCCCCAGCAGGTAGACCTGCACTCCGTCCACGCTCAGAGGGTGGTTGACCTCCAGGGTGTGCTGCTGCACCTCGGCCCCGGGCGACTCCGTGTAGCTCAGCTCCGCCACGTAGGACTCGGCCTGCCCCCGCAGGTCCCCGTCGTCGATGAAGGAGGCCTCGAAACTGTCCAGGTGGATCGTGAACGGCTCGAAGGCGTCGGTGTCGGTCCAGTGCCCCGGGTAGATGGCGTCGTAGGAGGGCAGCGTGTTCGCGAACCCGTCCCCCTCCACCAGCAGCATGTTGCCCCGGTATCCGAAGAAGGATCCCGCCGCCAGGGCCAGCAGCAGGGCCAGGAGGGAGAAGTGGAACAGGACGTTGCCCGCCTCGCGCAGGTACCCGGTCTCGGCCGAGACCGAGTCCCCGTACCGCTCGACCCGGTACCCCTTGAGCACCTTGCGGGCCTGCTCCAGGGCGCTCTCCGGCGAGGCTGCGGTGCCGAACCGGGCCACGTACGGCATCCGCCCGAGGTTGCGCGGGGTCGCCACCGGACGCGCCCGCACCGCCTTGGCGTGCACCAGGGCCCGCGGGATCACACACCCGGCCAGCGACACGAACAGCAGCAGGTAGATCGCGGCATACCAGGGGGAGGAGAACACGTCGAACAGGTAGAACCGGTCCAGCCACGGAGCCAGCTCGGGGTTCTCACGGAAGTAGGTGGCGACCTCGTCGACGCTCACCACGTTCTGCGGCAGGATCGACCCCGGGATCGCCCCCACGGCCAGCATGAACAACAGGATCAGCGCGGTGCGCATCGAGGTGAGCGTGCGCCACACCCACCGGACCCAGCCCATGGGGCCCAGCCCCTTCGGCGCGGGCTTCCCGGGCTCGGGCGCCTTCGCCTGGTCGGCGCTCTCGGAGTTCTCGGACGTACGCGTACTCAAGTCAGATCACCGTCTGGAAGTTGGCGGCCCAGCCCTGCATGGCGATGGTCATCTGGGTCCACAGACCCGTCACCATCGCCAGGCCGACCAGGACGAGCATGACACCGCCGACCACGGTGACGGTCCGGGTGTGGCGCTTGAGCCAGCCGAACGCGTTCAGCGCCCGCCGGTAGAGCAGCGACGCCACGATGAACGGCAGGCCCAGCCCGACGCAGTAGACCAGGGACAGGAGCATGCCGCGACCGGCCCCGCCCTCGATGAAGGCCAGCGTCTGAACCGCCGCCAGGGTCGGGCCGATGCACGGCGTCCAGCCCAGGCCGAACAGCACACCGAGCAGCGGGGCGCCCGCGAGACCGGCGCGGGGCAGGCGGTGGAAGCGGAACTCGCGTCCCAGCCCGGGCAGCACGCCCATGAAGGCCAGGCCGAGGAGGATGGTGAGAGCGCCGAGCACGCGGGTGATCGGGTCGGTGTGGTCCATGAGGAGGTCACCGAGCCAGCCGATGAACCCGCCCACGGCGACGAACACCAGGCTGAACCCCGCGATGAACAGGACGCTGCCGGTGACCATGGTCCAGCGGCGTCGGGCCAGCTCGGCGTCGACGTCGGCGATCGTGCTCGTGGCGGTCGTGCCCTCGCCGCCCAAGGCGGAGTCGGGGGCGTTCGCCTGGCGTTCCCGCACGTGGGAACCGCTCATCCCGGACACGTACGACAGGTAGCCCGGGACCAGGGGCAGCACGCACGGGGAGAGGAAGGAGACCAGTCCGGCGGCCAGGGCGAGGGGGGCGGCCAGGAGGAGGGAGCCGGACATGACGGTGGTGCCGATCGCGTCCATCAGTCGCCGTTCCCGTCCTGGGCGTCCTCGTCGGAGCCCGGGGCGGTCGCGTCCTCGGAGGGCTCCGCGCCTTCGGTGTCCTCGGTGGGCTCGGCGCCCTCGCCGTAGCCCTCCAGCTCCGAGACCCGCGTCCGCTCCTCGGGATCACCCAGGTCGAACTCCACCACCAGCGGGTCGAGCAACCCCGTCAACTGGCCGTAGGTCGTCGGACCGATCACCCGCGCCGCGATGTTCCCCTCGGGGTCGATCAGCAGCGTGCTCGGGATCGCCCGCGGCGGCACCGTCTCACGGAACGCCTGCGGGATCTCCCCCGGCTGGTCGTACAGGCTCGGATACTCCACACCCTTGTTCTCGGTGTAGGCGATCGCCGCCGTCTCGTTGTCCTTGATGTTCACACCGAGGAAGTCCACGCCCAGCTCCCCGTACTCGGCGTGTACCTCGTCCAGCACCGGCTGCTCGGCGCGGCAGGGGCCGCACCAGCTCGCCCACACGTTCACGACCAGGATCCGGCCCTCGTACTCCGACAGCGACAACTCGTCGCCCTCGAAGGTCGTCCCCGTCACCTCCGGCGCGGCCGCGCGCTCGCCGTCCTCGAAGACCGTGGCACTGCCGTCACCCGAGATGAACCGGTCCTCCTCGCCCCCGGGCTCGATCTCGGTCCCCCCGGCGCAGCCGGACAGGACGAGGACGGCCGCCACCGCGGCGGCCGACAGGGACGGCACGGCACGACGGCGTCGCGTACCTGGGCTGCTACTGGGCATCGAGGGGACCTCGCGAACCGGGTGTGATCAGGGCGGACTACAACAACGACAAAGTGTAGTAGATGCCCTGGGGCCGGCTCGGCCGCCCCGACACATGGAAGGTTCCCCGCTGCGACGCCCGAGGTGACCGGTGCCCGGAAGCAGGTGGGAGCGCGGACGCGGAGGGAGGGGCGTCGCACGCGGGACGGCACACGTCAGGGGCGATGCTGGGGAACATCGCCCCTGAGTGGTCGGCGGATCGGGCGCTGGGTCAGTGGGCCCCGCCCCCGGGTCCGGCCTGGCCTGTTCAACCAGCCTCGACGAATGCCTCGCGGAGGTAGTCGTGTACGGCCCGTTCGGGGACCCGGTAGGAACGCCCCACACGAATCGCGGGGAGAACTCCCGAGTGCACCATTCGGTAAACGGTCATCTTGGACACACGCATGATCGTGGCGACCTCCGCCACGGTCAGGAACCTGACCTCTTCGAGAGGCGGTTTGCTCCCGTTCATCTTCCGACGCCCTCATTCCCGGACGTGAGCATTGTCTACCGTTCAGCCCTGGCGTGCCTCACGGTGCTCGGGGGACCCCGGCGAAACAGTCCCCGCCCCACCGACACGCCAGCGTGTCATGCTGTCACTACTGACACGTCCGTTTTCAGAGTAGAGCCGAGTTCCCCTCTACGGAAGGTCGATCGTGCTGTCTTCGTGGCTGTGCGTTGACCAAGGGTCAGATGAGGTTTAACGCTGGGTATAAATGGCCGATCACGCTCAAAGAAGGCCCGCTCTGGCGAGCACGTAGTCGCGCAGCGGAGCGTAGTCCTCGGGTAGGTATCCGTCGTCGAGAGGCACGGTGACCAGCAGTTTCCCCTCGTGTTCGGCGAGGAACAGAGCGGGGTCGTTGCAGTCGGCGAACCCCACCGTGGGCACTCCCGCCTCTCCTGCGGCACCCGCGAAACCGTGGTCGGCGATGACCAACTGCGGCCATGGCTCACCCCGGTCCGTGAGCTCCGCCAGGATCGCCCGCATCGCGAAGGGGTGGTGGCTGTGCCGGGGCAGGTGTCCGTCCGTCACCAGGGCCACGTCCTCCCGCCAGACCACGATCCGCCGGTTCGGCGGCCGTTCGGTGGTCACTTCGTAGGAGTAGCCGCCCGCCGCTGTGAGGACCTTGCACCCGCGTGCGGTGAGCGCGTCCTTCCACGACTGGTAGGTCTCCCGGAGGTTGCGCGGGTGTCCGGTGGCGAACATGACGCTCTCCTGCCGCCGGGCCGCCAGCGCCAGCCGGTCGGCGAGGGCCTCCAGGGCGTCGATGGTGAGGTCGGGGTCGATCGTGTCGATCCCCCAGACGTACTCCTCGTCCCCCACCACGCCGCAGCGCTTGTTCATCAGGGCGAGGACCTCGGCGTACGTCCAGTCGTGTGCGAAGGTCAGCCCGAACTGGTGGTACGGGTCCTTCTGCACGAGCCTCCGGTAGTGGCGCAGGTTGTTCTGCCGTGGGGTGTCGACGTGCCCCGCGATCCCCGTGCGAACCAGATAGGTGATGAGTTCGGCGCGTGTCGGCGGCGTCACCTGCGTTCCCCTTCCTCGTCTGCGCGGCGAGCCGGTGACACGCCGCGCGACCACCACGGCTTCGGCTCCTGTTCGCCCGGTATTAATCCCCTTCCTACCCGCTGAACGCGCGCCACGCGGCAATCGCGGAGATTTCACCGTGGTGTGATCGACGGCGGCGCCGGGGTGGTGAGGGGGCGGAGGGGTCCGGCTCAGAGGGTGGGGTCGATCCCGTGGCTGGGGAACACCGCGGTACGGGTGGCGTGGATGGCCCGGTCGACGGGGTCCCCGGGGTCGTAGCCCTGCTCGAAGGGGGTGAAGGAGACCCCTCGGCCGTCGGTCATGTAGAGCGGGGCCAGCTCGCCGGTGCGCTGGCGCACGAAGTCGCGCCACCCCTGCGGGGTCTCCCGGTCCGGGTCGATGGGCGCGCCCGCTGCCTCGGCCAACAGGTGGGTCCAGGCCCGGGGCACGACGTGGACGAGGCCGTAGCCGCCGCCGCCGAACAGCAGCCAGCGGCCGCCCGCCGTCTTGCGCGCCAGCTTGTGCAGCTCCTCGTAGGCCCGGCGCTGCCCGTCCACGCTGAGGGTGAGGTTGGCCAGGGGGTCGAGGGCGTGGGTGTCGCAGCCCTGCTGGGTCACCAGGATCTCCGGCTGGAACTCGTGCAGCAGTGGGGGGACCACGGCGTCGAAGGCGCGGTGCCAGCCGGTGTCGCCGGTACCGGCGGGCAGGGGGACGTTGACGGCGTACCCCTCGGCGTTGGGGCCGCCGACCTCCGAGGCGTGCCCGGTGCCCGGGAACAGGGTCGCCGGTGACTCGTGGAGGCTGATGGTGAGGACCCGGGGGTCGTCGTAGAAGGCGTTCTGGACGCCGTCCCCGTGGTGGACGTCCACGTCGACGTAGGCGACGCGCTTGGCGCCCTGTTCCAGGAGCCAGGCGATGGCCAGCGCGGGGTCGTTGTAGACGCAGAACCCCCACGCGTTGCCGTGCATGGCGTGGTGGAGTCCGCCCGCGATGTTGGCGGCGTGCGCGCTCTGTCCCGTCCACACGGCCCTGGCCGCCGCCACGGAGGCGCCCGCGATCAGCGCGGAGGCCTCGTGCATGTGGGGGAACACGGGGTTGTCGGTGGTCCCGAGCATGTGGGCGTCGTCGGGCTCCAGGGTCCGGCCGGCCCGCTTGACCGCCTCGATGTAGGCGGGGTCGTGCACCAGGGAGAGGAGTTCGTCCGAGGCCGGTTCGACGTCCAGGAGGTCGACCCCGGCACCCTCGAAGACGCCCAGCTCGCGGCTGAGCGCCATGGTCAGCTCGACCCGGATCGGCGCCATCGGGTGCTGCGGCCCGAAGTCGTAGGCGGTGAGTCCGTCGTCCCATGCCACCCGAAGTGAGCAGGACGTGCGCCCTCCCATGTGGTGACCCCCGTTTCAGGTGTGCGTGCTCCGAAGCACACAGTACGCAAGGCCGGGCCCGGGCAGAACCCCGGGTCCGGTTCGGTTCTCGGGCGTCCTCGCGCTGGAACGCGGCCCCGGGGGACGGGAACGGCCCCGGAGGGGGTTCCCTCCGGGGCCGGGGCCCATGACGGCGGTCCCGCCGCCGCGCGTCCCTAGCTGTTCTCCATCTTGTAGTAGCAGGACTTGTAGGTCTCGCCCGCCTTGAGATTCTTGGTGCCGTGGAGGGGCTTGCCGAAGCCGGACTCGGTGGAGGTGATCATCAGCCGGTACTCGCCCGGGTCCAGCTCGATCCGCATGACCTCGCCGTCGTCGAAGCAGGAGTTCCCGGTGGGCGGCGAGCTGTAGACCTCGCAGCCCTCACAGGGGTCGGTGAACTCCTCGCCGTGGACCGCGTCCGGGCCCACGTACATGAAGTGCATCTCCTCCGGCGAGTTGTTGGTGAACTCGATGACGACCTTGTCGCCGCCGCCGGTCTCGTACGGGCTCATGTCCTCGATCGAGGACTCACCGAAGATGGTCTGGAGGTCCATCTTCTGCTCGATGCGACCGGCGCCGATGTGCTTGGTGAGCTTCTCGACGTCGTCGGTCTCGTAGTCCGGGTAGCTGGCCTCCAGGTACTCGACCGTCTCGTCCGCGTCGTCGAGGTCACCGGAGTCCACCTGGGCCCAACCGCAGTTGAGCGCGGCGTCGGGACGCTCCTCCTCGATGCGCTCGGCGATGTCGGGCGCGGCGTCCCAGGAGAGGTCGTCGAACATCCCGATCTGGTCGAAGGCCGAGCACCAGTTCTCCGACTGGTAGTCGCCGGTGGCCACGTCGTACAGCTCGACGAGGGCGTCGGGCACCTGTGCGGCGGACGGGGTGTCGGAGAAGTCCTCGGCGATGAACGCGTAGGTCTCCTGCGCCTGCCGGAAGGCCTCCCTGACCTCGTCGGTCACGGTTCCCGTGTACGTCTGGTCCGCGTCGGCGGCCAGCTGGGCGGCGTAGTCGAAGTGGATCTCCGCGATGCTGCCGTCGGTGTCCTCCCAGCGGGAGCCCGCGTGCGCGAAGTAGTCGGTGTAGGACTCCAGCGCGTGGTCGTAGGCCTCGTTGGCCACGTCGGACTGGGCGCGGCGCAGGATCTCGCAGGCCTCGCCGCCCGCGCGGGCCCTGTTCATCAGGGACGGCGACATGGAGAGCTGGAAGCCGCCCTCCACCTGGCCGTAGACGTCGATCGCGGTGTCGCAGTCGCCCTCGGCGTGGGCGGTGTCGGCGACACGGAGCCGCCACTCACCGGTCTGCCAGACGCCGATCAGCGAGAGCGCCATGACCACGACGAGGCAGGCGGCCAGGACGACCGGCCTGGATCCGGCCGTGGGCTGCTCGCCCCGGGCCATGAGGCGCCGATCGTGCTTGCGTCCGGCGAAGAGGCCGTGCACGACGGTGACCAGGACCCACGTGAGGAGGGCCGGGGCCCAGGTGAGCAGGTTGTCGGCGGCGCCCATGACGGCGGCCGTGACCAGCAGGCCGAGGGTGACGGCCAGGTTGATCCCGAAGAACACCCAGCTGCGCAGGTAGAAGTAGCCCGCGCCCACACCGGACAGGTTGAGCAGCGCGGCGCGCAGCCCCGCCTTGGACTTGAAGAGGCCGAGCGGGGGCAGGGGCGGCGGCGGGGGGCCACCGAACTGGCCGGAGGGCGGTCCGGGGGGCATGCCGCCGGGCGGCATCCCACCGGGGGGCGGTCCTCCCGGAGGCATCCCTCCGGGCGGCGGTCCTCCCGGAGGCGGTCCGAAGGGCGGGTTGCCGCCGGAGGGGGTTCCCACGGGCGGGGGGCCGCCGAACGTGCCGGGCGGGGGACCACCGGGTCCGCCGGGACCCATGGGAGCGCCGGGGCCACCCGGGCCCACGGGTCCACCGGGAGGCGGACCGCCGGGCCCCTGACCCATGGGAGGCGGACCACCGGGCGGCGGCCCGCCCGGGGGTGGTCCGCCGGGCGGCTGGCCGCCGGGGGGAGACTGGCCGCCGGACGGGTGACCGGCGGCGGGGTTGCCTCCCGCGACCGGACCCCCGACGGGGTTCTGGGGACCGCTCGGAGCAGGGTGCGGAGTCGCGGACCCGGGCTGGCCCGGGACGTTGGACGGGTCCGAAGGGGGTTGAGGAGTTGTCATGGGGCCCCGGAATCAGTGAGGGGAAGACGTACAGAGTCGGAGGGAAGAGGGGACGAGCCCCTCTTATCCCGACTTTATTCGTCAGGTAGGACGCAATGTCCGACACCTCACGACCAGAGGAGCCAGGAAATCCATGAGTGAATTAGGTCACATTCACCCGTGGCTAGCTCTCCGACAGCGCCCTGCTCCGGTCCCGCGCCGCCTCGATCGCGTCCGTGAAGGCCGTGCGCACTCCGTGTCGTTCCAGCTCACGCAGCGCGGCCGCCGTGGTGCCCCCCGGCGAGGTCACCGCCTCGCGCAGGACCACCGGGTGCTCCCCCGAACCGTCGAGCATGGCCGCGGCCCCGGTGATCGTCTGCCCCACGAGGCGCTGCGCGGTGACCCGCGGCATACCCATGGCCACTCCGGCCTCGATCATGGTCTCCGCGATGAAGTAGAAGTAGGCCGGTCCGCTCCCGGAGATGGCGGTGACCGTGTCCATGTGCTGCTCACCGACCCGGAGGACCTCGCCAACCGCACCCAGCAGCTCCTCGGCCCGGTCCAGGTGCTCGGCCTCCGCGAACGCCCCGCCGGAGACGGCCGTCATCCCCCGGCCCATGAGCGCCGGGGTGTTGGGCATCGCGCGCACGACCGGTACGCCCGAGGACAGGTGGTTCTCCATCACCGCGGTGGTCAGCCCGGCGGCCACCGAGATGACCAGGTGGTCGCGAGTCAGGTGCGGGGCGAGATCGTCCAGCAGGGCCAGCATGTCCTGGGGCTTGAGGGCCAGCAGCAGGGTGCCCGCCCGCTTGGCGGCGTCCCCCGCCGGAACCGTCTCGACCCCGTGACGGGCGCGCAGCTCCGCCGCGTGCTCCTCGCGCGGCTCCGTGACGAGCACGTCCTCCGGTGCGTGGCCCTCGGCCAGCAGCCCGGCGAGCAACGCCTCGCCCATCTTTCCTGCGCCGATGATCGCGATCATTAGGGGTCCTCTCTGCGCGTTCACTCCACGCTAGCCGCCCGGAGGCTCCCGCGCCGACCACGCGTCCCACGGAGTGGACGTCCGAGGAGGCGGACCCGCCCCGGCGGTCAGTCCTGGGCCTTACCCTCGTCGTCGACCGACCCGCCGGGGTCGACGGAGAAGCGCCGGGGCGGGGACTGGCCGCGCCCGCGCAGCAGCGCGATGCGCTCACGGCGGCCCAGCGTGGGTTCGGGCTCGGGCGGCCCCTGCGCGAAGTGCAGCCGGGTGAAGGCCAGCGCCTCGGCCAGCTCGCGCATGCGCGCCTCGCGGTCCACGGACTTACGGGTGCTCACCTCCAGCACCAGCTGCCCCTCGTAACCGCTGCCCGCGAGGTGTTCGAGCAGTTCGGCCACGGGCTGAGTGCCGCGTCCCGGGATCAGGTGCTCGTCCAGGTTCTGGCCGCCGAAGCCGTCCGTCACGTGCACGTGGGACAGCCGGTCGCCCAGCCTCCTGGCCATGTCCATCGCGTCGGAGCCGGACATGGCGGTGTGCGAGAGGTCGAGGGTGACGTCCGGGTAGTCCCGGTCGAGCGGGTTCCAGCTCGGGGCGTAGGGGACGACCTCGCGGTCGCGCACGCGCACCGGGTACATGTTCTCGACCGCGAAGACCACGTCGGTCTCGTCCTGCATGCGCGCCACGCCGTTCTCGAAGTCGCGGGCGTACTCGCGCTGCCAGCGGAAGGCGGGGTGCACCACGACCGTCCTGGCGCCCAGCGCCTCGGCCATCTCCTTGGACCGCTGGAGCTTCCCCCAGGGCTCGCGCCCCCACACGCGCTGGGTGAGCACGAGGCAGGGGGAGTGGACCGCGGTCACGGGCATCTGGTGGTAGTCCGAGAGGCGCCGGAGGAGTTCGATGTCCTGGCTGGCCGGGTCGGAGGAGACGAGGACCTCCACGCCGTCGTACCCCAGCTTCGCGGCGATCTCGAACGCGGCCGGGGTCTTCTCCGGGTAGACCGACGCCGACGAGAGGACCACGGGCGCGTCTGGGACCTGGATAGGGCTCACGTGTTCCAGAGTATGCGCTCCTCGGCGATCTGGCGCGGGCGCCCGCGTGGACACGGCGTGGCGGGGGCTCCCCGCGGGGTCCGCACGGGCCCCTGAACTGGGGGGACGGCCGCCCCCGGCACTCGGGGAACGGCCGTCGGAGATCAGTGGCGCGCCCGGTGGCACGGCCCCGCAAGTGACGGGGTCAGAGTCGCACGGCACCGGCGAGGTCGTAGCGGGTCACGTCCCGCTCGGAGATCTTCCCGCCGGACCTCGGTGCGTCGATCATGCGGTCACCGCCGAGGTAGATGGCGACGTGGTAGGCGTGTCCGCCGGAGTCCGTCCAGTACAGGACGTCGCCGCGTCGGGCGTCGGAGTAGCTCACGCGGGTCCCGGACCGGACCTGGTCCTGGGCCACGCGGGGCAGGTTCACGCCGGCCTGCTTGAAGGAGTGCTGCACCAGTCCGGAGCAGTCGAAGGAGTTGGGCCCCGTCCCGCCCCACGCGTAGGGCTTGCCCTTGTGGGACTCGGCCGCGTCGATGGCCTTCTCCACGCCGTCGGTGGACAGGGACTGGTGGACCCGCTCGCGGTTCTCGGCGTTCGCTGGGCCCTCGTGCGGGGCCGCGGCGGAGACGGGCTGGGCCTGTGCCGGGGCTCCCCCGGCGGCTACGGTCGCGGCCGCGAGGGCTGCGACGAGGAGTGCGCGCGACCTACGGCGACGCGCCTGGGCGGATGCGGCCTGTCGCCCCGAGTGGGTGGTGGAACGGCAGGCCCGCGTTTGCTCGTGGTGTCGTGGTGTTCGCATGACGTGGTGCTCCCTGGGTGCTCCCGTCGGGGCAGCCCGCACCTCTGTGACGCGGGTCTCCCTGCCGCCAACACACCACCATTGGTCACACAGACATCACGGAAATTCACTCTCTGTAGTCCAACCAGCATCCAAAGACGGTAAAGACCGGTTGACCTCGGCGGGCAAATCGGTCGTCGATTCACCAAACGACCACTCGCCCGCCGAGGTCGGTCACCACCGGCTACAGCCAGCTACGGCTGCGGGACGTTCAGGGCGGAACGCACGAAGTCGGTCGTCGCCGCCATGCCGAGGTTGTTCGGGTGGATCGGCGCACCGTCCTCCGGAATCAGGCCCTCGACCCAGCGGGTGCCCGAACCCTGGCAGACGTCGTGGCCGCGCTCGAAGGTGTCGACGAAGACCGCCCCCTGGGCCTCGGCCTCCTCCTTGAGCATCGCGTTGAGCGCGGTCTGGGCGGAGTCCAGCCACGGGACGTCCCCACGGGAGATCGGCGTGCTCGGCCAGCAACCGCCGCTCTCCGGCAGGATCTGGAGGTAACCGACGCTGAGGACCGTGGCGTTGGGGCTGCGCTCGGCGATGTCCGCGTACACGCCGGAGACCTCACCCCGCAGTCCCTCGATCCGCTGGTCGAGCTCGTCACCGTAGTAGTCGGCGCAGGGGCTGCCCAGCGGGTTGCCCAGGCTGCGCTTCGCGCACTCCAGGAGAACCTCGGAGAAACCGAAGTCGTTCCCCGCGATCCCCACCGTGACCAGGTCGGTCTCGGGCCGGAGCGCGTCCAGCTGCGGCGGGGTGTCGTCGAACTGAGCCTCGTAGAGGTGGCTCATGACCGCGCCGGAGCAGCTGACGTCGGTGAGGTCGGCGATCCCCAGCTCGTCCGCGAGGCGCTTGGGGTAGTTGACCGAGGACTGCATGCAGCCGAGGAGCGGCATGTTGGCCTGGGCCTGGACCAGGGGGCCCGCGACGAAGGAGTCGCCGATGGCCACGTAGTGCTCGAAGGCGGCCGCCTCGGTCGCCTGGGCCTCCTCGGCGGCGACGGGCGCGGTGGCCAGCGAGATCCCCATGGCGGCGAGTGCCAGGGGGGCCGTGAACCGGGCGAGACGGCGCAGCGCGCCGGGGCGCTCACCGTCTCGGGAGGCACGGGGGATGGCGGGGGTTCGGTTCGTACGGAACACGAGGGATTTCCTCTCTCCAAGGAGCGGGGGCACAGGAGTGTTCTGACCATGGGGCGAGGGTGACTCTCCCCACATACTCTCTAACATGACTTACGAAACCCTTGACCTAACCGGTAGGTAACTTTCTTGTGTTTCCTGGGGCTCCCGATTCCATTCGGGCCTGTCCCCCACAGCCGTTAGCGTGTCGCCCATGGCAAAAGCTGCGAAGACGACGTTCCGGTGCGCCGAGTGCGGATGGACCACCCTCAAGTGGGTGGGGCGCTGCGGCGAGTGCCAGGCCTGGGGCACCGTCGAGGAGGCCGGGGCCCCCGCGCCCATGGCCGTCGCGTCGGCCCCGGTGACCTCCCGGGCCCGCCCCATCACCGAGATCAGCGTGGAGAGCGCCGAGGCGGTTCCCACCGGGGTGGACGAACTCGACCGCGTCCTGGGCGGCGGAGCGGTCCCCGGCGGTGTCGTCCTGCTGGCGGGCGAGCCCGGCGTGGGCAAGTCGACGCTCCTCCTGGAGGTCGCCGCCATGCGCGCCGCCAAGGCGCCCGTCCTCTACGTGACGGGCGAGGAGTCCGCTGGGCAGGTCCGGCTGCGCGCCGAGCGCCTCGGAGCCCTGTCCGACCAGCTCTTCCTCGCCGCCGAGACCTCCGTGGCCACCCTCGCGAGCCACGTCGACGCCGTCGCGCCGCAGCTGCTGATCGTGGACTCGGTGCAGACCATGGTCTCCCCCGAGGCCGCGGGCGTCCCGGGCGGCGTCACCCAGATCCGACAGGTCACCGGTGCGCTCATCCAGATCGCCAAGGAGCGCGGCATCGCCACCGTGCTGGTCGGCCACGTCACCAAGGACGGCTCGATCGCCGGTCCCCGCCTGCTGGAGCACCTGGTGGACGTCGTCCTCCACTTCGAGGGCGAGCGCCACTCCCAGCTGCGCCTGCTGCGCGCGGTCAAGAACCGCTACGGGCCCACCGACGAGATCGGCGTTTTCGAGCTCACCGAGAAGGGCATCTACGGCCTTCCCGACCCCAGCGGGCTCTTCCTCACCGAGCGGACCGACCCGGTGCCGGGCACGTGTGTCACCGTCACCCTGGAAGGTCGGCGCCCCCTCATCACCGAGGTGCAGGCACTGGTCGCTCCGACGCCCCTGCCCGCGCCCCGCCGCGCGACCTCGGGCCTGGACACCTCGCGGGTGAACATGATCCTCGCCGTGCTGGAGAAGCGCACCGGGATGAAGCTGGCCAACATGGACGTGTACGCCTCGACCGTGGGCGGGGTGAAACTGGGCGAGCCCTCCGTGGACCTGGCCCTGGCCCTGGCCGCCGCCAGCTCGAACAACGACGTCGCTCTGCCGAGCGGGTTCATCGCGATCGGCGAGGTGGGGCTGGCGGGCGACGTGCGCAGCGTGAACGGCGTGCGGCGCCGGGTCGCCGAGGCGCAGCGCCTGGGCTTCACTCAGGCGGTGGTGCCCAAGCACTTCGGCGACCCGGTCAACGGCATCCGCGTCCACGAGGTGGAGGAGCTGAGCGAGGCCCTGTCCTGGGTGGAGCGCAGGGGCCGGCGCCGGGGCTCCCCACGCGGGACCTCCGAGGACTAGGGCGTGTTCGGCGAACACACGCCCTAGAAGTCGAAGATCACGCCCTTGGCGTTGGCCAGCTGGCAGGCGTTGCCGAAGGTCTCCTCGTAGTCCTCGGCGCCGGTGACCCGGACGGTGACCGGGCGGTACTCCATGGTGCAGACGCCGTCCTGGTGGGCCCTCACGCTGGCGATGTCGCCGTGCTCGGCGATGAGGTCGCAGGCCTCGGCAGCCCGGGGGTGATCGCCCCCGGCCGGGTCACACTCCAGGGTGGCCCCGCGGGCCCAGCTCGTGGCGGTGTCACCGTGCTGCTCGACGGCGCCGAAGACCTCGAGCGAGTACGCGACGCCCCGGTCGTCGGCGGTCGCGGGCGCGGTCGCGCTGAGAGCGAAGGCGACGGCGGCGGCACAGGTCAGGGCGGTGGCCATGAGTTTCACAGGGAACTCCCGGGACGAGAACGACGAGAACAACATTCGCCACGAATAGTAGCCACTCGGTGACGATCAGTTGTGAGTTTTGCGTGAACTCGTCCCGCGCCCGCGGTCAGGCCTTGAGCTGGAACACGAGCTGGTCGACGCTGCCGACATGGTCGCCGCGCAGGTTCGCCTTGTACCAGCCGGGCTGGGCCTTGGCGCCGCCGTCTCGGCAGTCCGTGAAGGAGCGCTCCAGGTCCCAGGAGACCGTGTACTCGTGCGGTCGGCCCTGGGAGAGCTGACGCTCCTCCTTGCTGTTGCCCTTGGCGCAGTCCGCGGAGGAGTAGATCCGGTCGTCGCCGGAGTCCAGCCTGAGCTCGAACGCCTCGGGACCGACGTCCACGGTGCACGTCTGCTCGGCGACGTTGACCACGGTCACCTTGAACTCGGGCTTGGCGCCGCCCCCGTACACCTCCCGCTCCTTCTCCGCGAAGTCGAAGGTGACCACGACGTCCTGCGGACGGCAGTGGTCCTCGGGGCGCTCGGGGGCCGGGGCGTCGGCCGATCCCCCACCGGAACCGCCACCGGAGCCCTCGTCGTCCCCCTCGCCCTCGGACGGCGACGCGGACGGTGACGGGGACTCCGACGGGGAGGGCGAGGCTGACGGGTCGGCGTCCTCTTCGTCGGTTTCGGCCTCGGAGGGCTCCTCGGCTGGGACACTGGAGGAGGCCTCGGGTTCCTCGATGGACGCCTGGGAGCCCGCTGGCTCGCCGTCGTCGGAGGAGTTCTGGAAGGCGAGCGCGACCAGAGCGAACACCAGCATCACGCCAGCCAGGACGAAGGCGCGTCGCTTCCAGTAGGTCTCACGGCTGACGGGTGCTGGTTGTCCGGTACTTGACGCCATGGGCCGTAGTATTGCGGTTTTGCGTGCCACCCACCTACTCAACCCGCCGATTTCCCGTTAAAGATGAGCGATAACCCTTACAGCACCGCCGTTCTGGCGTGGTACGAGTCCAACGCCAGGGACCTGCCCTGGCGCCGCCCCGAGGCCTCGGCCTGGTCCATCCTGGTCAGCGAGATCATGCTCCAGCAGACTCCCGTCGTGCGGGTGCTCCCCGCGTGGGAGGCCTGGATGGAGCGCTGGCCCACCCCCGCCCACCTGGCCAAGGTGCCCTCCGGCGAGGCGGTTCGCATGTGGAACCGGCTCGGCTACCCGCGCCGGGCGCTGCGCCTGCACGCCTGCGCCGTCGCCATCACGGAGGAGCACGGCGGCGAGGTCCCCGACGACCACGCGACCCTTCTGTCCCTTCCGGGGATCGGCGCGTACACGGCGGCGGCGGTCGCGAGCTTCGCCTACGGACAGCGGCACGCCATTCTGGACACCAACGTGCGCCGGGTCCTGGCCAGGACCGAAACGGGGATCGAGTACCCGCCGAAAACCCAGACCAAGGCGGAGACCGCCCTCGCCGAGACGCTCCTGCCGCCGACGCCCTCCGTCGCGGCCCGATGGGGCGTGGCGGTGATGGAGTTGGGAGCACTGGTCTGCACCGCCCGGTCGCCGCGCTGCGCGGACTGCCCCCTCGCCGGACAGTGCGCCTGGAAGCTCGCCGGGAAACCCGCGTACGACGGCCCGCCCCGGCGCGGACAGACCTACGCGGGTACCGACCGCCAGGTGCGCGGCAAGCTCCTGGCGGTGCTGCGCGCCTCACACGAACCGGTGCTCAAGGACGCCCTGGACGCGGTGTGGGACGACGGCGTACAGCGCGAGCGAGCCCTGGACGCCCTGGTTTCCGACGGACTGGTCGACCCCCTGGACGACGGCCGCTACGCCCTGCCCGGGTAGCGGAACCGCACGGTTGACGGGCCCCCGGCCGGCGCCGGGAGCCCGGCCGGGCCCGTCCGCGCACCTCGCGCGGCCTCAGTTCATCCGGGCCCCGACCTCTCCGGCCCCCTCGGCGTCGAACTCCGCCTGGGTGCCGTCGAAGGCGCCGCTGCACGGAGCGCCGGGCTCGGGAGCGTAGGGGCTCTGCTCGTACTCCAGGAGGAAGTCCGCCAGGCGCGGGTCGGCCGGGTCGTCCAGCTTGAGCTGGGCGCCCCAGGCCGAGGCCACCACGGGTGACGGCAGGTCCTCCATCGGGCTGACCAGCACGTACGAGCCCTCCGTGTGGTGCTCGGTCAGCGTCGCCACCTCGTCGTCGGACAGTGCGGGATCGTGGGTGATCCACACCGCCCCGTGCTCCAGGGAGTGGACGGCCGCCTCCGTCAGGACCGGCTCGTCGTACACCCCGCAGTTCTGCCAGAAGCCGTAGTGCTCCCCGCCCACCGGCGGGAACTGCTCGTAGTCGACGGTCACGCCCGTCTCCACGTGGTCCTTGGACAGGTCCTCGAAGGTCTCGACGCCCTCGGTCCGCGCGCCTCCGGACCCGCCGGAACCATCCGAGCCGCTCGCCTGGTCCGGCCCCGCGTTGCCGTCGTACAGCCAGAAGGCGCCGAGGACCGTTCCGGCCACCAGGACCAGCGCCAGGCCGACCCCGCCGATGATCCACGGAGCGGCCGAACGGCCGCCGGGCGCGGGCGCTCCGGGGTGCCCGTACGGCGGCTGGCCGGGCGGCGGGCCCTGGGGCGGCTGGCCGGGGTGCGCGAACCCGGGCGGCGGACCCTGGTACGCGTAACCGGGCGGGGGTCCCTGCGGCGGGTGTCCCGGACCGGGCGGCGGGCCCTGGGGGTACTGGCCCTGCGGGGGCGGGCCCTGCGGGTACTGGGCCTGCGGGGTCGGACCCTGCGGGTACTGGCCCTGAGGGGGGTGCGGGGGCCACGGCCCCTGCGGCACGGGACCGGGGGGCGGACCCTGGCCCGCCGGAGGCCCCTGAGGGGCGTCGTGCGGCCCCGAGGGGCCGTGCGGGAACGGGGAACCGAGGGACGCCGACTGCGGCGGCTGGGAGCCGTCTGGGCGGGGTTCGTTTGGATTGGCCACGGACGGCACCCTAGCGTCCGACCGCCTTCCCTCGCTTCGGGAAACGACGAAGGGGGCACCCCCGAAGGGATGCCCCCGTCCTCAGACCACCGCCGGTACGGGACCGGCTGGGTCCACTACTCGCCCTTGGCGGCGGACTCCACCTCGGGGGTGTCCGGCACCGCGGCGGGCTTCGGCACACCCTTGAAGGTGAACTTCGCGTCCGTGCCCTCGCCCTCGGCGTCGATCACGACGATCTGACCCGCCTTGATGTCGCCGAAGAGGATCTTCTCGGAGAGCTGGTCCTCGATCTCCCGCTGGATCGTGCGACGCAGCGGCCTCGCGCCCAGGACCGGGTCGAATCCGCGCTCGGACAGGATCTGCTTCGCCTTGGGGCGCAGCTCGATGCCCATGTCCTTCTCCTTGAGCCGGTTGTCCAGGCTCGTGATCATCAGGTCGACGATCTGGAAGATCTCCTTCTCCGTCAGCTGGTGGAAGACGATGACGTCGTCCACACGGTTGAGGAACTCCGGCCGGAAGTTGGTCTTGAGCTCCTCGCTGACCTTCGCCTTCATCCGCTCGTAGTTGGTGTTGGCGTCGTCCTCCTTGGCGAAGCCCATGGCCTGGCCCTTGGAGATGTCCCGCGTACCCAGGTTGGTCGTCATGATGATGACCGTGTTCTTGAAGTCGACGTTGCGACCCTGGGCGTCGGTGAGACGACCCTCCTCCAGCACCTGGAGCAGAGAGTTGAAGATGTCGTTGTGGGCCTTCTCGATCTCGTCGAACAGGACCACGGAGAACGGCTTGCGGCGCACCTTCTCGGTGAGCTGGCCGCCCTCCTCGTAACCGACGTAGCCGGGCGGGGAACCGAACAGCCGCGAGACCGTGTGCTTCTCCATGAACTCGGACATGTCCAGCTGGATCAGCGAGTCCTCGTCCCCGAACAGGAACTCGGCCAGGGTCTTGGACAGCTCGGTCTTACCCACACCGGACGGACCGGCGAAGATGAACGAACCACCGGGGCGCTTGGGGTCCTTCAGACCGGCGCGGGTACGGCGGATCGCCTGGGAGAGCGCCTTGATGGCGTCCTCCTGGCCGATGACCCGGCGGTGCAGCTCGTCCTCCATGCGCAGCAGGCGGGAGCTCTCCTCCTCGGTCAGCTTGAAGACGGGGATGCCGGTGGACGCGGCCAGGACCTCGGCGATGAGCTCCTCGTCGACCTCGGCCACGACGTCCATGTCGCCGGCCTTCCACTCCTTCTCCCGCTGCGCCTTCTTGTTGAGAAGCTGCTTCTCGTCGTCGCGCAGGGACGCGGCCTTCTCGAAGTCCTGCTCGTCGATGGCCGATTCCTTGTCGCGGCGCACGCCGGCGATCTTCTCGTCGAACTCGCGCAGGTCCGGCGGAGCGGTCATCCGGCGGATGCGCATCCGGGAGCCGGCCTCGTCGATGAGGTCGATCGCCTTGTCCGGCAGGAACCGGTCGCTGATGTAGCGGTCGGCCAGCTGCGCGGCGGCCACAAGGGCGCTGTCGGTGATGGAGACCCGGTGGTGGGCCTCGTAGCGGTCACGCAGACCCTTGAGGATCTCGATGGCGTGCGTGATCGTCGGCTCGTCCACCTGGATCGGCTGGAAGCGGCGCTCCAGCGCGGCGTCCTTCTCCAGGTACTTGCGGTACTCGTCGAGCGTGGTCGCACCGATGGTCTGGAGCTCACCCCGGGCCAGCATGGGCTTCAGGATGGAGGCGGCGTCTATGGCACCCTCCGCCGCGCCCGCGCCGACCAGCGTGTGCAGCTCGTCGATGAAGAGGATGATGTCACCGCGGGTGCGGATCTCCTTGAGCACCTTCTTGAGGCGCTCCTCGAAGTCACCGCGGTAGCGGCTGCCCGCGACCAGGGCGCCCAGGTCGAGCGTGTACAGCTGCTTGTCCTTGAGCGTCTCGGGGATCTCACCCTTGACGATCTTCTGCGCGAGCCCCTCGACCACGGCGGTCTTACCGACACCGGGCTCACCGATGAGCACCGGGTTGTTCTTGGTGCGCCGTGAGAGCACCTGCATGACGCGCTCGATTTCCTTGTCCCGGCCGATGACCGGGTCGAGCTTGGACTCACGCGCGGCCTGCGTCAGGTTGCGGCCGAACTGGTCCAGCACCAGCGAGGTGGAGGGGGTGGACTCGGAGGAGGCACCGGTGGCCTGCGGCTCCTTGCCCTGGTAGCCGTGCAGCAGCTGGATGACCTGCTGGCGGACACGGTTGAGGTCCGCGCCGAGCTTCACGAGGACCTGGGCGGCGACGCCCTCGCCCTCGCGGATCAGGCCCAGCAGTATGTGCTCGGTACCGATGTAGTTGTGGCCGAGCTGAAGCGCCTCGCGCAGCGACAGCTCAAGGACCTTCTTGGCGCGCGGGGTGAAGGGAATGTGTCCCGACGGCGCCTGCTGGCCCTGACCGATGATCTCCTCGACCTGCTGCCGAACCGCTTCGAGGCTGATACCAAGGCTCTCGAGAGCCTTGGCGGCGACACCCTCACCCTCGTGGATGAGGCCGAGCAGGATGTGCTCCGTACCGATGTAGTTGTGGTTGAGCATCCTGGCTTCTTCCTGAGCCAGAACCACCACTCGCCGCGCGCGGTCGGTAAACCTCTCGAACATGTCTCGTCGCTCCTCTACAGAGCGGTCAGGCAGGGACGGCGATGACCGACCCGACTCTTCCGCATATAGGCCCCACAGGGATTAACCGCCCCGGGGAGCACTGTCGCACCCGCCCACCCTTCCGGCGGCTGCCGACAGGGTGGACGTCTCCGTACGGCCGACCGCAGCCGTCCGTGCCAGAGACTTTCCCCGACGATAGGGCGTTCACCCAACATCCAACTACCAATTGGCGCGTCAGATTTCCCTGTACGCCGAAGGCGAACGGCCCGGGACTCCCATCCATCACGAGAGTGCCCGGGCCGCACGTGCGTAAGCCGGATTGTCGGCTCTAAGCGAACAAGCGGAAGCCGTGTTGTTCTTCAAGCGGAAATGGACCGAACCATCTCCCGGAGTGACCCTGGTGACCCGGGACGACCCGCGTGCGTGCCACCCCGGCGGCGGGCCGGGGGGCCGGACTCTCTCGCTCGCGGGCTCCTGTCGGCGGTGCCGCGACCGCGACCGCGACCTCGCGCCGACACGCCGGTGTACCGGGCCGCCTCGTGGGCGGGGGTACCGCGCGTGTCACGTCATCCGCGTCGCTCTCCGCCTTCGGTGAACGCCGGGGACCACGGGTCCATTCCGAAGCCTCCCCGGCCTCGGGTCGGGATCCGTGCCCACAGGGCCTCACGTTCATCGGCGCGCCCTCTCGTCCCGGTGTCACAGGCCTCGGGAACCGGGCCTCGGGACGAACGGGTTCGGGACACCGCGTCGGTGACGCATGGGGCGAAATGTCGACCAGGACCCACCCCTATTCCGCCGCGTAGCGGCGGCAAACCTAACCCTTGACGGCCTCGTATTCGGCGACGATGGCCGCGGGGATACGGCCGCGCTCATTGACGGGCTTCCCTGCGGCCTTCGCCCAGGCGCGAATCTCGGCGCTGCGCTCACGGCTGGGAGCATTCCGGGTACCGCGACGAGCGGTACCGCGTGCCTGCTTCGCGGGGGCCTTGCGGGAGGCCTCAATGAACGGAGTAAGAGCCTCACGGAGCTTGGCGGCATTACCCGCGCTGAGGTCGATTTCGTACGTCGATCCATCGAGACCGAACGTCACCGTCTCCTCGGCCTCGCCGCCGTCGAGGTCGTCGACCAGGAAAACCTGGACCTTCTGTGCCATGGAATCAAACCTTTCAGCAGAGCGGTGTCTCCACACCTGAATATAAAGCTATCTCGCGAGAACGCGAAAGACAATTCCCGGCGTGCCAGAAATCACCTGGACCCGGGGCGACGAGATTCGGGGTCGCCGGAGCAGCGCGGGGCCGGCGAGTTGGCCCGCACACGCTGACCCCCGGCGCCGTGGGCGCTGGGGACCGGGTTCAGCGAGGCACAGTATCTAACGGGCCTCGGATTCGGTACGTTCCCCATCCTGGGCAATCGGCGTCTCGTTCGTCGCCTTGGTCTCGTCGACCCCGGCCGCGTCGTTGTCGACCGCGGCCTCCTCATCCTTGGCCGCGTCGCTGACCAGGCTTCCGTCCATCCTGCGCGGGGCCATCTCCTTGCGCAGCAGCTTGATGACGAAGGCACAGAACACGGTCGCGACAACCACGGGCGGGATGAGCGCGGACAATACGTCGATCAGTCCAGGGGGAAGCACCGATGACAAAAAGTCACCCATCGAAGCGGCCTACCCTTCCTGGTTGTTACTTATTGCAGCAAATACCCGACTCAGTGTCGGGCCTGCCGTGGGGGATGGCGCTCCGGCACCGCCGGGCAAACGCATACCAGACATCATAGACATCGTTTGCCCCCCGACTTGACACCGGACGTACCGAAGATGGTCCTTCAAAGCCTGATGGTGGCCAATGTCCGGTCGACTGTTCCACCTCCGCGCGGAAGACCTCCGTCACGGAGTCGGGCGATCGCGGACGGTGTCCCAAAAATCCGGGATGCCGAACGTCCCGTCGTCACTTCACCGGGGAACCGGCGATCCTGACGGACGCAGGTACACATTACCTGCCTTGTTCCACACCCATACCACCCGGTGCGGTTAAGGACCTAGGGCCATCGGGGGATCCGGCGAACCGTTCCGAAGGCGAAGCCCGTCCCTATCCGGGACCCAAAAGCTTTAGCCGGACACGCTTGCCGGACTCCCGTCGAGGTGTACAAGCATCCGAGTGTTCCCCAGGGTGTTGGGTTTGACCCGCTCCAGGTCAAGGAATTCCGCCACGCCCTCGTCATAGGAACGCAGGAGTTCCTCGTAGACACGGAACGAGACCGGGGTGCCCTGGATCGGGGCAAAGCCGTGTTTGGCGAAGAAACCGGTCTCGAATGTCAGACAGAACACACGGCGTACGCCCAACTCGCGGGCCGCGTCCAGCAGTTCGGTCACGATTCGGTGTCCGACGCCGAAACCGCGCAGGGAGGGGTCCACGGCGACGGTGCGCACCTCGGCGAGGTCCTCCCAGAGCACGTGGAGGGCGCCGCAGCCGACCACCCTGAGCTCACCCTCCGGCTCGGCGTGTGCGCCGGGCGCCGGCTCGGGAACGCTCTCCGCCTCGGCCACCCAGAACTCCTGGATGTCCTCGTAGAGGTTGACGGTGCTCTTGGAGAGCACGCGGCGGTCGACGGAGTAGGTGTCGACGAGGCGGCGGATGTGGGTCACGTCACGCGTCCTGGCGCGACGGATCCGGACATGACGAACGGGCATAGCCGGACCAGACTACGCCCAAGCGACCTCCCACCGGAACGCTCCTCATCCGGTGGTCGAAAGCTCGGCCTGCTGGGCCGGTATGCCCGCGGTGTCTCCCGGCGGTCGCCGGGTGGCGTCAGATCAGATGAGCTGACGCCTCGCGGCCCACACGACCGCCTCGATGGGTGTGTTCACGCCCAGCACGTCGCAGATGTTGCGAATGCGACGCCGCAGGGTCCGGGCGCTGAGCTCGAGGTGCCGAGCGGCCACTTCGGTGGTGACACCGGTGGCGATCTCGGCGAGCAGTTCGAGCTCCTCGTGACTCAGCTCGACCGGCGTGTAGGGGCCGTTGAACGCGTTCTCGCGCGACCGGGCCTGCAGGGGAACGACGTTCTCCCTGTGCTCCCGTGGCGAGAGGGTGTTCTGGTCCTCAACGGTACGTCGTACGAGTGTGGCCTGTTCCACTCCGTCCTCCCTCATCCATGTGAGTGCGGAACATCAACTCGTCACCGAGGAGTCAAGCGCGTCGACTGGCTGTCGGCGCGGGTGAGTCCCGACCACCCCGACCGCCCCCGGAGCCCCTCTGGCACAGGGGTGGGAGTAGGAGGGGAGCACGAGACACACGGACCCCGGGCGTCGCGGTCTGGGACGGACAGACCTCGTCGTGGATACGTGTGCGGCGGGTTGTCCGGATCGTGTCTCGACCCGGGCCCCGGCTCACCGTTGTTCTCGATCACTTCGGCAAACTCGCGGACCGAAGTCCGCCCTCAGCACGCTAAGCGGAGCGGATGATACCGTCAAGGCCCAATAAATCACCATGCGTGATGATGCAAAGCCCGTGCGTCACAAGTTCACGCGTCGGGAAATATCCTCCCCAGCCTGACCTGCGTAAACAATCTCCAACTTTATCGGGGCTCCGATAACTCAACTTTCAAGGGAAAAACCGGGCTCTTCCCCACAGGACATGCTGTTCTGGCGGGTGGTTTGTTCCGTCTGGCCGGAAAGTGAGCCGAGTCTCGTGGCGTCGGACACATTTGCGCTCTCGCTGGCATCCACGACTCGGGGCCGCCGCACCTGAGGTGCGACGGCCCCGACTCCCACTTTTCGGTCATCCCGCTACAAGGGTTTCGCTTTTTCCCCTTCCCTCCTCGGGATCGGGGAACGCGCCCTAGTCCCCGGAGGGCTTGACGATCGGGAAGAGCACGGTCTCCCGGATGTTCTTTCCAGTGAAGGCCATGAGCAAACGGTCGATACCGATCCCCACACCGCCGGTGGGAGGCATGCCGTACTCCAGCGCGCGCAGGAAGTCCTCGTCGAGCTGCATCGCCTCGGGGTCGCCGTCGGCGGCCATCAGCGACTGCTCGGTCAGGCGGCGGCGCTGCTCGACCGGGTCCACCAGCTCGGAGAAGCCCGTGCCGAGCTCCATGCCGAACCCGATCAGGTCCCACTTCTCGGTGAGCAGCGGGTCCTCGCGGTGCTGACGAGTCAGCGGACTGGTCTCCAGAGGGAAGTCGCACACGAACGTGGGCTGGACGAGCGTGTGCTCCACCAGCTCCTCGAAGACGTGCTCCACCAGCTTGCCCTGACCCCACTCGTGGCTGTACTCGACGCCCTTGGCCTCGGCCAGGCGACGGACCTCCTCGATCGGCGTCCTCGGGGTGACCTCGGCACCCAGGGCCTCCGAGACCGAGCCGTACAGCGTGACGCGCGGCCACTCCCCGCCCAGGTCGAAGGTCTCGCCGTCACGCTCGATCGTGGTGGAGCCGAAGACCGCGCGGGCGGCCTCCTGGATGAGCTCGCGGGTCACCTCCGCCACGTCGTCGTAGTCGGCGTAGGCCTGGTAGAACTCCAGCATCGTGAACTCGGGGTTGTGCGTGGAGTCCGCGCCCTCGTTCCGGAAGTTCCGGTTGACCTCGAAGACCTTCTCCAGGCCGCCCACGACCAGGCGCTTCAGCGACAGCTCGGGGGCGATGCGCAGGTAGAGATCCATGTCGTAGGCGTTGATGTGCGTGACGAACGGGCGCGCGGTGGCGCCGCCGTGCACGCGCATGAGCATCGGGGTCTCGACCTCGATGTAGTCGCGGGAGCTCAGCCCCTCGCGGATCGCCCGGATGGCGGCCGAACGGCTGCGCACCATCTGCTGCGACTCGGGGTTCACGATGAGGTCCACGTAGCGCTGGCGCACCCGGGCCTCGGGGTCGGTCAGGCCCTTGTGCTTCTCCGGGAGCGGGCGCAGGCACTTGGCCGTCAGCGTCCAGTCGCTCACCAGGATGGAGAGCTCGCCGCGGCGGGAGGTGATGACCTCGCCCTCCACACCCACGTGGTCACCGAGGTCGACGTCGGCCTTCCAGGCGTCCAGGCCCTCCTTGCCGACCTGGTCCAGGGACAGCATGATCTGCACGTCCCCGGTCTCGTCGCGCAGGGTCGCGAAGCACAGCTTGCCGCCGGAGCGGTAGAGCATGACGCGACCGGCGATGGCGACCTTCGCGCCGGTGTGGGTGTCGGGCTCCAGGCCCTGGTGTTTCTCACGCACGGGACCGATCGACGTCGTCCGCGGGTAGTTCACGGGGAAGGGGTCGGTGCCCTCCTCCCGGAGACGGTCCAGCTTCTGCCGCCGGACCCGCATCTGTTCGGGCAGGTCGTCATAGTCGTCGTGCGTGTCATTCACGGGCCCGATCCTACCGGCGCCAGCGCCCCCGAGGGCACCGAGCGAGCGGGAGCGCGGTGGTGGGGCCCGGGTGCGGACGGGCGGGTGGGCGCGGGGCCGCCCACCCCTGGGTCAGCCGGCGTTGCGCTCGAAGACCAGGCGCAGCCCGGTGAGGGTGAGCCAGGGTTCGTGGACGTCGACGGTCTCGCACTCGCCGACCACCGTTCCCGCCAGGCCGCCGGTGGCGACCACCGTCACGTCGTCCGGGTTGTCCGTCAGCTCCGCGACCATGCGGTCCACGATGCCGTCGACCTGCCCGGCGAACCCGAACACGATTCCCGAGCGCAGCGCCTCCGTGGTGTTCTTGGCGATCGCGGAGCGCGGCCTCACGATCTCGACCATGTGCAGCTGCGCCCCGCGCCGGGAGAGGGCGTCCACCGAGATGTCGATGCCCGGGGCGATGGCGCCGCCCACGTACTCGCCCTTGGAGCTCACGGCGTCGAAGGTGGTCGCGGTCCCGAAGTCCACCACCACGCTGGGCCCCCCGTAGAGGTGGCTGGCGGCCAGCGCGTTGATGATCCGGTCGCTGCCCACCTCCTTGGGGTTGTCCATGCGGATCGGCACGCCCGTCTTCACCCCCGGTTCGACGATCACCGCGGGCCGGTCGCCGAAGTGGCGGCGGAACATGTCCCGCATCTCGTGCTGGACCGAGGGGACCGAGCAGCACATCGCGATGCCGTCGATCTCGCTCTGGTCGTTCAGGGAGCTGCCGTCGATGAGCCCGCGCAGGACCACCGCCCACTCGTCCGCGGTGCGTCTGGTGTCGGTTCCCACTCTCCAGTGTTCGAGAAGGTCGTCGGAGTCGAAGAGACCGAAGACCGTCTCGGAGTTGCCGACGTCGATCGCGAGCAGCATTCTGGGGGCCTCACTGGTCGAATTGGTGTGTACCCAAGGAATCTTCCACCAAGTGGCTCCCTCACAACAGGTCGAGCGCGATATCCAGTGCCGGGCTGGAGTGGGTGAGCGCCCCGACCGCCAGGTAGTCGACTCCGGTGCGGGCGACGTCGGCGGCCACGTCGAGGGTGAGTCCACCGCTGGACTCCAGGCGGGCGCGGCCGTCCACGAGTGCCACGGCCTCGGTCAGCCGCTCCACGGGGAAGTTGTCCAGCAGGATCTCCTCGGCCCCGGCGGACAGCGCGTCCTCGATCTGGTCGATCCGGTCCACCTCCACCTCCAGGGGCAGGTCCGGGAAGCGCGCGCGGATGGCGCGGACCGCCTCGGCCACTCCCCCGGCGGCGACCACGTGGTTGTCCTTGACCAGCCCGGCGTCGCTGAGGCAGTAGCGGTGGTTGACCCCGCCGCCGCAGCGGACCGCGTACTTGTCGAGCGCGCGCAGCCCCGGGGTGGTCTTCCGGCTGTCCCGGATCCGCGCCCCGGTACCGGCCACGGCATCCACCCAGGTGCGCGTGGCGGTGGCGATGCCGGACATGTGGGTGAGCAGGTTGAGCGCGGTGCGTTCGGCGGTGAGCAGGTCACGGGTACGGGCGGTGACGGTCATGAGCACGTCGCCGCGCTTGACGGAGTCGCCGTCCCTGGCCACCCGGGAGACGTCCACGGCGCCCTCGGCCACCATCCAGAAGACGAGTTCCGCGAGGGGGAGCCCGCTGACGGTGCCGTGGGCGCGGGCCACCACGTGGGCGGTGCGGACCTGGTCGGCGGGGATGGTGGCCACGGTGGTGACGTCGATCCGGGGACCGGCGGTGAGGTCCTCCGCGAGGGCGCGGCGGACGGTGTCCACGTGGGACTGGTGGGGGGCGGTCCACGGAAGCGTGAACTCGGCGCGCGCCTCGGGCGCGGGGTCGGGCTGGGCCAGGGGGAGGGCGATGGCGTCGAGTTCGGCCACGAGGGCGGGCGGCAGCGACGCCTCCCGGATCTCGTCGGTGGTCACGATCGTTTCCCCTTCCAGTCGGACGACCACGGGCCGCACGCGCAGCTCGGGCCGGGGTTCGGGTGTGTCGGCGCGCTGGTGCGCGCCCCGGCTCTCGGTGCGGTGGAGCGCGGCGGCCGCCACGAGGCGCGCCACCGTGAGCAGGTTGGTGGCCTCCCATGCGGCGACGTCCGGGGCGACGTGCGCGGCGGGGGCCGCCAGTGAGTCGAGCCGGTCGACCAGCGCGGCCAGTCCCTGGCCGGTGCGCAGGACCCCGGCGTCGCGGGACATCAGGGCGCGGACCGTGGCGGAGGTGGCCGGGTCGACCAGCGGTGTGGTGGCCCCGGTGGTCCGCGCGGTCCCCGGGTTCCGCTCCGGGCCCCGGGCCAGGCGGTCGGCGATCCGGTCGGCGTAGACCAGCCCCTCCAGGAGCGAGTTGGAGGCCAGGCGGTTGGCCCCGTGCACGCCGGTGCGGGCCACCTCGCCCACCGCCCACAACCCGGGGACCCCGGTGCGGCCGTCGATGTCGACCTCCACCCCGCCGGACGCGTAGTGCGCCGCCGGAGCCACCGGGATCACCTGGGTGAGCGGGTCGATGCCGTGGGAGCGGCAGGAGGCGAGGATGGTCGGGAAGCGGCGCTCCCAGGTGGCCCGGCCGAAGTGCCGGGTCTCCAGGAACACGTGGTCGGTGTCCTGTTCGGCCATGGTCCGGGCGATGGTGCGGGCCACGACGTCGCGGGGGGCGAGGTCACCGAGCTCGTGCACCCCCTCCATGATCCGGCGGCCCTCGGCGTCGACGAGGTAGGCGCCCTCGCCGCGCAGGGCCTCCGAGACCAGGGGCTGGCGGCCGCGCGCGTCCGGGCCGAGCCAGAGCACGGTCGGATGGAACTGGATGAACTCCAGGTCGCGCAGGCGGGCCCCGGCGCGGGCGGCGAGCGCGAGGCCGTCACCCGTGGACACGGTCGGGTTGGTGGTGGCGGCGAAGACCTGTCCCATCCCCCCGGTGGCCAGCACCAGGGCGGGGGCCAGGACGGCGCCGACGCCGTCGCGCTCCCCCTCCCCCATGACGTGCAGGGTGGCGCCGAGCACCGCGCCGCCGTCCGGGTCGCGCAGGGCGTCCAGGGCCACCGCGTGTTCGACGACCTCGATCCGTTCCTCGGACAGGACCGCCTGGACCAGGGCCCGCTGGATCTCGGCTCCGGTGGCGTCGCCGCCCGCGTGGGCGACCCGGTCGGCGCGGTGTCCGCCCTCGCGGGTCAGGGACAGCTCCCCGTCGTCGTCCCGGTCGAACTCGGCGCCGAGGGAGATGAGCCAGCGCAGCGCGTCGGGCCCCTCGGTGGCCAGGACGTGCACCGCGTGGGGGTCGCACATCCCGGCCCCGGCCAGGAGGGTGTCGACCATGTGGGCGACCGGCCCGTCCTCGGGGGCCATGGCCGCGGCGATGCCACCCTGGGCGTAGGCGGTGGAGCCCGTCGAGAGCCGGTCCTTGGTGACCAGGACGACCCGGCCCGTTCCGGTGCGGCGGACGTAGCGCAGGGCGGTGCTCAGGCCCGCGATGCCCGAGCCGACCACGGCCACGTCGGCGTGGACGGTCCACCCCGGTTCCGGGGCCTCGATCCGGGTCTGTCTGGCAGGTGTCATCTTGGTTCTCTTTTGGGGGCTGTGGCGGACGGCGGCTGGGGCGTGGCGGTCACGGCTGGAGGGGCACTGTCACGTTGTCGATGAGCCGGGTGCGGCCCACCCTGGCGGCCACGGCCAGGACGGCGTCGCCCCGGTGGTCGTCGGCCGCGTCGGCGAAGGTCGCCGGGTCGACCAGCGCGAGGTAGTCGAGTTCGACCGGCGGGGAGGCCCGGGCGGCCTCGTCCAGGACGGCGCGGGCCGCCGCGCGTACGGCCACGGCGCCTTCGGACGCGGCGTCGGCGCCCGCGCGCAGGGCCCGGGACAGGGAGAGGGCGCTCGCGCGGTCGGCCTCGGAGAGGTAGACGTTGCGGCTGGAGGAGGCCAGGCCGTCGGGCTCGCGGAGGGTGGGGGCGCCGACGATCTCCACCGGGAGGTCGAGGTCGGCGACCATGCGCCGGACCAGGGCGATCTGCTGGGCGTCCTTGGCCCCGAAGACGGCGAGGTCCGGTCGGACCAGCTGGAACAGCTTGGTGACCACGGTGAGGACGCCGGTGAAGTGGCCGGGGCGTGAGGCGCCCTCAAGGCGTTCGCCCATGGCCCCGGCGTCCACGGTGACCATCTGCGGGCGCGGGTACATGGTGGCGGTCTCGGGGGCGAAGACCACGTCCACGCCCTCCTCGCCGCACAGCCGGGTGTCGCCGGGCAGGTCGCGCGGGTACTGGTCCAGGTCCTCGTCCGGGCCGAACTGGAGGGGGTTGACGAAGACGCTGACCACGACGGTGTCGGCCCGTTCGCGGGCCAGCCGCATGAGGCTGCGGTGGCCGCCGTGGAGCGCGCCCATGGTGGGGACCAGCCCCACCCGGCCCGCGTCGGCCAGGGCGCGGCGCAGTTCCTCGGAGGTGCGGACGACGAGCGGACCGTCTTCGCGGTCGGGCCGGGCGGGATCGGTCATGGTTCTCCTTGGTGGTCTGCCGGGTCCGCGTCGAGTCCGGGCCGTGGCCGGGTACCCGTGCTTGTGCCGGTGGACGTCGTGGTCGCGGCGGCGCCCCGCCGTGGGCGGGCGCGCCCCGCGGTCGGAGGGCGGCCTCCCGGGGTCCGGCTCGGTCTCCGGGGTGCCGGCGGGGTCAGCGACGCAGGACGTCCAGCAGACGGGCGGCGTCCTCGGGTTTGAGCATCCCGGCGTTGATGGCGCGGTCCGCGGTGAGCCGGGCCAGCTCGACATAGCTGGCGACGCTCTCGGGTGCGTGTTCCCGCAACTGTTCGACGTGTCCGGCCACGGTGCCGGCGTCGCCGCGCAGGACCGGTCCGCTCAGGCCGTGGATGCCCAGGCGCAGGGCGTTGTCCAGGGCCGCGCTGAGCATGGGGGCGAGCAGGCGCGCGGGTTCGGGCACCCCCGCGGCGGTGAGCAGGGAGGCGCTGTCGGCGACGAGGGTGACCAGGTGGTTCGCCCCGCCCGCGAGGGCCGCGTGGTAGAGGGTGCGCTTTTCCTCGGCGATCCACACCGGTTCGGCGCCCATCTCGACCACGAGGGCCTCGGCGATGGGGCGGAGCTGCTCTGGCGCGGTCACGCCGAAGGCGCAGTTGGCGAGCCGCTCGACGTCCTCGTCGCGGCCGGTGAAGGTCATGGCCGGGTGCAGGGCCAGGGGGAGCGCGCCGACGACGGTGGCGGGGGCCAGGATCCCGTACCCGTGGGCGCCGCTCGCGTGGACGAGGATCTTGCCGCGCAGGTCGGTGCCGGTCGCGGCCAGGCCCTCGACGAGGTCGGCGAGGGCGTCGTCGGGGACGGTCAGCAGGACGAGGTCGCTGGCCTCCGCCACCCGGGCGGGTTCGAGGAGGCGGGCGCCGGGGAGCCGTTCCTCGACCCTGGCCCGCGAGGCGTCGGAGACCGCCGAGGCGGCCACGACCCGGTGCCCGGCCCGTGACAGGGCGACGCCCAGGACGGAGCCGACCCGGCCCGCCCCGATGACGCCGACTCGCAGGCGGGCGGGACGCCCTTCGGTCGTCTCCATGAATCGTGTCCCCTCGTGGTCCGGTGCGTCCGCTTCACCTCGCACCGTGCTCTGAGCACACGATAGCCCGCCCGTACCGCTGACCAGCCGCCCCGCCCCCGGGGAAGGGGGCGGGGCGGCCGGGTGACACGGAGAGGGGCGAGTGAGGACACCCGCCCCTCGTCGTCAGTTCTGGATGATGACCCCGGAGTTGAAGCAGGAGCCCAGCGACTGGCCGAGGACGGCGTTCGAGTTGCCGCAGCCCTCGTTCTCGGCCTCCAGGTCCTTGATGTGGGTGAAGTTCCCACTGGCGTAGGTGTGGTGCGGGGTCCAGTGGCCCGCGTGCGCCGCGGCGGGGGCGGCGGAAAGGAGGACTCCGGCGGAGGCGAGGAGCACGGCACCGGTGGCGAGCGTCTTCTTCAGCACTACTTGTCTCCTTCAGTGTCCGGACGGGGGGACCGACCGAACTCGCAGTGACCCTTCGGTGGCGCCCGGGGGCGTCGAGATGAAGCTATCGACGCGCGACCCCCATGGAAATGCCCTGAACTGCATTGATCACAGAACATCGGCCTATGTTCACACCAGGTGACCGAACGTCCCGGTGCCGATCGGGACAAAGACGGGGACTTCGACCCCGGAGGCGTGTGCGCAGCGTGACCGGGCTGCGGGGTTCCAGCCAGGCACCAATCCCGGTTCCGGGTGTGCAACCACCGCCGGGGACCGACTCCCGGAGTCGGCCGACCCCGGACACGCGAAAGGGCGCCACTCCGTCGTCACGGAGTGGCGCCCCTGCGCGGAAAGCTCGCTGGCCCTGGACCGGGTCGGATCAGCCGGGACGTCTCCGGCCGGACACCCCCGCCCGGGCGGGCCGGGAAGTCGTTCCTACTACCAGTTCTTGACGCTGGCGCCGGAGTCGGTGCAGTTCGCGCCGGAGACACCCAGGATGGAGATCGAGTTGCCGCAGACGTTGATCGGCGCGTCGACGTCCACAACGGCCTGGTTGCCGCTCAGGATGCCGCCGTTGCCGGAGGTGAAGACGTTGCTGTTGGCCATGGCAGGAGTGCCGGCGAACAGGACGCTGCCAGCGGCAGCGGCGATGGCCGTGGCGGCGAGAGCCTTCTTCAGCATGTGTTTTCTCCCGTCAGCCGGTCAGCGGGGGCGCCAACCGGTCGATAACGTTGACGATGTGTATGACAGTGAACACTCAACGTGTTCACCACTATTTAGCCATAGGCCGTCGCCGTCCGTGGCCGAAACACGAAAGAGTTTTCCGGTCCTGACCTGGAAGTATCACCACGAGTGAGAAGACATGTCGGACATGCAACGCCGAATCGGAACCCCCGTGGCCCCACAATGTGACACACACCACACTCAGCTCTCGGGGGTGTCGCCGTTCGAACCCTCCGTTTTCTCACCCTCGTTCCGGCCGGTCACCGATCCTCCGTGCATGGTTGCCCGGGTAGCCCACCGTTCCGTTCCCGCAGAGGGCACCCTGGCCCGTCTTCCGTACTCCACCAGGGCGTCCAGTAAACGGCGTCCCTCCCCCGCATTCCGGTCGGTCGCACGCGCCGAGACCGGCCCCGGTGGGATGTCCACGTCGACGGTGACCCTGCCCCTCAGCTGCGCGATCGGCCCGGCCGACAGCCGCAGCGCCTGCATCCGCTCCACCGGCACGATCTCCGTGACCCGGCACAGGAACCCGCGCACGCTCACGAACAACCGTTCGTCCACCCCCACCGCGTGCGGCAGCGGGCCCCGGTTGTCCACCAACGGCACCAGTGCCGCCTCGCTCTCCGGGAACACCTCGTTCACCAGGGCGAAGGCCCTCCCCCGCGGCGCCACCGGCAGCAGTGCCGTCGAGTCGGCCTGGCGCGCGCCCGCGTAGCCCGCCACAGTCGCCTCGACCCTCGCCACGCCCAGCGCCCGCCACAGCAGCGGCTCCACCACGCGAACGGCCTGCACGCGGCCGGGAGGAACCGTCTGCATGCGCCGCTGGAACATCCCGTAGCGCAGCCGCAGCCCGTCCGAGGACGAGGACGCGTAGAAGTCCGTGTAGCGCGCCAGCGGTCCCCAGTAGTAGCGCAGCAGCCCGAGGACGAGCGGGACCGCCCCGGCCAGCGCCCCCGGTTCGAGGAACACCACGAACGCGGTCAGGAGCAGGAGCAGCAGGACGAACGACAGCAGCACCGGCACACGGAAGGTCAGTGCGCCCAGGAGCAGCAGGAAGGGAAGCCGGTAGAAGGGCCACTCGGGTGCCTCGGGCGCGCGCCCGGGCAGACCGGCCGCGTGCGCCAGCACCGCCACCCGCAGCCGCTCGGCCACCCTCCACCGCAGGCAGCGCAGCCGGATGGCGCTCCCGTCACCCCCGGCCAGCTCGACCCGCAGCTCCGCCAGGCCGAACACCTGCATCAGCAGGGGGCGCACCACGTCCACCGCCTGGAGGCGGCTCAGCGGGATCTCCCGCGAACTGCGCAGGAACAGGCCGCTGTGCACCACCAGGTGGTCCTCACGCAGCCCGAACGAGCCGTACCACCACGCGGGCAGCGCGTAGGCGAGGGAGCCGAACACCACCGCGAAGGCCAGGACGATCACCCAGGCGAGGCCGAACTGGCTCAGGATCGGCCCGACCAGCGCCACGAAGACGAGGGTGACCCCGAGGACCTGGAGCGGGATGATCAACCAGTGTGAGCGGAAGATCCCCGTGGTGACGTCGGCCGCCGGGTCCGGCCGCCGGGGCGGCACGGGCGGCGGAGCGCCCCAGGCGCCGTTCGGCGGCAGCATCGACGGCCCCCAGGCGGGCGGCGGCGGTCCGGAGCGGTGCGGTCCCTGCGGCCATGGGCCCCGCTGTGGCGGTCCGTGCACTTACAACCCCGTAGAGAAGGTCTCGCTGCGCGCCGCGAGCCGGTCGCGCAGCTGGACGGCGTCGGCCAGTGGAAGCCCCACCACCCGCGTGTCCGCCGTGCTCGCGGCGGTGCGCACGCGCACGGTCGCGATCCCCAGCGCCTGTTCGAGCAGGTCGGCGGTGACGTCCACGACCTGCATCCGGCCGTAGGGGACGACCACCAGCTGCCGCATCAGCACGCCGTAGGTGAGGTACAGCTCGGCGGACTCCTCGGCGTAGCCCCAGGAGCGCTGGAAGCGCCCGGCCAGGAGCCACAGCACGACGGCCGCCACCAGAACCGCCACCGCCCAGGTCACGGCCGCCCCCGGTCGGCCCGACAGGAACAGGAACAGGGCCCCGGCCGCGCCGACGGCCAGGCAGCACGCACCGGTCACGAGGCGGCGGTACCAGGCGAGCGCGACCGGAACCCGGGTCCAGTCGGTGTCCCCGGGTGCGGCGAAGGCGGCGTCCACGGGGCGCCGCGGCGGGTCGGACCCCTCCGGCGCCGGTGATGTCGGTTCACTGGTGTCCACGGGCTCAGTCAACCATCAGCGGGCAAGCCCCGCCCGAAACGGCTCGGCCGGAACCCGGAGTCGTCCGTGTTCCGCCCCCGTCCCGGGCGGGGCCCCACCCCTCAGCTCACTCCTAGGCGAGCCCCGGTGTGTCGTTCCGGTCCTCGTCGTCGTCCTCCGGCACCCGGCAGGCGTGCTCCAGGTAGAGGGCGGCGGCCAGCAGCAGACCGGCGGCGAGCGCCGTCCCCAGCGCTGTCAGGAACACCTCACGGTGGCTGGGCAGCTCCAGCCGGTCGGAGACGGCCAGCGCGGTCCCCGCGAAGTACCCCGCGGCCAGCGAGGCGAACAGCGCGCTCGCCTTCGCCAGGGCGAGCAGGCGGGCCGCGCCGAGCGGCTCCATCGGCTCGGTCCCGGGCGCCCGGCGCACACGGCGCGCCGTGCGACCGGCGGTGAACCCCTCCGCGAGGGCCAGCAGCAACAGGGTCGGGGTCGCCGACCACGGCATCAGCGGCAGGCCGCTCACCGTGTTGGCGACCAACAGCCCCAGCAGCGCCCCGAGGAGCGCCAGCAGGGTCGGGACGCGCCACCCGGTCGGGGTCAGCGTGCCCCCGCCCTCACCCGACACGTGCGTCCTCCCCTGGCAGCGTGAGCCTCAGGTCCTCCCGGACGGTCAGCTCCTGCTCGCCCCTGGTGTCCGCCTCCTCCACCCCGGCCAGCAGGGCGGCGACCGGCGCCCGGCCGGGCAGGACCGCGCCGGGGTCCGTGTCCAGCCAGGGGCGCAGCACGAACGCGCGCAGGTGCGCGCGCGGGTGCGGCAGCGTCAGCTCCGGATCGTCGTCGGTCGTGTCCCCGAAGGCGATGACGTCCACGTCCAGGGTGCGCGGCCCCCACCGAACCTCGCGGACCCGCTCGAAGGCGCGCTCGGCGGACCGGGCCAGCTCCAGCAGCTCCTTCGGAGTGCCGGTGGTGTCCACGACCAGGACCGCGTTGAGGAACGCGCCCTGGTCGGGCCCGCCCACCGGGGCCGTCTCGTAGACCGGGGAGGCCGTCACCGGGGTGACGCCCTCCCCTGCCGACAGCAGGTCCACCGCACCCTGGAGGGTGGCCATCCGGTCCCCGAGGTTGGAACCCAGGGAGAGCACGGCACGCGCCACCGCCGGACTCACCGCTGCCCCCGCTCGCCCCGGGTGACGGTGACCGACACGTCCGCGAACTCGTGCTCGATGGGCGCCGACGGCTTGTGCACCGTCAGCTCCACCCCTCGCACCAGGGACTCGGCCAGGCACACCCCGGCCAGGCGCTCGGCCAGGGTCTCGATCAGGTTCACCGGTTCACCGGTCACGACCGCGACCAGCCGGTCGGCCAGCTCGCCGTAGTGGACGGTGTCGGCGACGTCGTCGCTCTTCGCGGCGGTCGCCGTGTCCAGGTACAGCACGGCGTCCACGACGAAGTCCTGCCCCTCGCGGCGCTCGAAGTCGAACACCCCGTGGTGGCCCCGGGCCCGGAGGCCGCGGAGCTCGATGCGGTCCCGCATCAGTCCTCGGCCTCCGCCTCGTCGTCGTCCTCCATCAGCACCGGGGAGGCGTGGTGCGACCACAGCCGCCACCCCTGGTCGGTGTCGACGAACAGGTTGGTGGTGACCACCTGCCCGCCCGCCACGAAACCGGGGCTGCCGTCCTCCGCCGTCAGTACGTTCTCCTCGCATGTCACCATGGCGATGTCACCGCCCACCCCGATGTGCGTCTCGGTGAGCACGTACTGGATGTAGGTGACGTTGGCCATGATCAGCGACCAGGCGCGCATGATCTCGGTGCGGCCGCGCAGGAGCGGCCAGCCCGGGTTGACGCACACCAGGTCGGGGGCCTCGTGCTCCTCGGCCCACACGGTGCGCATCAGGTCGATGTCACCGTTCTCGATGGCGCTGTAGAACTGCGCGTTGGCCTCGGCCACGCGCTCCATGACCTCCTGGCGGGACTTCACGCGTCACCCCGGTCCACGGTCTGGTCCCGGCCCTCGGCGAGGCTGGCCCCGCCGTCGGCCCAGGCCGCCGCCACGCGCACCGCGTCGGCGTTCGGACGGACGTCGTGCACCCGGACCGCCCAGGCGCCGCGGTCCGCGGACAGGGTGGTCACGGCCGCGGTGGCCGCGTCGCACTCGACGAACGGGCGGTCCTCGCCCTTGGCGTCGCCGAGCAGGCGGCTGAGGAAGCGTTTGCGTGATCCCGCCACCAGGACGGGCCGGCCCAGTTCGTGGAACCGGTCGAGATGCCGGAGCAGCGCCCAGTTGTGCGCCTGTTCGGGGCGCTTGGAGAATCCCAGGCCCGGGTCCAGAACGATCTGGCCGGGGTCGACACCTGCACTGATCATGGCCTCCATACGGTCGCGGAGTTCATCGAGGACCTCCTGGACGACATCCGTGTACACGGCACGGCTCTGCATGTCATGACTATGCCCACGCCAGTGCATCAACACGTAGGCCACACCGGAAGAAGCGACGAGTCGGCCCATCTCGGGGTCGGCCAGCCCGCCGCTGACGTCGTTGACCAGCACCGCGCCGGCCTCCACCGCGCTCGCGGCGACCTCGGCCCGCATCGTGTCCACACTGACCGCGACTCCGCGCGCGGCGAGTTCGCGCACCACGGGTTCGACCCGGCGCAGCTCCTCGGGGGCCGAGACCCGTTGGGCCCCGGGGCGGGTGGACTCACCGCCCACGTCGACGATGTCCGCGCCCTCCTCGACGAGGCGCAGACCGTGTTCGATCGCGCGCTCGGGGTCGAACCAGGACCCGCCGTCGGAGAAGGAGTCGGGGGTGACGTTCACGACCCCCATGACCAGGCACCGCCCGTGGTCGGGCAGCCCCGGAAGTGTGTGTTTCGGCGCCATGCGCATCACCCTACGCGTACGCCGAGGGGCCGGGGGCACACGGCCCCCGGCCCCTCGGCGGTGGTGTCGGAGTTCGGACCCGGCACGGTCCCGAAGCGGGTCAGCGCTGGTCGAGGATGAGGCTCATGACCTCGGAGCGGGTGCGGTCGCTGCTGCGGAAGATGCCCCGCACCGCGGAGGTGACCGTCTTGGCCCCGGGCTTGCGCACCCCGCGCATGGTCATGCACAGGTGCTCGGCCTCGACGACCACTATCACCCCGCGCGGGTCGAGGTGCTCCATGATGGCGTCCGCGACCTGGCCGGTGAGGCGCTCCTGCACCTGCGGGCGGCGGGCGTAGACGTCCACGAGGCGGGCGAACTTGCTCAGTCCGGTGATCCGGCCGTGCGGGCCCGGGATGTAGCCCACGTGCGCCACCCCGAAGAACGGCACCAGGTGGTGCTCGCAGGTCGAGTAGAGCTCGATGTCCTTGACCAGGACCATTTCCTCGTGGTCGGCCTCGAAGACCGTGGTGAGGACGTCACCGGGCTTCTGACCGAGCCCGGAGAACTGCTCCTCGTAGGCCCGGGCGACCCGCTCGGGGGTCTTCGTCAGGCCGTCGCGGTCGGGGTCCTCCCCGATCGCGATGAGGATCTCCCGAACCGCGTGCTCGATGCGCTCGCGGTCCACGGGTCTGGCGGGCAGGTCCGAGCTCACTCCTGGTCTCCTTCGGTGGTGGTGGTCGGCTCCGGGTGCTGACCGTTGCTGGACGGGCCCTGGACGTCGGCACCGTTCAGCGCGGCCATCTCCTTCTTGGAGCGGACCGGGGGCCGGTTGGAGGGCTGGCGCTTGCCGTAGCCGGTGTAGGACCCGCGGGTGGGCCGCTTGCGGACCGGCTCGAAGACCTCCAGCACCTGGGTCTTGGTGAGCGTCTCCTTCTCCAGGAGCTGGAGGACGAGCTCGTCGAGCACGTCGCGGTACTCCACGAGGACCTCGTAGGCCTCGTCGTGCGCGGACTCGATGAGGCGCCGCACCTCCTCGTCGATGAGGGAGGCGATCTCCTCGGAGTACTCGCGGGCGTGGGACATCTCCCGGCCCAGGAACGGCTCGGTGTTGCCGGAGCCGAACTTGCGGGCGCCCAGGCGCTCGCTCATGCCGTACTCGGTCACCATGTTGCGGGCCAGGCTGGTGGCCTTGTCGATGTCGTTCCCGGCGCCCGTGGTGGGCTCGTGGAAGACGAGTTCCTCGGCGGCGCGGCCGCCGAGCATCATGGCGAGCTGGTCCATCATCTGCGAGCGCGAGGTGAGGAACTTGTCCTCGGTCGGCACCGACATCGTGTAGCCGAGCGCGCGGCCGCGCGGCAGGATGGTGATCTTGTGGACCGGGTCGGCGTTGGGCAGCGCGTGGCCGACCAGGGCGTGACCGCCCTCGTGGTAGGCGATGACCTTCTTCTCGCGGTCCGACATCACGCGGGTCTTGCGCTCGGGACCGGCCATCACGCGCTCGATGGCCTCCTCGAGGACGGCGTGGGTGATGACCTTGCTGTCCGCGCGGGCCGACAGCAGGGCGCCCTCGTTGATGACGTTGGCCAGGTCGGCGCCGGTCATCCCGGAGGTCTGGCGGGCGATGACGGCGAAGTCGACGTCCTCGGCCATGGGCTTGCCCTTGGCGTGCACGGCGAGGATCTCCTTGCGGCCGTCCATGTCCGGACGGTCCACGACGACCTGGCGGTCGAAGCGGCCCGGGCGCAGCAGCGCCGGGTCGAGGATGTCGGGGCGGTTCGTGGCGGCGATCAGGATGACGCCGCCCTTGACGTCGAAGCCGTCCATCTCGACCAGCATCTGGTTGAGGGTCTGCTCGCGCTCGTCGTGCCCGCCGCCCATGCCGGCGCCGCGGTGGCGGCCGACCGCGTCGATCTCGTCGATGAAGATGATCGCGGGCGCGTTGGCCTTGGCCTGCTCGAACAGGTCGCGCACACGCGAGGCGCCCACGCCGACGAACATCTCGACGAAGTCCGAACCGGAGATGGAGTAGAACGGCACCCCGGCCTCACCGGCGACGGCGCGGGCCAGCAGGGTCTTGCCGGTTCCGGGCGGGCCCATGAGCAGCACGCCCTTGGGGATCTTCGCCCCCATCGACTGGAACTTCTCCGGGTTCTGGAGGAACTCCTTGATCTCGTGGAGCTCCTCGATGGCCTCGTCGGCACCGGCCACGTCCTCGAAGGTGTTCTTCGGGGTGTCCTTGGTGATGAGCTTGGCCTTGGACTTGCCGAACTGCATGACCCGGGAGCCGCCGCCCTGCATCTGGCTGAAGATGAACCAGAAGATGACGATGATGATGATCAGCGGCAGGAGGCTGAACAGGGCCGTGGTCCAGATCGGTGTGGTCGCCACCGAGACCTCGTAGGCCTTCAGGTTCCCGTCGGGGTTCTCGCTGGACTCCTGGAGCATGTCGGCCAGCTGGAGGCCCTGCCCCTCCACCCAGTAGGCCTCGAGGATGTCCTCGTCGACCGTGGTCAGTCGGATGCGCTGGTCGCGGTCGACGATCTCGGCGTTGTCCACCTCGTCCTGCTCGATGAGCTGGTAGACCGTCGAGATGTCGGCTTCCTCAGGCTGGGGACCGGCGCCCACGTCGAACACGCGGAAGCCGATGACGAGCATGAGGGCGACAGCCAGGATCCAGATCCACGGGCCGCGGAAAAAACGCTTCAGATTCATGTGAGCGGAACCCTGTCGGGTCCGTCCCTCCTGACCAGGCCGCCCGCCCCAGAGGAGTTTCCGAAGCAGGACCTATCGGACACGTGCTCCCTGCGATGACGCCGGGATATTCGACGGTACACCTCGCCGCACGGAGCGGTCACACCGCTCGGACCGGTGGCGGGTCCGTCATGAACGCAACGACGGTGACCCGCCCCGTTGTTCCCGTGGCCGCCGCCGCGCGGGCACCGCACGGCGGCGGGAACGCTACTTCTCGTAGACGTGCGGGGCGAGGGTGCCGATGAACGGCAGGTTGCGGTACCTCTCGGCGTAGTCGAGCCCGTAGCCGATGATGAACTCGTTGGGCAGGTCGAAGCCGATGTACCTGACGTCGAGGTCGACGTCGAAGGCCAGGGGCTTGCGGACCATGGTGCAGATCTCCACGGACCGGGGCCCGCGGGACTTCAGGTTGCCGACCAGCCAGGAGAGTGTCAGGCCGGAGTCGATGACGTCCTCGACGATCAGGACGTCGCGGTCCTTGATGTCGGTCTCCAGGTCCTTGAGGATGCGCACGACACCCGAGGAGGTGGTCCCGGCCCCGTAGGAGGACACCGCCATCCAGTCCATGGAGACGGGGTTGTGCAGCGCCCGCGCCAGGTCGGCCATGACCATGACCGCGCCCTTGAGCACGCCGACGATCAGCAGGTCCCTGCCCTCGTAGTCGGCGTCGATCCGCGCCCCCAGCTCGGCCAGGCGCGTCTTGATCTCTTCCTCGGTGACGAGGACCTTCTCCAGGTCCTCGCCCATGTCCTTAGCGTCCACGCTCACGTCCTCGCTGCTGAGTTCCCCGTTTGCGGCAACCAGGATAAACGTGCCGAACGAGGCCACGGTGCCCGACCACCTGCCGGAGCCCGGGGTTCGGCCTCCGGATCAGGGCCCGAAGACGATCCGACCAGCGGTCCGACGCCCCCGAACCCCTCCGGGAAGGTCGATGTGGGCCTGCCCCCGCCACTCGGTGACAAGGCGATCCAGCTCACGTACGTGACGTGCGTTCAGCGCGCTCGCCGGGCACCCCGATTCGAGGGCGGCACGGCGCAGCACCCGGGTGCGCAGCGAGGGTTCGGCCCGTTCCAGCGGCCCCACCGCCAGCCCGGGCCCGCCTCCCTCCCGGGCCCGCTCGTGCAGGGCCCCGGCAAGCGCGTCCAGGGTGTCGGCGTCCGAGCGCAGCAGGGCGGCGGTCCTGGCCAGAGCGGAGGCGACCCCCGGGCCGAGGGCGGCCTCCAGGGCGGGCAGCGCCTCGTGGCGCACTCGGGAGCGGGCGAAGCGCGGGTCGTGGTTGTGCGGGTCCTCCCACGGGGTCAGCCCCGTCAGGGAGCAGGCCTCGCGGACGGTGGCGCGGTCCAGGTCCAGCAGGGGACGCAGGTAGTCGCCGGTACGCCGGGCCATACCGGCCAGGGACCGTGCCCCCGACCCCCGGGCCAGCCCGAGCAGGACCGTCTCCGCCTGGTCGTCGAGGGTGTGGCCGAGCAGGACCACCGCGGGACGGAGTTCGTCGACCACCGCGTCCAGGGCGTCGTAGCGGGCCCGCCGGGCCGCCGCCTCGGGGCCGCCCGACCCGCCGACCCGGACGTTGACCGCCCGCACGGGGTCGAGGCCGAGCCCGCCCAGAACCTTGGCCACGGTCTCGGCCCGTTCGTCCGAGCCCTCCTGGAGCCCGTGGTCGACGGTGACACCGCCCGCCCGCACACCCGCCCGGGGCGCCTCAAAGGCCAGCGCACCGGCCAGGGCCAGGGAGTCGGCTCCGCCGCTGCACGCCACCAGGACGGTGGTTCCCTCCGGCAGCTCGGACAGCGCCAACCGGACCGCCGAGCGGACGGCGGCCACGGCGGGGGGCGGCCCGCTCACTCGGTGATGGCGGCGGGGCGCACGACCCGTTCGATCCACTGCGACGGAGCCCGGATCTCCTCCAGGGTGGGCAGCGTCTCCGGCGAGGTCCACACCCTGTTGAAGTCGGCCATCCCGACCTGGGCGACGACCTGCCGCACGAAGGCCGCCCCCTCCTCGTACTGCTTCATCTTCAGGTCCATGCCCAGCAGCTGGCGCATGATCCGGTCGAGGGGGTTGGGGGACTCGCGCCGCTTCTGGAAGCGGGAGCGGATGGTCTCCACCGAGGGGACGACGTCCGGACCCACGGCGTCCATCACGTAGTCGCCGTGGCCCTCGGCCAGGCTCATGACGGCGGTGACCCGGTCCATCAGGGCGCTCTGCTCCGGGGTCTGGAACGCGGTGAGGAGGTTGCCCTCGCCGCCCCGCACCGCGTCCGCCACGGCCTCGCCCGCCTGTCGGAGGCGGTCGATCAGGTCGGAGGCGTCCATCTCCGTGGACAGCAGGAGTTCCCGCATGAGGTCCTGGACATGGCCGCGTAGCCACGGCGTGGCCGTGAACTGCATGCGGTGGGTCTCCTCGTGCAGGCAGACCCACAGGCGGAAGTCGCGCGGGTCGACGCCCAGCTCGCGTTCGGTGTTGACGATGTTGGGTGCCACGAGGGTCAGGCGCCCCGTCGGCGAGTGGCCGTCGGGGTCCGGTGGCAGGAAGAGTTCGTACTGGCCGAGGACCCGCCCGGCCAGGTAGGACAGGACCGCCCCGAGCTGCACCCCGGTGATCCGGGAACCGACCGCGCTGGTCAGGTTCCCGGCCGGGCTGTTGTTCAGCCGGTCGGCTCCCATCTGTTCGAGTACGGGTTCGAGTACGACCCGAAACCCGTCGACGTTGGCTCGAATCCAGCCCGGGCGGTCGACGATGACCGCGGGCCCCGAGGGTTCGAGGGGGTTCATTCCGGTGAAGTCGCGCACGTGCCCGGCGGCCACGGTGGACAGCTCGCGCAACTGCACCACGGCCTGCCGTGCGTCGGACAGGTCCACCTGCGGCCCAGGGCGCACGAGGCGAACACCGGTGTTGACGGCTACGTCCCAGTCGATCACAGTCACACGGTCAGCCTACCCACGCGACGGCTGTGAGCACGGGGATCAGGGCGCTATTTCAGGGCAGACCCCGGGATGTCCCTGAGACCGCCCGAATCACTCTCCCCGGTCATGGAGCCAGTCCCGGGACCCGGGTCACGGCCTCGTGGGTCCCGCCCGTACATCCCAGCCACAAGGGGGGTGCTTTCGTTCAGTGCCGGAGAGGGTTCTGGAGGTGGTGGAGGTGGGATTGCGAGGAACGAGCCATCACACCGAAGACACCGAAGGTTCCTCTGCAAAGGCGCCGAATACGGGCCGAAGCGAAGCGGAGGCCCAAAGAAGATGAGGGTGCCGGAGAGGGTTCTGCAAGACGAGTCAAGCCGCCAGCGAGGAACGAGCCAGGCGTAGACGAGGATGCTGTGTTGCCTTGAACCCAAATCCCTCTGCAAAGGCGCCGAACCCGGGCCAAAGCGAAGCGGAGGCCCCAAAAAAGGGCCCCAGAAAACACTCTCAACCGCACCCGCACTGGCTGAGCGCCGTCGCCAACGTGTCCAGTTGGGGCCCGGAGGCTCCGGGGCTGTTGGCCATCAGGGCGAACACGAAGACGTTGCCCTCCTGGTCGTGGATGGTGCCGGCCAGCGTGCTGACGCCGTCCAGGGTTCCGGTCTTGCCCCGGACCAGTCCCGCGGCCGCGTGGGAGCTGGAGTGTTCCGAGTAGCGCCCTGCCAGGGTCCCCGTGGAGTGGGCGGTGGGCAGACCGGTGATGGTGGCGTTGAGGCGCGGCTCGTCGGCGGCGGCCTTGACCAGCTGGACCAGGGCGCGCGGCGTGATGCGGTTCTTGGTACTCAGACCGCTGTTGTCGGAGAGCTGGACCCCCTCGATGCCCAGGCCCTCCAGGGCCCGGTGCGTGGCGGTCGCGGCACCGGTGTGGTCGGGCTCCTCACCCGTTTCCAGGGCGGTGATCCGGCCCAGGGACTCGGCCATGTTGTTGTCGCTGGCGAGCATCATGAACTCGACCAGGGCGCTCATCGGCATGGAGTCCACGGAGGCGACCGGTTCGCCGGAGGCTCCGGCCTCGTCGGGTGAGCCCTCGACAGTCAGCCCGGCCTGCTCCAGCTGGTCGGCGAAGGCCTCGGCGGCGGCCAGCGGCGGGTTCGCGGACCGGGTGAGCACGTCGGTGTCCACCCGTCCGCTGTCGACCATCAGCGCGTGGATGGTGGCCGTGCTGCCCTCGGTGACGTAGTTGGGCTTCCACCCGGGGGCGGTGTCCGGGCCGGTGAAGAGCGAGTCGTCGTAGCCGACGGTCACGGTGTCCAGGCCCCGCTCGGCGAGGGCGGCGGCGGTGTCCTCGGCCAGCTCCTCCAGAGTGGCTACCTGCGGGTAGGCTGCGGAGTCGGCGGTCGCGGTCAGTGTGACGTCGCCCCCACCACGCAGCACCACCCGGTTCTCCTCGGCGTCGAGGTGGGCCTCGGTCCGCAGCACGTGGTCGGGGCCGACGGTGTCCAGGACGGCGACGGCCGTGGCGATCTTCGTCGTCGACGCCGGGGTCACCGGAGTGTCCGCGTCGCGTTCGAAGAGCGTCTCTCCCGTCACGCCGTCCACGACGTAACCGGAGAGGCCCTCCTCGAGCCCGGACGATGACATGGGATCATCAAGAATGTCCGCGATCCGAACCGGGTCCGCCGGGGTCGGGGTCGCGGGTGCAACCGCCGCCACGCCGTCGGCGCGCGTGACGGGGTTGGGCACCGCCGACAGCGGTCGTGCCTCGATCACGTCCAGGGCGACCAACCCGGTGATCAGCACGAATATGTTGAGCAGGGCCAGCGCGAGGAACGCCTCGCCTCGTACCCGTCGCACCCGGGGACCTGCCTTCCGTCGGTGTCGCGGCCTGACGTTGTAGTTATACGGCGACATTAGTCGCATTGGGAGCCGAGATCAGCATGGAATTCGACGTTACGATCGAGATCCCCAAGGGGGAGCGCAACAAGTACGAGGTGGACCACGAGACCGGTCGTATCCGTCTCGACCGCATGCTGTTCACCTCCACCACCTACCCCGCCGACTACGGCTTCGTCGAGGGGACGCTCGGCGAGGACGGCGACCCCCTGGACGCCCTTGTCCTGCTCAAGGCCCCGACGTTCCCGGGCTGCCTGATCCGGGCGCGCGCGATCGGCATGTTCCGGATGCGCGACGAGGCGGGTGGCGACGACAAGCTGCTGTGCGTCCCGGCGACGGACCCGCGCCAGGAGCACCTGCGTGACATTCACCACGTGAACGAGTTCGAGCGCCTCGAGATCGAGCACTTCTTCACCGTGTACAAGGACCTGGAGCCCGGCAAGTCCGTCGAGGGCGCCAGCTGGGTCGGCCGCCACGAGGCCGAGCAGGAGATCATCGCGTCGGTGAAGCGCGCGGAGGAAGCCGGTGCGCACGGCGACTCCTCGCACATCACCAACGAGGACCAGTAACCGGGGTTCCGGTGTCCACGCCAGGCCCGGTCGGGGTTTCCCGCCGGGCCTTCGTCGTGCCCGGGGTCAGGAGGCCCCGGCGATCTGGGGTTCGTCCGTGCCGAGTTCGCGGCCGGGGTCGCGGGTCAGCGCGTACCCGGCCAGGACGAGCACCAGCAGCGCGCACAGCACGGCGATGACGAAGGACAGCTGGGGCAGCGGCCCGTCCGCGAGGGGCCCGTGGCCGGGAGGCAGCGGGAAGCCGTCGCGGCCGAAGCGGTCGGCCCGCGCGGCGACGTGTGTGCGGTACCCGGCCAGTTCCGGTCTGCCGATGCCGTTGAGGACCCGCGCCCGGACCAGATCGGCCCTCGCGGGCAGGGCCAGGGGGTGGGCGTCCCAGGTCCGGTGCGCTTGGTGACTCCCCAGGTAGCGGGAGCACTCGGCCTCCGTGAGGGCGTGCAGCCACTCCCTGAACCGCTCGGCGTTCGGCAGGCGTCCGATGTGCGCGCGGGCGACGATCAGGGTGTCCCTGAGGACGACGTGCGCGGCGTCCCGGTCGCGGAGGACCAGGATGCAACGCCGGTACAGCTCGTCTCCGTAGGCGTCGAGGAGTCTCGCGTAGGCGTCCGCCGTGTCGCCCCGGTCGAAGCGCAGGGCGTGCAGAAGATCCCGGTCCGTCATAGACCTAGAATCTACGCCGCGCGCGGCGCGGTGCCCCACGGCTCGCCGGTGCCGTGACCGTCCCGTCGCACACTCGGACCGGCTCCGACCTGCTGGTCGGTCCTTCCCGAGGGGCGAGTGTGACCTCAGTCCGAGGTCCCCCGGGGCGGTTCCGGGGGGTCGTCCCGACCACCGGGAGGCTCCTCCCCCGGATCGACGAACAGGAAGCCCGCGTAACGGGAACGGGCCCACAGCAGCACGTGGGTGAGGGCGGTCAGGAAGGCGACCAGCAGTGCCGCTCCGGGGCCCAGGAAGCCGAGCGCCATCACACCGGCGGCGACCACCACGAGGGCGCGCACCAGTACACGCGCCCACAGGCCCGGTGCCTCCGGGGTCAAGGCTGCCCTCTGGGGACGGACGGCTGCACGGCCACTCCTGTCGCTACGGCTGTACTGGGGGATGGTCTCCGGTTCGACGGACGCGCCGTGTTCTCGGGTTCCACATGTCACCACCACGGGACGCCGCCCGCAACACGTTCCGGGCAGACCGGTAAGTGGTCCGACACGCACGATTCCCGGCGTTCGCTTGACGCGCCACCGACTTTGCTGGTCTCCTTACCTTCATGTATCCGCGCACCCGCACCGACGCCACGGCTCGCACGACCCCCTGGGTCTCCTGCCACCTGGCCCGTGCGGCGTGTCCGTGTTGTCGTCGCTGAGTCGTTGCCGAGGGGTCTGAGTCGACCGACCCCGCCCGACCAGTCCGCGAGCGGCCTCCACCATCCGGTGTGACGGGCCCGCGAGCGAACTCCACCAGGGTGATTGTCCTCTCCGAACGTGCGTTCGGTGTGGCCGCCCCTGCCGCCCCGCACCGTCCGGGGCCCATTGACGACACCCTCGCGGCTCCGGTCACCGGACCCGGCCGCGTACACGTGAAGGATCTTCCCACGATGTCCCAGCAGGTCCTGGCCACGAGCGCCGCCCGTCCCGGAACCACCGAGCCCGCTCCCCGTCCGCGCGCCGCGTCGGTGTCCCTCGACGGGATCGGCGACGTGGTCGACGCCGGACGCACCTCTGGTTACTCCCACCTGGCGGAACGCCGTCTGCCCACCGTGGGCCAGCTGGTCGCCGCCGCGCGCGGCGCCGCCGACTCGCTGCGCCGCCCGACCCTGTGGCCGACCCGCAGGGGCCACTGGCAGCCCGCGCCGCGCAGCGCCCGCCGCCACGTGGGCGGCCGGTTCCGGGTGACCACCGTGGCCCTCGAACCGAACAGCTTCGTGCCCGGCCCGGCCCGGCGGCCGGACCGCTCGCACGGCATGGAGGTGCTGCACCTGGTCAGCGGGAGGGCCCACCTGATCACGTCCGGCCCTGACGGTCAGATGCGTTCGGCCGCGGAGTTGGCCACCGGCCGCACCCGCGTGGTGGGTGGCGCCGGGAGCTCCTCCCAGAGCCACCACCACCTGGTGAACACCGGCGACGAGGTCGCCGTCCTGGTCCGTGTGAGCGTCTGACCCTCCCGGCTGGCGCACCGGGGCGTCGGCGTGTGGTCGGTCCCCCTCCCCCGACGGCGGTGGGAGTGCCTGTCCGGGCCCCGGTGACACGGGCCTCGGGAGCAACCGGATGTCCGGTGGTGGTGCGGGTGGCGCCGGGGCGGAGATCCTCGCCTCCGCCGGCGACGGGGACCCCGGGCCCGACGTGGTCCGCGCGCCCGGAGGACGCGCTCCGGGCCGTCCGGGGGTGCCGTGCCTCGGAGGTTCACTCATCGCGGCCCCGATCCGGGGCCGCGGCGCGCAGGGCGCCGTCCACGGCCTCGACCGCGCGCAGGACCTCGGCGGTGCGCCGCCCCTCGGCGAGGTAGGCGTTCATCACCTGGTCGAGCGCGTGCGGAGGGAGTTGGCCGCGTAGGTCCACGCGGGCCGTGCGGTACCCCTCCCGGGCCGCGTCCAGCGTCGCGGAGACGTACTGGCGCGCCAACCGGGAGAGGGCCACGGGATGACGTCGCAGAACCCCGTGCAGCCGGTAGTCGGCGGGCACGTGGTCGAACAGCCACTCCAGGGCCGTCTGCTCGAAGGAGTCCGACCCGGGTGGGTGCACACTCGCGGGCCAGTCCGATGTCAGGGACTGATCGGGCATACCACACAGCATACCCGCTGTTCGAAAGTATGTTCGATACCCGTGGCTCCGGGATCTCGGAGCCCTCCGATCATTCGGGGGTGTCGGCCTCTTCCTTCTTCTCGGCCGTGCGCCTCTCCAGTTCCACCCGGATGGCCTGCTCGGCCGCGTCCACGGCGGCCCGGGCGGTGATCGCGTTGGTGTGCGCCCGGTCCAGTTCCTCCAGCAGGATGCAGTCGAACGCGACCCGCGCGTCGTGGATGGTCGCTTCCAGCTGACGTGATGCCTCTTCCAGACTCATGCTCCTTCCCTTCCCCAAAATGGGGCACCCGCACACACTCGCCACATGGGCCCCGTCACCCCGTACCCTGGCGCGTCGTCCTCCGCGCCTACGATGGTTCCGAATCGCCGCTGTTCACGGCGGTGACGCCGAGGCAGGCACCGGGAGACCGCCCGGTCGGAGAGGAACCCATGCGCAACCGCTACCCCGGCACCTGTTCCGCCTGTTCGGTCCTGGTGGCGACCGGGGAGGGGTCCGTCCTCAGAGTGGACGCGCGCTGGCGCACCTACTGTGTCGGGCACGAGCCGCGCCCGGTCCCGCCGCCGCGCGGCGACCACTCCGGCTGGCACACCCTCGACCTGCTCGGGTTCGACACCGAGACCTCTTCGCCGGACCCGGCCACCGCCTTCCTGGTGTCGGCCGCCCTGGTCGACGGCGAGGGCCGCCGACGCACGTGGCTGGTCGACCCCGGTGAGAAGGAGATCCCCGCCGGAGCGGTGGCCGTCCACGGCATCAGCACCGAGCGGGCGCGCGCCGAGGGCCGTCCCGCCGCGGAGTGCCTGGGGGAGATCGCCGAGGCGCTGGCCGGACATCTGGGCCGTGGCGGGGGGCTGGTCGTGTTCAACGCGCCCTTCGACCTCACCCTGCTCGACGCCGAACACCGCAGGCACGGCCTGGGTCCGCTCGCCGAGGCGCTCGGGCGACCGCCGGAGCCGATCGTGGACCCGCTGGTGATCGACCGCGCCGTGGAGCCCTTCCGGCGCGGCAGGCGCACCCTGGGCGACCTCTGTGCGTACTACGGGGTCCCGCTGACCGACGCGCACAACGCCGAGGGCGACGCCCGGGCCGCGCTGGCCCTGGCCCGGGAGATCGGGGCCCGCCACGCCGAGACCGCCGCGCTGACCCTGCCGGAGTTGCACCGGCGCCAGGTGGAGTGGGCCCTGGAGTTCGCCCGCAGGCGGCAGGAGTGGCTGGACCGGGAGAAGCCCGACCACGGAACCGTGATCGACGGCACCTGGCCCTGAGGGGTGGGGCGGCTTCGGAGGCCGGGCCTCGGGGTAGGTCACCGAAAACGCTGACTACCCGGGGGTTCACATGCTCTACCTCGTCCTCGTCCTGCTCGCCGTCTGGCTGATCCTCGCCATCCTCGGTGTCGTGATCAGGGGGCTGTTCTGGCTCGCGGTGATCGGCGGTCTGCTTTTCGTCGCGACCGCCGTGTGGGGCTGGCTCCAGAACCGCCGGAGGGTCTGAACCCCCGCCCGGTCAGGGTTCGAGCGCGGGCCGTTCCTCGCCGCCCAGGCGTCGCACGACCCCGCGCGCCCGCGCCTCGTCTCCGCCGAGGCGGGTCCGCACCATCCGGACCGCGTCGTCGGTGTGGCCCAGCGCGACCAGGTTGCGCACCCGCGCACGGAGTTCGGCGGGCAGTTCGTCGGGGTGGCCCTGGACCGGGACGTACCCTCCCACGTGCGTGGCGGGCTCGGCCCTCGGGGGCGGTTCGGGCTCCGCCACCGCCGCGGGCGGGTCCATGTGGGCGAGGACGCGGCGCAGGGCGTAGGAACCACCGCCGAGGACGACCACGGCCCCCATCAGGGCGAACAGCATGAACATCAGACTCATACCGCCCACTTACCCATACTTCGGACACAGCAGGCACATCACCCCTACACGCTGAGTAATCATTCCCCCAAGCCGGGGCCCGCGTCGGGCAGGTCCTCCGGCAGCAGGGTCCGGAGTTCGTCCACACCGGGGCTCTCCCCCGACAACGCAGCCGCCTCGATTCGCCTCGCCTGCATGGTCAGGCCGGCCTCGAACAGCGCGCGCACCCGGTGTCCGCCGCCCTCGGCCAGGCCCCGGGCGTCAGCCCCCACCAACTCCGACAGCGCACGCCGGGTCGCCTCCGGCACCAGGAGGTCGGCCCGCTCCGCCATCCCCACGAAGATGTCCGCCAGCTCCTCCCGGTCGTAGGAGGAGAACTCCAGGGTCCGCGAGAGCCGCGCCGCCAGGCCGGGGTGGTCCGCGAGGAACCCGGTCGTCTCCCGGGCCCGGCCGGACACGACCACCACGACCTCGTCCCGGTGCTCCTCCATGAGCCGCAGCAGGGTGTCGACCACCTCCTGTCCGACCCCGCGACCTCCGGTGAAGTCCCTGTTCAGCACTTCGGCGTCGGACAGGAGCAGCAGGCCCCCGCGCGCCCGCTCGAACAGTTCGCGAGTGCGCAGCGCCACCCTCCCGGGCCCCCGCTGTCCCGGCGGCCCCACCAGGCTCCCCGGCGAGGCCTCCACCACGTGCCCGCGGGGCAGGACCCCCACGGCCGCCAGCAGCTCCCCGTAGAGCCGCGCCACCGTTCCCTTCCCGGTTCCCGGCGGCCCCAGGAACACCAGGTGCCGCGCGGCCGGGCGCCGGTCGCCCTCCGAACGGGCCCGGCACAGGAGATCTGTCAGCCCCTTCACCTGGCGCTTGACCTCTCCGAGCCCCACCAGGCCGTCCAGGCTCGCCAGCAGGGCGTTCACCCGGACCCCGTCCACCGCCTCGGTGGGCGTGGCGGGACCCTCGGCCACCACACCCTCAAGGTCGTCGGTCCGGATCCGGGTGAGGTCCGCGACGGTCTGGTAGCCACCCGCCGTGATGCGTTCGGCCTGGACCCGGAGCACCTCCTCGAACACGGCCCGCGCCTCCCGGCCGTGGCCGAAGGAACCCTCCGCGATCCGCCCCCGGAAGTGCCGGAGCAGGAGGTCGCGCGCTCCCTCCCCCAGGGTGTAGCCGCGTTCCTCGGCCATGCCCTCGAAGATCCCGCCGAGCTGCTCCGGGGAGTAGCCCTCGAACTCCACGGTGCGCGCCACCCGCGCGCGCAGCTCCGGGTTCGCTTCCAGGAGCGCCCGCATTCCGTTGGTGGGCCCGGACAGGACCACCACCACCTCGTCGCGGAGCTCCTCCATGAGCCCGGAAAGGGTGTCGACCGCCTCCTGTCCCGAACCGTCGCCCCGGGACAGTGCGTACGCCTCCGCCACGAACAGCACCCCGCCCCGGGCCCGCTCCACCAGGTCCGCCGTCCTCTGGGCGCTGCCGACCCCGCGGTCGGCCACCAGGTCGTCCCGAGAGGCCGTCACGAACTGTCCCTGGCTGAGCAGGCCGAGCGAGCGCAGGATCTCCCCGTACAGTCGGGCCACGGTCGCCCTGCCCGACCCGGAGGGCCCGGAGAGCACCAGGTGGCGGCTGACGTTGAGCGGCGGGAACCCCGCCTCCATACGCTTGGCGCTCACCGTCTGGATGTTGACGAGGGCGCGGACCTCCTTCTTCACCCGGTCCAGGCCCACCAGCCCCTCCAGTTCGGCGAGCAGGGTCTCCAGCGGTCGGGCCCGGTCCCGCACGGTCGCGTCACCGGACTCCTGCGCCGCCGTCCCGCCCTCGTCGGGACGGGTCGCCCCCGTCCCCGCGACCCGGGCGGCCGCCCGGTCGCCGTTACCGCCCTGGTTGGCGTCCCCGCCCCGGTTGCCGCTGAAGGTGGTCTCCTCCAGGTACACCGACGAGCTGTCGGCGGCCCACAGGCCCTCCTCGTCGTTGCCGGTCACGGTGCACCGCACCAACCGCACCCGGCCGCCCTCCTCCACCATGACCCCGTCCCCGCGCCCGTCCCGGATCGAGGTGTCCTCCAGGGCGGCCACGCCGCCCTCCCCCACCCGGATCCCGCGCTCCCCGCTGCCGGACAGGGTGGAGGAGCGCACCGTGACGTGCCCGCCCTGGACGTAGACGGCGTCCTCACCGCAGTCGGAGAGGTCGGCCTGGTGAAGCTGCACCTCGGTGCCGTCGAGGATGTTCAGCCCGTCCTCACGGGCGTCCCGCAGCACCATGCCGCGCACCGTCAGAGTGGCGTCCTCACGGCTGTGGATACCCGAGCCCACGTCGTGGCCGACGATGTCCTCGAAGTACCCACGGCCGCCCACCACGATCGCCATCGGTCCGTGCCAGCGGCTGACCCTGAGGTCGCTCACCTCGAACCGGGAGCGGACCGAGGCGATGGCGCCGCGCTCCTCCACCCCGCTCTCCGCGACGGACATCCCGGAGACGGTGACCCGGGCGCCGTCCGCGATGAGCAGAGCGGCCTTGCCGATCCGGGTGCACCGCAGGTCGGTGACGTCGGCCTGGCCGCCGTCCACGAGTACCGCGTCCGTGGCGGTGCCGTCGACCGTCAGACCCTCGACGGTGAGTTTGCCGCCCTCGATCGCCACGCCGGTCCGGGTGGCGTCGGTGATCTCGCAGTCGTTCAGAGTGGCCTCGGAGTCGCCGTGGACGAAGAACGCGTCAGTGTCCTCCTTTCGGGCACCCTCCACCACCATGCGGGTGAAGGTGGCCCTGGAGCGCTCGTAGACCCGCACGGGCCAGTCGTAGGAGCCGGTGACCCGGAGGTCGGTGAACTCCGCCCGCGCCCGGTCCCGCACGTACACCCCGCCGCCGTCGACCAGCGCGCAGTCGGTGAACTCCGGGGACGCGTCGGCCACGTACAGGGTGTGCCAGTCGTCGTGGGCTCCGGTGAAGACCGTCCCGCTGATCTTCGGGCTGCACCTGCCCTGGACGGCGATCACCGCCCCGGCGAAGTAGCACTCGCTGACACTGCCCTCGCTGCCGTCCCAGAGCAGCCCGCTGTCCTCGAACCGGCAGCCGACGACCTCCGCGCGGGCGCCCACCACGTTGACCCGCCGTGGCGCGGTGAAGACGCAGTCCACCGCCTTGAGCCGGGCGTCCTTCTGCACGTACAGCGGCGGGTACTCCTCCGAGGTGCTCCGCACGGAGATCCCGTGGAGCTCCAGGGTGCCGCCCTCGTGCACGTTGAACACGTTGGTCTCGCCGGTGGCGACGACCGTCACGGTCCCGGCGCCCTCGTCGGGTGTCACGACCACCCGCCCCCGTACGCCGATCACCAACGGCTCCACGTACTCACCCGGTGCGACGCGCAGGTGCAGGTCCGCCCCGGCGTAACGGTGTTCCCGTACCGCCTTCCCGAGTGAGGAAGTGGCGGCGGGATCTGTCTTCGAGACGCGGACCGTGATCATCCATCGACTCCCATGGGGGTATCGGCCCCGGCGCCGCGCCGGAGGGGTCTGCGATAGGTACCGTATCCACCTGGGAGGCCGGGAACCCGGGACGACGCACAGACCTGTGGCCAGGGTCGGTCAGAAACCCCCGAACCCCAGCTCAGCCTCCCCCGCCCCCGGCGACGTCCTCCGCCCTCAGGGTCTGGAGTTCGGCCCGGTCCGGGTGGACGCCCGCCCGGACCGCCGCCTCGATCCGCCGTGCCTGCACGGTCACGCTCGCCTCGAAGAGCTTGCGGATCTCTCGGCCGTTGCCCTCGGCGTACAGCTCCGGGTTCCGTGCGAGCACGGTGACCAGCGCCTCCCGGGTCTCCTCCGGGACCAGGAAGTCGGCGCCCTCGGCCATCCCCGTGAAGATCGTCGCCAGTTCGTCCCGGCCGTAGGGTTCGAACTCCACCGTCCGCGAGAAGCGTGAGGCCAGGCCGGGGTTGCTGGCGAGGAAGCCGTCCATCTCCCCGGTGTAGCCCGCGGCGATCACCACGACCTCGTCTCGGTGGTCCTCCATGAGCTTGAGCAGGGTGTCGATAGCCTCCTGCCCGAAGTCGGACCCGGAGGCGCCCGAACGAGCCAGCGTGTACGCCTCGTCAATGAAGAGGACACCGCCGCGGGCCCGCTCGAAGACGTCCTTGGTCCGCTGCGCCGTCTGACCGACGAACGAACCCACGAGGTCAGCGCGGGCCGCCTCGACCACCTGCCCCTGGGCCAGCACGCCCAGGGCAGCCAGCAGCTGGCCGTAGAGACGAGCAACCGTGGTCTTGCCGGTCCCGGGCGGCCCGGAGAACACCAGGTGCTGTGAGGGCATATCCGCCGCCAGTCCGGCCTCCTGACGGCGTCTGGTCGCGGAGATCAGGCTGGTGAGGTCGGCGACCTCCCGCTTGACCCCGGACAGGCCGACCATGTTCTCCAGCCGGGTCATGAGCTGCTGGGTCTGGTCGGCGTCGCGCGGACCACCGACCCGTGCGGACAACCCCGAGTCCACCACGCCCTCCAGGTCGGCGGGCAGGATCAGGGAGAGTTCGTCGACACCGACGTCCCCGCTCTCCACGATCCGCGTGGCCTGGGCCTGGACCACCTCCTCGAACATCCGGCGCGCCTCCCGGCCGTTGCCGAAGGTCTCGTCGCGCTTCTGCTTCTGGAAGTGGCGCACCAGGAGGTCGCGCACGCCCTCCCCCAGCTCGTAGCCCTGCTTGGGTGCCATGTTCTCGAAGATCGTCGTGAGCTGTTCGGGCGAGTAGTTCTCGAACTCGATGGTGCGCGCCACTCGTGAGCGCAGCCCCGGGTTCGCGTCAAGGAAGGTCCGCATCTCACTGGAGTAGCCCGCGAAGACGATCACGACCTCCTCGCGCAGGTCCTCCATGAGTTTGATGAGGGTGTCGATGGCCTCCTGGCCGAAGTCGGACCCGGTACCGAAGGACCTGGACAGGGCATACGCCTCGTCCACGAAGAGCACCCCTCCACGGGCCCGCTCCACGGCCTCGGTGACCTTGGTGCTGGTCCCGCCCAGGTGTTCGGCGACCAGGTCCTGCCTGGCCACCTCCAGGAACTGGCCCTTCTCCAGCGCCCCCAGGGAGCGCAGGATCTCGCCGTACAACCTGGCCACCGTCGTCTTGCCCGTTCCGGGGGGACCGGAGAAGACCAGGTGGCGGCTCACGTTCAGGGCCGGGAGGCCGGCCGCCTCACGCTTGGCGTTGACCTTCTGGAAGTTGACGAGCGACCGGACCTCCTTCTTCACCCCCTCCAACCCGACCATGCCGTCGAGCTCCGAGAGGAGACCGTCCAGGGGTCTGACCTCGTCCTCGGGTTCGTCCGAGTGGGTCGGCTGCTCTTCGGCCGACTGCTCCCCGGTCACCTGGACCTGGACACGTTCGTCGCCCTTGTTGTCCGAGACGGTGGTGTCCTCCTGGTGCACGAGCGCGTCCTCGTGCGCGTCGACTCCCTGGAGTTCGTTGCCGGTCACCGTGCACCGGACCAGCCTGGCGCGGCTGCTCTCGTCGACGATCAGGACACCCGCCATCGCACCGTCCCGGATCGTGCAGTCCTCCAGGGTGACGACCCCGCCTTCGAGGACCGAGACGCCCTGACCCTCGCTCCGGCTCACCGTGGACGAGCGCATCGCGAGGCGGGCTCCGGCGACGTAGACGGCGTCCACCGCGTTGCCTTCCAACTCGGCGTCGGAGACCTCGAGATGGGCCCCGGACCCCAGGTGGAGGCTGTTGCCCGGGTTCCCGGAGTCCCGCATGGCGCGCACCGTCACCGTGCTGTTCTCCCTGGCCAGGATTCCACCGAAGACATCCTCGACGGTGACGTCGTTCAGGGTGGCCCGGCACTCGCTGAGGATCGCCGCAGGTCCGGGGACACCGGAGACGCGCAGACCGTTGACCGTCACCCGGGAACCGCGCCCGCCCAGGCCTCCGACTCCCGCTCCCTCGGCCGACACCTGTCCCGTGATCCGCACGTCGTCGAGCTCCAGTTGGCCGCCGTCGGACCAGACGGTGTTGCCGCCCGCCTCGCTGAGGACCAACCTCGTCCCCTTCACCCGGCTGTCCTCGCCGGACAGGGCATGCACCCTCGCTCCCTTGACGGTCACGTCAGCGAGGGTGAGCGCGCCGTCCCGCACGCCCAGTGCCGTCGCCGGGGACGCGCTGATCCGAGCGTCCGAGACGCTGGCCTCACCGCCCTCCCACACGAAGAGGCTGTCGCTGTCCGGTCGACCGCCGCTGACACGGAGGCCGGTGAAGACGGCGCGGGTACCGCTCCCCCTGACCCGGATCGGGGCTCCCACGTCACCGGAGACCACCAGATCCGAGAACCGGGCGTTGGCTCCGTTCAGTACGAAGACCGCGGGCACGTCTCCACCGCCGGAGCCGTTGAGCGAGCAACGGAAGATCGTCGGGGAGGCGTCGGAGATCCGCAGGGTGGCCCAGGTGCCGTCGCCGCCGTAGAACTCCACCGAGCTCACTTCGGGGGTCGCCCCGGACTCGACGTTGAGGGAGGCGTCGGTGAAGACGCAGTCACGCAGATGGCCTCCGCCCTCCTTCCAGACGACGCCTCCGCCCTCGAACCGGCAGTTGACGACCTCCTGGAAGACCCCCAGGAACCCCTGCCGCGTGCTCGACTCGAACCGGCAGTCCACCGCCTTCAGCCGGGCCCCGTCGCCCACGTACATCGGCGGATACCTCTTGCTGTGACCCTGGACGTGGACCCCGTAGATCTCCAGGTCACCCTCGACGTCGAAGACGTTGGTGTCGGTGTTCACAGAGATCCGCACGGTGTCGGCCCCCTGGGACGGCACGACCAGCACCTTGTGTCTGACGACGACACGGCGGGACTCCACGTAGTGGCCCGGGTCCACCTGGAGGTACAGGTCCATACCGGAGAACCGGGGGTCACGCACTGCGGCTCCGAGCGAGGCGAAGGCCCGGGGATCCGTCTTCGACACTCGAACGGTGTACAACCATGCCTCCTAGGGGCGGGGGATCAGTGCGCTCCTCACCGTAGCGTTCCCACAACAGGAGGAAACGCCCCAAGGGCGGCTGCTCCCGGCCGTTTCCGGCCGCCCCGAGCGGGCCCGGACCACTGCTTCGGCCAGGGGGAGTGGCCCACCCCCGCCTCCGGTGTCCTGGAGTGCCACGTCGCGCTCGCCGACCGCACCGACCGCACGGCCGGGGGCTGCTGGCCGAGCACCGATCTCGTGTTCCGTACGCGGAGCGGCGAGTGGCGGGACGTGAACAACGTGCGCCGCGCCTTCCGGTCGATCGTGCGGACCGCTGACGTGGAGCGCTCATGGACGTCCCGGGAGCTGCGGCACGGCTTCGTGTCGCTCGTGTCCGCCAGCGGCGTGCACCTGGAGGACATCGGGCGGCTGGTGGGCGGCCTACAGCAGCACGAGCACGACCGAGCTGGTCCACCGGAAGGAGCTGTGTCCCGTGATCACCGAGGGAGCCCACAGCATGGGGAACCTCTTCGCCGAGTGGGCCGCTGGCCCCCTTTTGGCCCCCAACGCGAAACGCCACCCCGGACCGGGGTGGCGTTCTGGCTGGAGCCGCCTATCGGAATCGAACCGATGACCTATTCATTACGAGTGAATCGCTCTGCCGACTGAGCTAAGGCGGCACGTCGCCACGCGGTGCGCGTGGCGAAGCAGAAACCAGTCTAGCGCCTCCACCGAGTGGGGCGAACCGGTCCCCGCTATCCGGCCTCGAGGTGGCTGGCGCAGGCCAGCCCGTCCTCGGGCACGGTCAGTTCCAGCAGGTACTCGTCGACGACCGTGTCCACGCAGGCGTCCCCCATCCGGTAACCGGTGTGGCCGTCGCCGTCGCGGGTCACCAGGAAGCCGGACTCCAGCTGATCGGCGAGCGCCTCGGACCAGGCGTAGGGGGTGGCGGAGTCACGCGTGGTGCCCACCACCATGATCGGGTCGGCGCCGACGGCGTTGAGCTCCCCGAGCGGAGCGACCGCCTCTTCCGGCCAGAACGCACAGGTCAGCGCACCCCAGGCCAGCATCGGGCCGAACATCGGCGACTCCTCGGCGGCTTCGGCCGCCGCCTCCGCGTAGGCCTCCACCTCCCGGGGGGCGACCGAGTCCGAGCAGTTCACCGCGGTGAGGGCGGCCGTGGAGTTCTCGTACTCGGCCAGGTCGGCGCGCCCGTACAGGTCGTCGCCGAGCAGCAACAGGCCGGTGCCGTCGCCCTCCTCCATCGCGTCGGTGAGCGCCTCCCGCACGCGCGGCCACCAGTTCTCGGTGTACAGGGCGGCGAGCACGCCCAGCTCGGCGCGGGCCCGGTTGACCTCACGGCCGTCGCCGGTGGAGTTGGCCAGGGGTTCGTCCGCGGCGCCCGCCAGGAGCGCGTCCAGCGCGGCGATGCCCTCGTCGACTCCGCTCCCCCGCGCGCCCAGCGGGCAGTCGGGTCTGGTGAGGCAGTCCTCGACGAAGGAGCGCAGCGCCGTCTCGAACCCGGTGGCCTGCTCCACGCTCACGCTCAGCTGGTCCTGGCTGGGGTCGACCGCACCGTCGAGCACGAGGGCCCGCACCCGATCGGGGAACTGCTCGGCGTACTGCGCGCCGATGTGGGTGCCGTAGGAGGCGCCGAGGTAGGTGAGTTCCTCGTCCCCGAGCAGGCCGCGCAGCACGTCCATGTCGCGGGCCACGTCGGCGGTGCCGATGTTGCGCATGAGCTCGGGGTCGTTCTCCTCACAGGCCTCGACGAACGCCCGGCTGTTGGCCTCGATCTCGGCCAGGCCCTCGGGGCTGAGCTCGGCGAGGTCGTCCGCCCCCTCGCCGTCGCCGTAGTCCGTGCCCAGGAACGCGTCGATCCCCTCGGCGTCCAGGCACGTGAGCGGGGTGCTGCGACCCACGCCGCGCGGGTCGAACCCGACCACGTCGAAGCTCTCACGGACCGGCTCGCTGACGGTGTAGGGGGCGTGGTCCACGAAGTCGTGGCCGGAGCCGCCGGGACCGCCGGGGTTGACCAGCAGCGATCCGACGACCTCGTCGCCGGTGGCGGGCAGCCGCTTCACGGCGATCTCGATGCGTTCGCCGCCGGGTTCGTCGTAGTCCAACGGCACCTCGAAGACGGCGCACTCGCTGTCGGGCAGGCCGGTCTCGCACTCCTCCCAGGCCAGCTCCTGCTCGGTGACCTCCACCCGGGCGGCGTTGTCGTCGCCGGTCGCGTCGTCGTCACCGCCGATCGTGCAGCCGGAGACCAGCACCGTCCCGGCGAGCAGCGCCGCCAACGGACCCCGATACCTCGTGCCCACCCGTAAACCGCCTTCACTCGAATCCCGTGGCCACGCCCGTGGGAACGCGGCTCCGGACGACGCCCGTCCGTGCCCGGCCGCGCCGACGCGTGACCGGGACCATTCTCCCGTCCGCCGTGGCCGTCCGCACCCCGGGTCCTAGCCCGCCAGGAGCGCGGAAGTCATGGCCTCCATGGCGATCTGCGGGTGTACGTTGGCCGCGATCCGTCCACGGCAGGACATGATCGCGTCGATTCTCCGCAGCGTGGACTCGGGGGTACCGGAACGGGCGATCCGTTCCAGGTCCCCGGAGCGCTCGGCCGTGGACAGCTCCACTGACGCACCCAACTGGAGGGCGAGCACGTCCCGGTAGAAGGCGGCCAGGTCCAGCAGCGCCCGGTCGTAGGAGTCCCGTTTGATCCGCGTGGCTCTGCGCTTCTGCCGCTCGTCCAGGTCCTTGAGCGCCCCCGCCGCGCCACGGACGGCCTTGGCCACGCCCTTGCCGGTGGAACCCTCACCGAAGGCCGCCTTGAGCTCGTCCTTCTCCTTCTCGTTCAGGGCCGTGGTGAGCGCCTTGGACTCCTCCTCGGCGATCTCGAACAGGCGCGCGGCCGCGGTGACGCAGGCCCCGAGCCCGTCGAGCCCGGCCGGGATGGACAGGACCTCCTCCCGTCTGCGCCGCGCCTCCGGGTCGGTGGCCAGTTGCCGCGCCCGGTCGACCCGGCCGGCGGCGGCCCGGGCGGCCGCTTCGGCGGCGGTCCGGTCCACCCCGTCGCGCTGGACGAGGGCGTCCACGATCTGCCCGGTGCCGGGGGTGGCCAGGGTGACCATGCGGCAGCGGGAACGGATGGTGATGAGGAGGTCGTCCGGGGTGGGCGTGCACAGCAGCCACACCGTGCGCGGTGAGGGTTCCTCCACGGCCTTGAGAAGCGCGTTGGAGGCGGCCTCCGTGGCGCGGTCGGCGTCCTCGAAGAGCACGATCCGGAAGTTACCGCCGGAGGGCTTGGACCCGGCGCGGAGCACGAGTTCACGGGTGGCTGCCACACCGAAGCTCAGGCCGCTGGGCTGCACGTACAGCACGTCCGGGTGGGTTCCGGCCAGCACCTGGTGGCAGGAGTCGCAGTGTCCGCACCCCCCGGCCCGGCACTGGAGGGCGGCGGCGAAGGCGCGCGCCGCCTCCTCCCGACCGGACCCGGGCGGACCGGTGAACAGCCAGGCGTGGGTCATCCCGGCGCCGCGCCCCCCGGCGAGGAGATCGGCCGCGCCCGCCACGGCACGCCCCAGCTGCGCGCTCGCCGCCTCCTGGCCGACGAGGTCGTCGAAGACCGTCAAGCTTGCCCCCCGGAGCACATGGAATGTCTGGTTCCAGAATAGGAGCCCCCGCCGACACCGGGACCGTTTTCCACAGGCCCTCCTCAGCGACGCGCCCCCACCGGAGAGGCACGCCGATCACCGGCGAGGTGCACCGATGACTTCGCCTCACTCGGCGAGTCTGTTCTCGTGAGAGGAAGAAGGTGGTCAACGTGAACGCATCCGCTCCCGCGCCCCTGGCCGAGGCCTGCCCGGAGTACAGCAGCCCCGGCGCCGGACCGATCCCCTGGGAACGGACCCGCGCCGTCCTGGCCGAGGCGCCCCTGTACTGGGTGACGACCGTACGCCCCGACGGCCGCCCCCACGCGACCCCCCTGCTGGGCGTGTGGATGGACGGAGCCGCGTACTTCTGCACCGGGAGGGAGGAACGCAAGGCCCTCAACCTGGCCGCGAACCCGCACTGCGCCATGAGCACGGGCGACAACGCGCTGGAGGGCGGCCCGGACGTGGTCGTCGAGGGGACCGGCGCACCGGTGGACGACCCGGCCGCGTTGGACCGGATCGCCAGCGCCTACGAGGAGAAGTACGGCCCCGCCGTCACCGCCGAGGGCGGCACCTGGTTCGGGCTCCCCGACGCGGTGCGCGGATCCCGGGTCCTGGTCGTCCGGGTCACCCCGGTGAAGGCCCTCGCCTTCGGCAAGGCACCCGTGTTCAGCCAGACCCGGTACACGTTCCCCTGAGTCCCGGGCGCCGGCACCCGCCCCGCGCCCGCCGCCCCGGACAGCGAAGGGCCCCCTCCCGCCAGGGAAGGGGCCCACACACTCGCGAACCGGTCCTACTCGGGGCGGATCACCGGGATCATGCCCGTGACCGCCTCGGAGCTGGAGTCGATCGGGTCGGGCAGCAGCGGACGCATCCGGCGCTGGATCTCCCGGGTGATCTTCTCCTGCGGCTCCCGGGCGTCGAGCACCAGGTAGCGGTCCGGATCCCGCTCGGCCAGCTCACGGAAGCCCTTGCGGACCCGCGTGTGGAACTCCACCGACTCCGACTCGATCCGGTCGGCCGGCCCGCCCAGACGCGACAGCCCGTCCTCGGGGCGCACGTCCAACAGCACCGTCAGGTCCGGGACCAGGTCCTGGGTGGCCCACGAACTGATCCGGCCGACGTCGTCGACCTCCAGGTCGCGCCCGGCGCCCTGGTAGGCGAGCAGCGAGTCCACGTAGCGGTCGCTGATCACCACGGCGCCCCGGCGCAGCGCGGGCAGGATCTCCTGCTCCACGTGGTCGGCCTTGTCCGCCGCGTAGAGCAGTACCTCGGCGCGGTTGGTGATGTGCGAGTTCTCGCGGTCGAGCAGGATGCCGCGCAGGCGCATGCCGAGCTTGGTGGCGCCCGGCTGGCGGGTACCCACCACCTCGAAGCCCTGGTCGCGCAGCCACACCGTCAGCTCACGCACCTGGGTGGACTTGCCCGCGCCCTCGCCGCCCTCCAGGACGATGAAGGCGCCGGTGATCCGCGCGTCCTCCTCCTCGTCCGCGGTGGGCGTGATCCCGCGCAGCGCCGCGAAGAGTTCGGGGAGCAGACCGGGCCCGGCCTCCGGGTCGTCCCGGTTGACCTGCTGGTAGGCGACGATCGCCCCGACGACGGCGAGCAGGCCGCCCGCCATCAGGACCAGACCGCTGCCGTGCAGGTCGTAGCTGAGCGGGCCACCGAGCGGGATCACGTGATCCCCCGCGAAACCGGCGGCCAACGGAGCCAGGACGGCGCCCGCGAGCAGGGCCAGCCTGCCCGCGCCGTGCAGGAGGGCGAACGCGGCGCCCCGCTGCTCCTCCTCGACCTCCACGCCGACCAGGGACGTCCCGGTCACCCAAGCCAGACCGGCACCCGTCCCCAGGACCAGCGCCAGGACGGCGGAGAGCACCATGTCGCCGATGGCCCCGGTGAAGAGCAGGGCCAGGGCCGCCAGGACGACGGCCAGACCGAGCAGGCGGCGCCTGCTGAACTGCTTGAGGACGCGCGGACCGGAGACGATCCCCAGTCCCAGGCCCAGGAAGAGCGCGGCGACCAGGACACCGAAACCGGCGTTGCCCGCGCCGAGGTTCTCCACGTGCGCCCGGCCCACACCGACCACCAGACCGCCAGCGGCGGCCGTGACGGCCAGCCCGACGACCACGCCCCGCACGAGCGAACCGCCGCCGACCGCGGCGCGGCCGGAGAGAACCGCGTGCAGGACGTTCGCGTCACGGTTGGGGCTCAGCGACGCCTTGGAGACCGCGTGCTTGGGCAGCGGCAGCCCCGCGACGACGATCGCGGCGACGAAGAACGTGAGGGCGTTCAGGTAGAGGGCTACGTCCGCCTCGGGGTTGGCCATGGACGGCACAAGCGCGCCCAGCAGGTTGCTGACCGAGGCCAGAACCGCGAACAGCAGGGCCGCGACCGGGGCGGCGCCGTAGGTCGCCAGAAGGGTCAGCTTGTTGGCCTGACCGAGCATCCGTTTGGGGACGAGGGTCGGAATGGTGGCGTCCCGTGCCGGGGTCCACAGGAGGGCGACGATCTCCGCGAGCAGGCTGGCGATCAGCAGCCACTGCAACGTGAAACCGGAGGACAGCAGGCCGACCACGGGGATCGACACGTAGAGGAGGCCCCGCAGGACGTCGCCGCCGACCATCGTCCACCGCCGGTCCAGACGGTCCGCGACGGCCCCGGCGAGGGGGCTGAGCAGGACCGCGGGGGCGAGTTTGATGGCGACGACGCCGCTGACGGCGAGGTACTGGACAAGGGGGGAGCCGTCCGCGGTGAAGATGGCCGCGAGGGACACCAACGCCAGCAGGCTCAGCCAGTCACCCAGGCTGGAGAGTGAAAGCGAGATCCACAGCCTTCTGAAGGGTGTGATCGCGAGGACGTTCTGCGCCTCGGCCGGCGCTCCCAGGGGTGCAGATCTGCTCATAGCGCTCAAGATTATCGATGAGGGGGATAGGAACTGACAGGCGTGCTCGCCTGTCCAGGTAATTCGGGGGGAACGTTCGGGGTTCACACACGTTTCAGTGTCCCAATCCGTCACGCACAGCGTAGTACGGAAGATCATCCCCGAACAGGGCCCCGCGTCGCGTATCCGTCACGTCTCCTCCGGGGCCCCACGCGCCCCAGGGAACCGCACGCCCGCCGGAGAACCGCGCGCCCGGGCGTCCCCCGTGAGGGAACACCCGGGCGCGCGGTCGGGGCCGGTCAGGACTCGTCCGTGGTCCTCTTGGCCGTCGTCTTCGGCTCGCCGGTCTTCTTGGCCGCGGGCTTCTTCGCCGCCGCCTTCTTGACCGTGGTGGTCGCGGTCTTCTTCGCGGCGGGCTTCTTCGCCGGGGCCTTCTTGGCGGCGGGCTTCTTGGCCGGCGCCTTCTTCTTCGCGGGGGCCTTGGCCCGACGCTCGGCCAGCAGCTCCGCGGCCCGCTCGTCGGTGATCGACTCGACCTCGTCGCCCTTGCGCAGGGAGGCGTTGATCTCCCCGTCGGTGACGTAGGGACCGAACCGACCGTCCTTGATCACCATCTTGGCGCCCGACTCCGGGTCCTCACCGAGCTCGCGCAGGGGCGGGGCCGCCGCCCGGCGACCGCGCTGCTTGGGCTGGGCGAAGATCGCCTGGGCCTCCTCCAGCGTGACCGTGAACATCTGCTCCTCGGTCTCCAGGGAGCGGCTGTCGGTGCCCTTCTTCAGGTACGGGCCGAAGCGGCCGTTCTGGGCCGTGACGTCCTCGCCGTCGAGCTGTCCCACCACGCGGGGCAGGGACAGCAGGCGCAGCGCGTCCTCCAGGGTGACCGTGTCCAGGTCCATGTCCTTGAGCAGCGAGCTCGTGCGCGGCTTGACCTTGGCGGCCTTCTTCGCCTTGGGCTTGGTCTCGCCCTCGGGCTCCTCCGGCTCCGGGATGACCTCGGTGACGTAGGGGCCGTACCGCCCCGACTTGGCCACGATCATGCGACCGGTCTCCGGGTCCGTGCCGAGCTCGCGGTCGCCGCTGGGCTGGGCGAAGAGCTCCTCGGCCTTCTCCTCGGTCAGCTCGTCCGGGGCCAGGTCCTCCGGGACGTTCACGCGGACGCCCTCGCGGTCCAGGTAGGGGCCGTAACGCCCCACCCGCAGCACGATGTCGGTGCCGGGCAGCGGGAGGGAGCTGACCTCCTTGGGGTCGATGTCGGAGAGGTGGTCGCCCACCAGCTCCTTGAGCCCCGTCTCCTGGTTGCCCTGGGCGTCCTCGCCACCGAAGTAGAACCGTCGCAGCCACGGCAGGCTCTCGGCCTCGCCCCGGGCGATGTCGTCGAGGCTGTCCTCCAGGCGGGCGGTGAACTCGTAGTCCACCAGGTTCCCGAAGTGGCGCTCCAGCAGCTGCACCACGGCGAAGGCCAGGAAGGACGGCACGAGCGCCGTGCCCTTCTTGAACACGTAGCCGCGGTCCAGGATGGTGCCGATGATCGAGGCGTAAGTGGAGGGGCGGCCGATCTCCCGCTCCTCCAGCTCCTTGACCAGGGTCGCCTCGGTGTAGCGCGCGGGCGGCCGGGTGCTGTGCCCCTCGGCCTCCAGGCTCTGCGCCTTGACCGGGTCGTCCTCGGACATCGCGGGCAGGCGGCGCTCACGGTCGTCGAGGTCGGCGGCCGGGTCGTCGGAGCCCTCCACGTAGGCCTTCAGGAAGCCGTGGAAGGTGATGACCTTGCCGCTGGCGGAGAACTCGGCGACCTCACCGTTGGAGGAGGTCCCCTCGATCCGCACGGACACGGACTCGCCGACCGCGTCCTTCATCTGGGAGGCGACGGTGCGCTTCCAGATGAGGTCGTACAGGCGCAGCTCGGGACCGGACAGCGGGGTCTCGTTGGGGGTGCGGAAGGTATCACCGGCGGGGCGGATGGCCTCGTGGGCCTCCTGCGCGTTCTTGACCTTCTTGGCGTACACGCGCGGCTTGTCCGGCAGGTAGTCGCCGCCGTACAGGCGCCGCACCTGGTTGCGGGCGGCGTTGATCGCGCTGTCCGACAGCGTGGTGCTGTCGGTACGCATGTAGGTGATGTACCCGTTCTCATACAGCCGCTGGGCGACCTGCATGGTCTGCTTCGCGGACAGGTTGAGCTTGCGGGAGGCCTCCTGCTGGAGGGTGGTGGTGCGGAAGGGCGCGTACGGCGAGCGGCGGTAGGGCTTGCGCTCCACCGACTTCACCGCGAAACCGGCCCCGGCCAGGCGCTCGGCCAGCCCGCGGGCGGTGGCCTCGTCCATCTGGCGCACGTCGCGGTCGGAGCGGATGGTGCCCTGGGGGGTGAAGTCGCGCCCGGAGGCGATCCGCTTGCCGTCCACGGAGGAGAGCGTCGCCGGGAACGTGGCGGGGCCGTCGGGGACCCCGGCCTCCGTGGCGTCGAAGAGCGCCTTGAGGTCCCAGTACTCGGCGGAGGTGAACGCCATGCGCTCGCGTTCGCGCTCGACCACCAGACGGGTGGCGACGGACTGGACGCGGCCCGCCGAGAGCTTCGGCATGACCTTCTTCCACAGCACGGGGGAGACCTCGTAGCCGTAGAGGCGGTCGAGGATGCGGCGTGTCTCCTGGGCGCTGACCAGGCGGGTGTTCAGGTCGCGCGTGTTGTTCGCGGCGTGCTGGATGGCGTCCTTGGTGATCTCGTTGAAGACCATCCGGCGGACGGGGATCCTGGGCTTGAGTTCCTCGCGCAGGTGCCAGGCGATGGCCTCGCCCTCGCGGTCCTCATCTGTGGCCAGCAGGAGTTCGTCGGCGTCCGCCATCAGCTCCTTGAGCTTCTTGACGTGCGCCTTCTTGTCGGAGTTGACGACATAGAGCGGTTCGAAGTCGCTGTCCACGTCCACACCGAGCCGCGCCCAGGGCTGCCCCCGGTACTTGGTGGGGATCTCCGCGGCCTTGGTGGGCAGGTCACGGATGTGACCGATACTGGACTCCACGACGTAGCCGCGCCCCAGGTACCCGGCGATGGTCTTCGCCTTGGCTGGTGACTCGACGATGACGAGGGCGGTACCCGCCCCCTGGCTTGCGTTGTCCTTCGAGCCGTTCTTGCCGGCGCTGCCCTTCGTGGGTGGCACGCTGATTCCCCTACGTCTAGCCTTACGTGTTCTGTCGGCCGCGGTCCTTCGGGTCCCGTGGGAACCGACAGTAACCGAACTACGGGCTCTCCCCCGTCGGTGAGCGGGCCTGGCCCCTCATTGGGGGCTCACCCTCCACGGACGTCGGGCCCTCTCCCACCGGCACCCGCAGAATAAGCGCAACCCGAGCCGGTACCGGCCCGTAACCTGCACTACCGGCCGTGGCGCCGCTCTCCCCCGAACCATTTCCTGCTCGGGAGAGCACCTGGAACACCCCGTGAAAGTGACTTGCATCACACTTCGGGGCGTCAGGGTGTCTCCGCCTCCAGAATGCGGCGAGTCCTCCCGGATATTCCCGGGAGGACTCGGCTCACGTCCTGAGCTCGGCGGTCGTCACCCCCACCCTCCCGCAGTCCACCGCGTTCCATAACGGAACGGGAGCGCGGAGGCGACTCACCACCACTTCACTTCGGACGTGCACGGCACCTCACTCGGTGCCGGTCGCGGGGACACTGTCCCGTCCCACCGCCGCCGCCGTGCCGGGGAGTTCCGGCTTCCCGCAGTCCACCGCGTTCCATAACGGAACGGGAGGCCGCACTCCCCTGGTACGGCGGGTGGCCGTGAACGGGCACACCCCCCACTCAGGTCCTGCGGACCTCGTCCGGAGGAACGCCCGAAGGCGTCCGCCGCACGGATCCCGGAACCCGTTCTGTCAGCTACAGGCCGATACCGGCGGCGCCCAGCAGGTCGCCGACCGGGTCGACGGCCGGGATCTCGGAGGGCTCGGGCAGCTCGGAGGCGCGCTCCGGGGCGTGCTCCTGCACCGACTGCGCGGCGGTCTCGCTCAGGTCGTAGCCGACGGGCAGCATCTCGGAGACGGGCACCTCGGGCAGCTGGTCGACGACCGGGACGCTGCTCAGGGCCGAGGACTGCGGCTCGGTCTCCGCGCTCTGGTGCACGACCTTGGAGTCGGCGTCGGTGGCGCTGGCGCCCGCGACACCCGCGACGGCGGCCACGGCGTTGCCCGCGACGTTCACCGGGACGTCAGCGTCGGCGACCAGCTGGTTGCCGCCGAGCACGGAGCCGTTGCCGGAGGTCGCGATGTCGCGCTGGGCCTCCTTGACGACCGCGTCGCTGTCAGTGGCGGCCGCCCCCGCGACACCGCCGACCGCACCGATCGCGTTGCCCGCGACGTTCACGGGGACGTCCAGGTCCACGACGGCCTGGTTGCCGCCGAGCACGGAGCCGTTGCCGGAGGTGGCGATCGACTGGTGCTCACGGACCGGGGCGGACTGACGCAGGATGCCCGCGTCGATGCCGGAGGTGTCAGGCAGGATCTGCGCGTTGCTCACGGCCTCGCTGACCAGGTCGGTCGCGGTGATCGGAGCGGACTGGTGCTCGACGCCGGGAGCCTCGTGGCTCTGACGGACGATCGCGTCCGCGTCCGTGGCCGCCGCACCGGCGACGCCGCCGACGGCGCCGATCGCGTTGCCGGAGACGTTCACGGGGATGTCCAGGTCGCCGACGATCTGGTTGCCGCCGATGAGGGAGCCGTTGCCGGAGGTGGCGATGTCGGGCTCGCCGTGCTTGTGGCCGTGCCCGTGCTCGAGGACCTTGGAGTCGCTGCCGGTGCTGGCCGCACCGGCGACGCCGCCGACGGCGCCGATCGCGTTGCCGGTGACGTTGACGGGGATGTCACCGTCGACGACCAGCTGGTTGCCGCCGAGGATCGAGCCGTTGCCCGAGGTGTGCACCTCGTTGTGGTGGTGGTCGATCACCTTGGCGTCGGAACCCGTGCTGGAGGCACCGGCGATACCGGCGACGGCGCCCACGGCGTTGCCGGTCAGGTTGACGGGGACGTCCGCGTCGACGACGGCCTGGTTGCCGCCGAGAACCGAGCCGTTGCCGCTGGTGGCGACATCGCTGTCGGCGAAGGCCACGCCGGTGCCCAGAGCAACGAAGCCGGCCGCCATGAGCACGGACTTCGCGGAGGTGCTGGCCCACTTACGCATGTGGGAAGTCCTTTCAAGAGAACGAGTTGATGAGAAGGTGTCGTGTGCGGGCCACAGGCCGTTCCACACTCCTGGGTGGAGTGCGGGCCTTCGGCCGAGGCGCCGGGGATCATCCGGTGGGCTCCGCACCTGGGCGGTGCGTTGTCTGCCGGGCTGGTGGGTGTGGGCGGCGTCCGTCTGCGCTGGCTGCGTGCGGACGTCCACACCCCGTCGATCAGCTCCGCCCTGGTGGGGCGGCGGCTGACGTGAACCCCGAGCACATGGCCTCGGCCGGTGCTGCGGGACTCGCGTCAACCCCCGGGCCCCTGAGGGCCCGGGAAGCTGATCAGGTCAGGCCCTGGCCCTGCGGCGCTTGCCGAAGAGCAGGAGGCCGGCGCCCGCGGCGACCGTGAGGACCGCCGCGGCGAGCAGCGCGGCGATGCCGCTCTGGTCGGCGCCCGTAACCGCGAGACGCTGCTCGTCGGCGGCCGGAACTGCGGGTGAGGCGGAGTCGGCGGGCCGCTCGGGGGTCCCCGGGGTGCCGGGCGAGGGCTCCTCGGACGGGGAGAGCTCGTCCCCCTCCTGCTCCTCCTCGCGGTCCTGCTCCCCGGGCTCTTCGGGGGTCTCCACGACGGGGTCCTGATCGTCGGGGTTCTCCTCGTGCTTGTCCTCCTCCGGCTCCCCGGGCTTGCCGGGCTCAACCGGGTCGCCGGGCTCACCGGGCTCTCCGGGCTTGCCGGGCTCACCGGGCTTGCCGGGCTCGTGGCCGTCGTAGCCGGGGTGCGGGTTCTTCGGCTTGCCGACCTCGGTCACGCTGGCGTCGCCGTCGGTGCAGTTGGCACCGGCGACACCGAGGACCGCGATGGCGTTCCCGCAGAGGTTGATCGGAACGTCGCCGTCGACGACGAGCTGGTTGCCGCCGCCGATCGACCCGTTACCGCTGGTCGTGGTGTCGGCGTGGGCGATGCCGCTGGCGGCGACGAAGAATCCGGTCGCCACGAGGGCGGCGAAGCGGAGGTGGGTTGACTGGGTCATCGGCTGTCCTTTGGTCGACGAGGAGATTTCACTGCTACTCGTGGTGACCGCGGACGGAGTTCCCGGCTGTGGAGCCTTGGGAAGAGAGCACGCCCACCGGGAATCGGCAGGGCGGCTGTGCGCAGGGCGCACGGACCGGCCGCGGTCTGGGAGCGCGGCTAGTCGGGAGAGTAGGAGGGGTCGTCCGCGGCGTCGCGAACAACCAGGGTGGGGTCGCCGGGAAGGGCGACCCGCTGGGCCCGAAGCGCCATGTGACCGGCGCGGGCCATGAGGAAACCAGCGGCACCGGGTGCCGGGAAGGACGGGGCGGAGGCACCGGTGGTGTCCGGCCCGACCTGGTGGTGGGAGCCACCGCCGATGAGGCGGATGCGCTCGGCGGAGTCGTCGTCGGAGGCCGTGTCACCGGCGTTCTCCGCGACCTCGTTGGCCACACGCCACGAGGTCTGGGCGACGTGGGCGGCGACCTCGTCCTTGACGCGGGCCACCCGCTCCTCACGCTCACGCTCCGCGCGTTCCCGCTCCTCGGCGTCGGAACGCTCGGCGGTGGGCGCGGAGACGGCGGGCTCCTCGTCGGAGCCCAGGATCGGCAGTCCGAGGGGACCACCGGATTCGGTCACGGAGTCGATACCGCTCCGCCCGACCGTGTCGTTCAGGCTCGTGGCCACACTGTCGACCAGTGCGGACTCGCGAAGCGACTCGTCCGTGGAGTCGACGACACCCTGGCTGGTACGCGCGACCCCGGCGACGAGGCCGGTGGCCCCTCGCGCGGTGTCGTCGACGGCCTGCCCGGTTTCGTGGACGACCGCGCCGACGGAGCTCTCCTCCAGCGCCGCGCCCGTCTCCCGGAGCGCGTTCCCCGGAAGGGAGGACGCCTGCGGAACGACGCTGCCGGCGAGGGCCTCGGTGGACGAGGCGGCCCGGCTTGCGGTGTCGGAGAGTCCGGAGTCCCGGAGCTCCTCGGCGGCCTGACCGGTGCGGTCAGTGATCTCGCCGACGCCCAGGACGTCTCCGCCGAGCCCGCCGGACTGGGAGGCGGTCTCGCTGTGCGCGACACCCACTCCCCCGGCCAGCCAGGCGACGGCGACGATGCCGGACAGGAGCAGCAACCGAGCGTAGGCACCACGGGCGTTGCGAGCAGCGCGACTGGAGGAAACCAGCCACCCTCGGCTCGCGAGCACCATGGATGCCCCTTCGTGTCGTTACTGCTGGACGGTCCCGTGCGGCGACGCCGCAGACGGTCGCACCGCGAAGCCCCGGAAAACAGAGGCCTCGCTGAACTGAAAGCAACACTAGCATCACCGTGAGTGACCATGGGCGAAAAAAAGAACCGCGCCGAGAACTTCCCGACGCGGTCCACCCGACCCGTCCCCCTATGAGGGAAATAGCCGGTCAGCTCATGCCGACGAACCGGTCCAGCACCCGCACGCCGAACTGGAGACCGTCCACCGGGACGCGCTCGTCGACCCCGTGGAACATGCCCGCGAAGTCCAGCTCCGGCGGGAGCTTCAGCGGGGCGAAGCCGTAGTTGCGCACGCCCAGGCGGGAGAAGCTCTTGGCGTCCGTGCCGCCCGACAGGCAGTAGGGCACGGCCTTGGCGCCCGGGTCCTCGGCCAGCAGGGACTCCGACATGGCGTTCACCAGTCCGCCGTCGAAGGAGGTCTCCACCGCGGGCAGGTGGTGGATGAAGTCGCGGCTGACCTTCGGGCCGAGCAGTTCGTCGATCTTCGCGAAGTACTCGTCCTCGGTCCCGGGCAGGAAGCGCCCGTCGACCTGGGCGGTGGCCTCACCCGGGATGACGTTGGCCTTGTAGCCGCCGCCGAGCACCGTGGGGTTGAGGGTGTTGCGCAGGGTGGCGCCGATCATCTTGGCGATGGGACCCAGCCGGGCCACCGTGGCGTCCACGTCCCTCTCGTCGAAGGGGATCCCGAACTCCTCGCAGATCTCCTCCAGGAAGGTCCGCACGGTCGGGGTGAGCTGCACGGGGAAATCGTGCTGCCCGAGACGGGCGACGGCCGCCGCCAGCTCGGTGACGGCGTTGTCCCGGTTGGTCATCGAACCGTGCCCGGCGGTGCCGCGCGCGGTCAGCTTCATCCACGCGATGCCCTTCTCCGCCGTCTCCACCAGGTAGAGGCGCCGGTTCTCGTTGACCGTGAAGGAGAAGCCGCCCACCTCGCTGATCGCGGAGTCGCAGTCCGCGAACAGTTCGGGGTGCTCGTCCACCAGGTACTGGGCGCCCCAGGTGCCACCCGCCTCCTCGTCCGCGAGGAAGGCCAGCACGATGTCGCGCGGGGGCCTGCGCCCCTCGCGCAGCCGCTGGCGCAGCATCGCCAGGACCATCGCGTTCATGTTCTTCATGTCGACGGCGCCGCGACCCCACACGCAGCCGTCGGCGACCTCACCTGCGAAGGGGTGGTGGGTCCAGTCCTCGGGGGCGGCCGGGACGACGTCCAGGTGACCGTGGATGAGCAGCGGCGGACGCGAGGAGTCCTCACCGGCGATCCGGGCCACCACGTTGCTGCGCCCGGGGTGCTTCTCGTAGATCCGCGACTCCACCCCGACCTCGTCGAGCCTGGTCGCCACGTACTCCGCGGCCTTGCGCTCCCCCGGCCCGGAGTGGTCACCGTAGTTGGAGGTGTCGAACTCGATGAGCTCACGGCACAGGTCGACGACCTCGACCTCGCCCGCGCTCGGTTCCTTACCTGGTTCCGCCATCTGGCTCTCCCGTCTCCGGCCGCACCTGTTGTCCTAGACCCTGTCACGATCACCCCCCCGCCGGAAAACTGGTTCGGACTCCCCCAGACCTTTGCTATGGTTAAACCTGTTCGGAGCGACACACGCCGAACAACCCGGTCCGGGTGGCGGAATAGGTAGACGCGCTAGCTTGAGGTGCTAGTGGCCGTTAAGGCTGTGGGGGTTCAAGTCCCCCCTCGGACACAATGAAAAGCCCTGGTCACAGGGCTTTTTTCATGCCCGCGAAGAGCCTCCACGAGGGCCCGCGGGTCACTGGCTCGGGGATTCGACTCCCCCGGCCCCCTCGGACGCTCCCGATATCCCCGCATCGCAGGCCGGGGCGTCACGTGATGAACGATCAGGGCACCCGCTGAGCACCGGGCGGACAGCACCGGGTCCGCCAACGGGACCAGGCCGATCTCGCCGTGCAGGCGGCGGTGGTTGAACCAGCCCACGCACTCGGCCACCGCGATCTCCAAGTGGCCAGGTTCCTCCAGGGCCCGCGATTGCGGACCAGATCGGCTTCGAACAGCGAGGCTAGGAACTGCCGTCCGCAGCACCTGCTCCTGCGCGAGGACACTCCCCCTCCGGGCGATCCTCACGCGGTTGCGCTCGGACATGAGCGTTGTGTTGATGACGTGCCAGCCGTAGTTCCGTGACTCCTCGGCGGCCTCAGGATTCTCCAGCCGCTCCCCCGACGGCTTTCTCGGAAGGCGGATAGGCGTCGCGTAGACGTTGCATGGTCGCCGTCACGACGGCGCGGACGTCCGTCTCCTGCAATGGGGCGGAGAACAGCGCCGAACTGAACGAGAGACCCTCGATCAGGGCGAACAGCAGGAGCGCCTCGCGGTGCAGCGCCTCCTCGTCGACAACACGGTCGGCCAGCGCTTCGCGCAGCAGCGAGCGGATCAGCTCCTCGGCCGCGAGGGACGTCGCGGCGATGTCGGCCGCGAGCTCCGGGTCCGTGCGCGCCATGACACGGTATTCGACCAGGGCGATGTTCTCCCGGTGCTCCTGTTCGTCGGTCGGCGTGGCGAAGGCGATCACATCCGCGATTCGCGCCACCGGGTCGTCGGACATCCTCGCGTCGCGGCGCGCGGCGCGCTGCATGAGGACGCCCAGCGTGAAGCGCATGACCTCGCGGACGTTGTCGCCGAAGTAGTGCCGGATGCTCCCGATGGCCAGGCCGGTGCGTGCGGAAATCCGGGTGAGGGTCACCGAGCGGATCCCGTGCTCGGCGATCTCGTCGATCACGGCATCGGCGACCTGCTCCCGGCGGACCTCCGGGTCGACTCTCTTAGGCATGACACCATCCTAGCCATTTTTTTGGCATTCCTGTGCTACTTTATCTAGCATGAGCATGCCAAAAAGACTTCGTGGTGGTGTTCCCTCCCGTCCCGACCCCGGACGGGACCAGACGTGAGCGACTGGCACGACCCCTGGACCGGCGCGGCGCGGAAGAGGCCTCGCGACGACGGCCGGATCGACGGCTTCGACGGGCTCGACGGCGACGCGGGAGCATGGTCGACACCCGCTCCGGATCCGGGAGCGCCGTTGCCACCGTTCCGCCCCTCCCTCTCACTGCAGCGCAAACGATTCGCGATCGACCTTCCCGATGCGTCGACGGCGACGGTCGATGTCGATCACCTGTCGGGCCGCGCCTCGCTCTACAGGGACGCCCGGCACGTGCGGACCTGCGACATGCCGGTCCGGTTCCCGCTCGGATCGGACAGCACCGAGGTCGCCGCGAGCAGGTACGGCATGCAGCGGATCCACCTGATCAGCGCGGGCGGCGGCCAGCGCTGTCTCGATCCCGCACCGGGGACGCCCGAGCACCGGCGCGCTCAACTTTCCCGGCAACACCCCAGGGTCGGGCGCGCCCTGGCCGCCGGCGCCGTCATCGTGCTGACGGTCAATCTGATCCTTCTCGCGCCGCAGCTACTCGAACTGGTCACCCACCTGCCGCTCTGGGCGAATCGCTTCACCCCGTTCGTCTCGCCCGTCGACCTGCCGACATGGGCGAACACGGCGCTCACCATCACCGCGGGCCTCGCGGGGATCGAACGAGCACTCACCTTCCGCCATCACCGGCTCCTGGACGCCGAGACCAACGGGATCGGGAGCTGACATCCCCGCACCAGCCGGTCAGGGTCGCTGCCTGATCGAGCAGCTCAGTGCGCCCGACCAAGAACACCAGGCCAACCGTCGCCGCACCCTCGTACATGACTGCGGCTCGACAAAGGAGATACGCATGCGATCACATCTTCCACGCCCACATCGATCCCGACGCCTGGAGACCGCGCTCGCGGCGGTAGCCACGGCCGTACTCCTCCCGCTCGCCGGATGCGCGTCCGCCTCTCCCCCACCGGACTCCGGAGCGGACACGGACCTCGGTGCCTACCTGGAACAGGAGCTCGACTGGGGCGGATGCGAGGACACCGCGACGAGCGCGGCGGACGCTGAGCTGTTCGCGAACCCGGCGCTGGAGTGCGCCTCGGTCGAGGTTCCACTCGACTACGACGAGCCGGACGGGGAGAGGGCGCGGGTCGCGCTCCTGCGCCTGCCCGCCACGGGCGAGGCCGAGGGCTCGTTGCTGATCAACCCGGGAGGCCCCGGAGGCTCCGGCACCACCCTCGTCGCGTCCACCCTGCCGCTGTGGCAGGCCAGCCCCGTCGCCGAGCGTTTCGACATCGTCGGCTTCGACCCGCGCGGGGTCGGGTCGTCTACTCCCGCCCTCGACTGCTACACCGACGAGGAGTACGACGCGGGCGACGCGCTGCGGTTCGGCGCGGTGTACGAGGTCACGAGCGCCGAGCAGGCGGCCGAGATCGCGCAGCGCTGCGCCGACGGCTCCGGCGGCGTCGAGAACCTTGTCAACGCCGGGTCGACGAATGTCGTGCGCGACATGGACCTCATACGCAAGGTGCTCGGCGACGAGAGGCTCACCTACCTCGGCTACAGCTACGGCTCCGAGCTCGGCGCCATGTACGCCGCGACCTACCCGGAGAGGGTCCGTGCGATCGTGCTCGACGGCGCCGTCCCGCCCGACCTGACGGCGAGCGAGTTCCGCATCTCCCAGTTCACCGGCATGCAGGCCCGGTTCGACGACCTCGCCGCGCTCTGCGCCGAATCACCCGGCTGCGTACTCGGTACCGATCCCGCGGCTGCGAACGATCGCCTGCACGAGATCGTCCAGCCGATCATCGAGACACCGGCGGCGACCGCCGATGGTCGAGCCCTCAACGTCTGGGACGTCTACCTCGCCATCTCCGTCGGACTGTACTCGGAGGCGAGCTGGCCCAACGTCATCTCCGCCCTGACCGCGCTCGAGGCAGGGAACCCCGACGAGATGCTCGCCCTGCGCGACGCCTTCTACGCCCGCACGCCGGACGGCGCCTACGGCCTGGACACCGACACGAACCTCGCCGTGCGCTGCATGGACTGGCCCCGCCTGACGCCGGAGGAACAGACCGCGCTCGCACGCGAGCTCGGGGAGGCCGCGCCGATGTTCGACCTCGACGTGTTCACGGCGGGGAACTACCACAGCGAATGCGAGGCGTGGCCCGCACCGCCCACGAGCGACGAGCCCTGGCTCGCCGATGTCGAAGGCCTCCCTGAGACGCTCGTCGTGTCGGTCACCGGCGACCCCGCGACGCCGCACGAGGGTGGCGTCGCGATGGCTCGAGCTCTCGGCGGAAGCCTGCTCACCGTCGATGGCAAGCAGCACGGCGCCTACCTCCTCGGCGGCAGCGAGTGCGTCGACGACGTGGTCAACGCCTATCTCCTCGACCTCGAATCCCCGCCCGCCGACGCCCGCTGCAGCCTTTGACACGCTCGACTCCGGCAACGATGCCGCCTCGGAGGCATATCTGCGCTCTGCCGCTCAAACGCGGCAGATCGAAGCGTCGGTCAAGGTTTCCTCATGCGATCGAAGCCTCGGCGGTTCGGGCTCCGGGCGGCGTGCGATCGTCCCGGAGTACCTCGGCTCCTGGCTGCTCTGGTCTGCCGGTCAACGCGGGTCGCGTCACACCAGGGCAGCGCGATGGTGGTCCAGCGGGACCAACGGGAAGAATCCATCGCAGGTCACCGCCCGTCCAGGGACAGGTCTGTGCTCAAGACCAGAGGACTCGGTCCGTGTGGGGGAATGGTTGAAGTCCCCCCTCGGACACTCTCGAATTTCCTGTGAGGTGCGGATCGAAGGCGACTTCGGCCCGCACCTTTCTGGTTTCCGGCTCGTGGGTCAGCCGCAGGCCCAACGCCTCGTGCAGGCCTTGCCCTCGGGGTCTGCCTTCTCCGGAACTCCCACGATCTCGCCGAGTTCACGCACCATCAGCTCGATGGTCTCTTCGTCCAGTCGATCGCTTGGTGTGTCCAGTCGCGCTCGCCACCGCCTCGGCCTGGGCACGGCCGTGAGCGTCATGGCGGCCGTCCTCGCCGTTCTGTGCCTCACCACCCTCGCGCTCGTGGGACTCGACGCGAAGACGAGACGCCCGGAGAGCTAAAGTCATCCCTTGGGATCGCAGAGAAGCAACCCATCACTCCGAGCAGTGCTTCGTTGACTCGTTTCGGTTGACTGCCGCTGTGCGAGCACACTGACCATGGAGGAGAGGACATGCCGTCTCTACAGGTGGACGCACCCGTCGAGCTCGTGGGGTCCACCAAACGCGAGTTGGCACGCAGGCTGGGTGCCACCTACAGCCGGCTCATGGACACCGTTCCCGACATTGTCACCGTGGTGGTGCATGATCACGGGGCCGACAGTGTGTGGCGTTGCACGAGCGGGGAGCCCGTCGTAGCCGGGCTCATCATGGCCGATATCCGTTCGGGTCGTGACCGCGCCGCACGGGACCGAGTCGCACGCGCGATGATCGAGATCTGCGTTGATCTGACAGGAATCAGCCCGGAGCACTGGAAGGTCGAATTCACACAGCACGCCGGTGACGAGATGTTCCACGGCCACCTCGGTGGCTTCAACACCAACTGGAGCCCCGGAGAGAGCCGGGGACCGGACCCGTCTTGAGGTCACGCGGATCGAACACCGTGCCCGTTCCTCGTCTGGCGCTCTCTCAGACAGAAGACACGAGGAACTCGCCCCCTCGGACACAAGGAAGGCCCTGCTCGGCGGGGCCTTTTTTCGTGTCCCAGACGGGCGCCCACCGCCTCACTCGTCGCGAGGGCGATGGGCGCCGCGTCCGGGGAGGTCCCCCGTGAGGAGAACTCCTAGTACTCGGTGATCGACGTGGCGATCCCGTCGACGATCTCGACCTCGGCCAGGACCGGGTTCCCGCTCGCGACGGCGGCGTCGAACTCGTCGAAGTCACACGTCACGAGGCCGGTGTCGGGGTCCTGCACACCGTCGGCGCAGGCGTAGATGCCAGCGTGGATGACGGTGTCCTCCGACACGAAGAACGCGGTGTCCTCGACGACGTACTCGCCCGGAGCGACGTAGTCCAGGCCGCCCGCCAGGGTGCCGGTGAACCCGCCGGACTCCTCCGGGGCCTCGGGGCCCTCCGGCTCACCGGGCTCGTGGTGGCTGTCGTTGTCGTACTCGGTGATCGACTCCGCGTTCCCGTTCTCGTCCACCATGGCCTGGACGAAGACACGCGTCTCCCCCTGGGCCGCGGCCTCGAACGACTCCAGGTCGCACTCCACGATCCCGAAGGCGTTCTCGTCGAGACCGTTCTCGGCGGGGCAGACGTGGTGGCCGCCGAGGTAGCGCGTCTCCTCGGTGACGAAGAAGGCCTCCCCGTCGATGATGAACTTGCCCGGGGCGAGGTACTCCAGCTCGCCGTTCCGGGGCTCCGTCACCACCGCGGCACCGGAGTCGTCACCCGCCTGGGACGAACCGACCGACGACACCGTGTCGATCACTTCCTCGGAGGAACACGCCGAAGAGCCGACGACCACCAGACCGGAGGTCGCGAGGGCCAGGACGGTGGTACGGAAACTGCGCTTCATGCGATTCCTTTCTCCCCAGTGGAGGAGGTTCCTGATAACAGGAAGTTTGTTCTGTCGTGTTTGGGGTACGTTTATCGGGTTGATTTCTAAGCACGTGCGTCGGGGGATGGTGCGGCGCTTCGAAAACCCCGGAGGAAACGAGACGTCGGGAGGCTCGGCCGCGCCGACGGGCGCCGGGAGGCGCCGCGAACTGGACCTTCGCCCCTTCGGTACCGGAAGAGACCGCGGCCGGGGAGGGCCTCGTCGACGCGCGTCCGAGTTTCGGTGCATAAGTCGCGCGCCACCATGTTTCACCCTTTCTCCCGTGCCGTTCGGGTCACTCCCGCCTTCGCTCCGCCTGTGTCTGCGGTTCCTTTATGTGCGTTCTGATGGCGGTCGGGGCTGTGGAGTTCACCCGAATATCGAGTTTTTTCGGACTGCTCGCCGAGTCTCCGGCCAGTGAGAGGAACGTGCCTGGTCAGGCAGGCGCGAGGCGATGCGCGCTGTCGCACATCGGACACTGAGCGTGTGTGCGGGCCCACTCGGCCCGCACCGCTGCTCGGAGGTCCGGAGGGGTCCCCGGGTCGTCGCCCCGGGGACCCCTCGACGTACCGACCGGCACTCGGCTCAGGGGCTCACTCCAGGGCTCGGGGCCGCGAGGAGTCCTGTCGGGTCAGCTCCGCCAGGAACCCGCCCAGGAGCGCGGTCTCCTCCTCCGTGCCGACGGAGATCCGCAGCCGTCCGGGGTAGCCGAGCAGCGAGCACTCGTGCACGTGGACACCGCGTTCGGCGAGCAGCCGTTCCACGCGCACGGCCTCGGCGGGGTCCGAGCACCGCGCGATGACGAAGTTGGTCTGGGTGTGCAGGACCTCGACGAACAGGCCCGAGGCGCCGAGGACGTCCACCAGGCGCTGGCGGCCCCGGATCACCTGGGAGCGGTGCCGTTCCAGGTACGCGTCGTCGGTGATCGCGGCGGCGGCCAGGTGGAGGCTGACGGCGTCCGCCGAGTAGAAGCGCTGCCGTTCCCTCAGCCGGGCGGCGAGCAGGGCAGGCGCGGCCAGGACTCCGAGCCGCAGCCCGGCGAGGCCGAGCGCCTTGGACAGGCTGCGGAAGACGCAGAGGTTGTCCCACTCCCCCAGTCGCGGGACGTATCCGCTCTCCTCGGAGAAGTCCACGTAGGTCTCGTCGACGCAGACGAGGTCGACCCGGGCGGGCAGCGCGTCCAGCCACTCGCTGGAGAGGACGGTCCCCGTGGGGTTGTTGGGCCGGGCGACGAAGACGGCCCCGCGGGGTCCGACCCGATCGGGGCCGACCGTGGGCTGACCGTCCTCCCTGAGCGGCAGCCGGGTGGTGGGCAGACCGTTGGTCTCGGGGCGGGTCCAGAAGGCGTCGAACCCGGGGACGGTGCACCACACCCGGTCGGTGAGGGAGGTGAGGAGGTCGATGGCCTCGTCGACGCCGTTGGTCAGGACCAGGCACTCCGGGCTCACGTTCCAGTGGGTGGCGATCTCGTCGCGCAGCAGGGCGCTCGCTCCCCGGGGGTAGCGGTGCAGGGTGTGCTGGAGGGCGAGCAGCCGTTCGACGACGGAGGGCGGCGGCCCGACGGGGGACTCGTTGGAACTCAACTCCGCCGTCCTCCCCGGCACCGGGTCCCTCCCGGAGTTCGCGCGCGTCTCGATCATCGTGCTCCTCCGGCGTTCACTCGCAGGCGGTATCCGAGCAGGAAGCCCGTGGAGTCGACGCGGGGGTCGGCGGTGAGCTGCTGGGCGACCTCGGCCCCCGCCTCGGCGAAGAGTTCGTGCCAGAACGCGTCGCGTTCGAGGCGCTGCTCGGTGAGGTAGTGCACCAGGAAGTACGGGTTGTAGTACGACAGGGCCAGCCGGTGGGCCATCGCGGCGCGGTCGGCGATGCGGTTGTCGACCTCGATCACGATCCAGTGCGCGTCCGGGTGGTGGGTGAACACCTCGCGTACGAGGCCGAGCACCGCCTCCCTCCCCTGCTGTTCCAGGAGCTCCTGGAGCACGAAGGCGGAGATGAAGCACACCGGCCCGGGCCCGAGGTCGAGTTCGGGCGCGTTCTCGGCACCGGCCACCCGCAGGCGGACGCGGTCGGCGAGGCCGCGCCGCCGCATGAGCTCCTCCCCCGCGCGGACGCTCTCGGGTTCCGGGTCGACTCCGATGGCCGACAGCCCGGGCAGGAGTTCCATGAGGTCGGCCAGGGAGCTGCCGTCACCGCACCCGAGGTCGACGACGGACTCGACGTCGTCACGGATGTCCTGAAGCAGGCCGACGATCACGGGATAGGCGTCGTACTGGCTGATGCCGCAGCTGCCGACCCCGACGTCCAGGCCGGAACGGGAGGCGAAGCCCGCCCCCTGTTGGAGGGTTCGGCCGAGCTGTTCGAAGGTCTGTGAGTAGCCGCCGACGAGGAGCTTGTACCAGGAGGAGAACACGGCGGTCTCCCGTGCCTTCTCCTCCAGGGAGAAAACGCCGTCGTTCTCACTGAGGTAGCCCTCGTTGGCGAGGTAGTGCAGCACCCCCTCCAGGCGCCTGGACTGGAGGGAAAGGCTTTCCGACAGCTCTCCCACAGTTCTGGGCCCCGCATTGAGCTCTTTGTGGAGTCCGGTTTCCATGAACTGGTGGAGCACCTGCGCCAAAACGAAGTACCTGACCGGCTGCAAAGCCTCCACCAGCCTGATCTCCAGCCCCGATTTCCTGGTTTCGGGCATGACGAATCCCTTTCACGAGAAATGCACATGTTTCCCTGAAGCCCGGAACCGCTAACGGCCCGGGTCGACCGTGACGACGTGCAGTGCGAGCAGGACGAGCGTCAGCCCGCAGACGATCTGGACCGTCCGGTACCACACGGGTTGGTGGAGGCGTCGGAGTGCGTAGTGGGCGAAGAAGGAGAGGAACCCGAGCCAGGTCGCCACCAGGAGGCAGTCGACGAGGCTGAGCAGCATCATCGCGGGCATGGGCGCCCACCCCTGCGGAACGAACTGGGGCAGGACCGCCAGGAAGAAGAGGCCGGCTTTGGGACTCAGCAGGTCAGCGAGCAGACCCTGCCGGAACCACCTGCGCATGGACACGGGGCGGACCCGGGTGCGACCCGAGGGGGTGGAGGCCGGTTCCGGTTCGGGATCGGGGCCGTAGGCGGGAGAGCGTTCGAGGGCGGTGCGCACCCCCAGGTAGGCGAGGTAGGCGGCGCCCGCGTAGCGCAGGGCTTCGAAGGCCGCGTCCGAACGAGCCACGACGGCGGCGACCCCGACCGCCGCCGCGAACCCCCACGCGAGGGAGCCCAAGGCGGCACCGAAGGAGGCCGAGAGGGCGGGACGCACCCCGTGCATGATGCCGTTCCTCAGGACGATCACGGTGGCGGGGCCCGGGGTGACGGTGACAATGAGCGAAAACACGACAAAAGATGCCAACGCCTGCTGAGCGTCCATACAACCCGTTTCGCGAGGATGCTCATTCGGATACGAATACAAGCTATAACGCGCAGTGAGACCCAGACAAGAGGCCAAGGCACGGTTTCCGAACTGACCACCCCGGGAAGCATGTGCGAAATGTTAATGTTTCCCGCCGTTTAATGGATCATGCCACCGCATTGGACCATTGCATTGCGCGACTTCCGACCATTTCGGGAGATTCGGGCGGGGGCCCTCGACAAAGCTGGCCAGCCAGGTGGGTCGCGGCCGCGTCGCACTCGGGACGTCGATCCTTAGCGTGATATCACATGTACCGAAAGTAGCCATGCGGACCGCAGTCGGACACTCCCGTGCCGAACCGCGCCGTCCCCCGACACCCTTCGTGTCCAACTTCGACCACCGTCCGACGCCCGACCCCGCCCGAGGCGCGGCCCACCACATCCAGCCACCTGGCTGTCGGCCTCTGCATGCCCGAAACCGTGGAGAAGTCACCCTTGACCCTGACCAGCTGCCCTTCAGTGATCATCGGGCCAGGCACCCCTGCGCTCGTCCCCTCCCGACCCGTCCCCGCCACCGTCGCGGAGTCCACCACCCAGCCGCGGCACTCCGCCGAGTCGGCCCCGGGGAGGTCCCGTGAGGCGTGAGGCCGTCATCACCGGAATCGGGGTGGTCGCTCCCGGTGCGACCAACGCGACCGCCTTCTGGGACATGCTCACCGCGGGAAGGACCGCGACCCGTGGCATCACCCTGTTCGACCCGACGGGCTACCGGTCCCGGATCGCCGCCGAGGTCGACTTCGATCCCGTCGCGCTCGGACTGGAACACGAGCAGGCCGAGCGCATGGACAGATACGCGCAGTTCGCGGCCGTCGCCACCGCCGAGGCGCTGGCGGACAGCGCCGTCCCCCTCACCGACGTGTCGCCCTGGCGCGTCGGCGTGAGCATGGGGACGGCGGTCGGCGCCACCACCCAGCTGGACCGCGAGTACGCCGTGATGAGCCGTGGCGGCGCGGACTGGGTGGTCGACCCCGGGGCCGCGGGGCCGCACCTGGACCTGGCGCTGTCCCCGAGCTCTCTCTCGGGTGAGATCGCCGAGCGGGTCGGCGCGCGCGGTCCGGTCCGCACCGTGTCCACCGGCTGCACGTCCGGCCTCGACGCGGTCGGCTACGCCGCGCAGGCCATCGAGGACGACCTGGCCGACGTGGTGATCGCGGGGGCGGCCGAGTCCCCGATCTCCCCCATCGCCATGGCCTGCTTCGACGCCATCAGGGCGACGTCGGACACCAACGACGACCCCGAGCACGCGTCCCGGCCGTTCGACCGGCACCGGAACGGTTTCGTCATGGGTGAGGGGGCGGCCGTCCTGGTCCTGGAGGAGGCGTCGGCGGCCCGCCGCCGGGGCGCGCGCCTCCGCTGCCGGGTCGCGGGTTTCGCCAACCACGGCAACGCCTTCCACATGACGGGCCTGCGCCGCGAGGGTTCGGAGATGGCGCGTGCCATCACGACCGCGCTTGACCAGGCACGCTGTCCGGCCACCGACGTGGACTACGTCAACGCGCACGGTTCGGGGACCGTGCAGAACGACCGGCACGAGACCGACGCGGTCAAGCGGGCGCTGGGTGAGCACGCCCGCCGGACCCCCATGACGTCGATCAAGTCGATGGTGGGGCACTCCCTGGGGGCGATCGGCTCCATCGAACTCGCCGCCTGCGTGCTCGCCATGGACACCGGAGTGGTGCCGCCCACAGCGAACCTGACCACCCCCGACCCCGAGTGCGACCTCGACTACGTGCCCGTGACGGCGCGTGAGCGCAGGGTCGATGTGGTGCTGTCCGTGGGCAGCGGCTTCGGGGGATTCCAGTCTGCGGTCGTCCTGGACCGAGGGAGTGAGGTGCGGTCATGAACCTGGTGATCACGGGCCTGGGCACGGTCTCCCCGGCGGGAACCGGGACCCACGACTACTGGGCCGCGCTCGTGGAGGGCCGGTCGCTCATCGCCCCGCTCTCCGACTTCGACACCGACGGCTTCCCGGTCCGCCTGGGTGGCAGGGTGCGCGGGTTCGACCCCCTCGACCACCTGGACGGCCGCTACGTCGTCCAGACCGACGCGTTCACCTGGTTCGCGATGGTCGCGGCGGAGGAGGCGCTGGAGGACTCGGGGTTCGACGTCACGGCCGACCCGTACGCCACCGGGGTGCTCATCTGCTCCGGCGCGGGCGGGGCCGAGTTCGGACAGCGCGAACTGACCGCCCTGTACGGCAGTGGACCCAGCCACGTGGGCCCCTACCAGTCCATCGCGTGGTTCTACGCGGCCAGCACCGGGCAGGTGTCGATCCGGAACCAGCTCAAGGGCATGTGCGGTGTCCTGGTCACCGACGAACCGGGGATGCTCGACGCCCTGGGGCAGGCGGAGCAGGCCCTGCGCCGCGGCGGCTCGGCGATGCTGGTCGGCGCCAGCGAGTCGGCGATCGGGGCGCCCTACTCCCTGGCCTGCCAGGCGGTGTCCGGAACCCTCACCGACGGCGACGACCCCGAGTCGGTGTACCTCCCGTTCACCGAGCGGACGGTCGGCTACGTCCCGGCCGAGGGCGCGGCCGTCGCACTCGTGGAGGACGAGGAGCTGGCCAGGGCGCGCGGCGCCCGTGTCCGGGCCGTCGTCGCGGGCCAGGCGAGCACCTTCGGTTCGGTCGGGGGCCACGACCCCGGCGGTGAGGGCCTCCTGCACGCGGCCCTGGGCGCGATGCGTCGTGCGGGAGTCACCCCGGACGAGGTGGACGTGGTCTTCGCCGACGCCCTGGGGATGCCCAAGGCCGACGCCGACGAGGCCACGGCCCTGCGTCAGCTCTTCCCCGACGGAGTGGCCGTCACGGCTCCGAAGACGGGTTTCGGCCGGGCGCACGCCGGGGCCGGGGCGCTCGACGTGGCCGCCGCCGTCCTGAGCCTGGAACACCAGGTCATCCCGCCCACACCCCGCGTTCCCGATCCCCCCGCCGGGCTCGACCTGGTCGTCCGGGTGGCCCGGCCCGCACGCCTGCGTACCGCGCTGGTCCTGTCCCGAGGCATGGGCGGCGGCAACTCCGCGGTCGTCCTCACCAGTCCGCACCACGTCTGACACACACGAGATTCGAGGAGAACCATGGCGCAGGAAAAGATCACGTTGGAGGAGCTGGTGGAGCTGATCTCCACCAGTGCCGGGGTACGGACCGACGCGGAGACCGCGGCGGCCCGGACCTTCGAGGACCTGGGCGTCGACTCGCTCGGTGTGCTCGGCATCGTCGCCGAGATCGAGCGCAGGGTCGGCCGCAAGCTGGGCAGCGAGGCGGAGCTGTCGCCCTCTCCCACCGCCCTGATCGCGTTCGTCAACGACGACTCCCCCGCCCTTGTGGAAGGTGTGTGACCCCATGGCAGTGAAGCTCCAGTACAGCACCATCATCGACGCGCCCTACGACCTGGTCTGGGAGGTGACCAACGACGTGGCCAGGTGGACCGACCTCTTCCCCGGCCACGCGTCCGTGGACGTCATCCACCATGAGGGCGACACCGTCCGCTTCCGGATCACCAAGCACCCTGACGAGCAGGGCCGCGTGATGACCTGGGTGTCGGACCGCACCATGTACCGGGACGAGGGCGAGGCCCGCGCCGTGCGCGTGGAGACCGGACCGTTCGAGTACATGCACCTGCGCTGGGTGTACGAGGACCTGCCCGAGGGCGTGCGCCTGACCTGGCACTACGAGTTCACGGCGAAGGCCGACGCACCCTACGACGACACCTGGATGAAGGCGCACTTCGACGAGAGCGTGCCGAGGGAGCTGGAGGGGGTCAGGAACACTCTGGAGGCCAGGGCCCAGGCGCTGGCGGAGGAGCCGGTCCGCTGACCGGATCGTCCCCTCGGGGCCCTCGACCGCACCGGCCGGTGACACCGCGCCGGGGTCGAGGGCCCCGATCCGTGTTTCCGGTGTCCTCTCCGACCAGGGGAGCCCGATCCCGCCGTCCGGCCCCCTGGGGAAGCGGGGGCCGGACGACCGGGCGCGCACGGGGGTTCAGACCCCGGCGCGCCACTTGCCAAGGGCGACGTCGGGCACGAAGGTGGCCAGCCGCTCCTGGGTGGCCGGGTCGGTGAGGTCGACCCGGCGGCCCTCCTGCGCGGACAGGTAGGCGGCCATCAGCAGGCGGGTCACGTCCCTGCCGTCGTGGAGGTCCTCGCGGGGTTGCGCCCCGTCCAGGAAGCGCTCGACCATGTGCCGGTTCTCCTCGGTGTAGCCGTAGGTCGCCGCCTCGTCGGGCACCACCGGCATGAGCCCGCCCTCGGCGTTCTGCTTCTCCACCAGGTCCTCACCGACCCCTCCGGCGACCTCTCGGCTGAGGAACACCTTCGACTCTGTGTCGAGGGTGTTGGAGGACATGGAGTACTCGGGGCCCAGGAGTTCGTAGTTGAGCCGCAGCCCCGCGCCCACGTAGCTCCACGACGTGGTGGCCTCGGCGACCACCTGGTGGCCGTCGCCGTTGACGTAGACCACGGTGGCCCTCGCGTAGTCCTCTGAGGGGCTCCTGCGGTAGTCGACCTCGGGGCCGTACCGGTTGACCAGTTCGTCCGCGTAGTGCGGGCGCGCCCACTTCAGGCAGGCGATGGTCGCCTCCACGCTCACCGGGCGCAGCCAGTCCCTGGCCTTGGTCCCCGGCGGCGTGAGGAGGTAGCGGGAGGCCTCCACGCTGTGGCACATCATGTCGTTGAGGACCCCGCCGCCCTGGTTCTCGCCCTGCCAGAACCACGCCCGGTGCGGGCCGCTGTGCTCCTCGGCGCACCGCGCCAGATAGGGGGAGCCGGACACGGAGGCACCGCGGGCCCACACCAGTTCGTGGGCGCGCGTCACCCCGGGCGCGAAGACCTGGTTCTCCAGGTAACCGTGGAGCAGTCCGGCCCCCTCCACCAGCGTGAGGACCTCCTCGGCCTCGGCGACCGTGCGCCCCAGGGGCTTCTCGATCGCGATCCCCCGCAGTTCGGCCCGGCCGGAGGTCACCTCCTCGCAGATCGCCCGGACGGTCTCCAGCCGCACGTGGTTGGGGGTGGTCACCCACACCGCGTGCACGGCGGGGTCGCGCACCATCGCGCGCACGTCGTCGTAGCCGGTGGGGTCGCCCACGCGCAGCTCCCTGGCGACGTCACCCACCTGTCGAACGGTCTCCGCCGTCCGCCCGCACACCGCCACGACGTCGGCGTCGCGCACCCCTCGGAAGGAACGGGTGTGGAAGTCGGCGATGAACCCGCTGCCGACGATGCCGACGCCGAGCCGACCGGTCACCTGTGAAGTCACGTTGGAGTCTCCCCATCGAGTTGAGCTGTACGGAGTTGGTGGTGGACGCGGCGGTGCGGGGGGTGACCGCCACGGCCGTGGGGGGTCAGGCGCGCAGGTGTCTCTGACGGCCGTAGGCGGTGAGCACGACGATCAGAACCAGGCCGAAGAGGATCTGGCGCGGCGCGTCTCCCCACTCGCCGCCTCCGATCTGCATGGTGCGCAGCAGCGCGCTCAGGACGGTCAGCAGGATGGCCCCGACGATGGTGCCGAGGTAGCCGCCGACCCCTCCGATCAGCGCGGTCCCGCCGATCACGACGGCCGCGACGCTGTTGAGCATGTAGTCGGCGCCCAGGTTCGTGTAGACGTTCTGGGAGTAGCCGAGGAGCAGCAGTCCGCCCACCCCGGCGAACAGGGAGGACAGCACGTAGGCGCTGAACCGGATCGCGGAGGGGTTGACCCCGGAGAGGTGGGCCGTGGTCCGGTTGGCGCCCACCGCGTAGAGCCGCCACCCGAACGCCGTGCGGCGCAGCAGCCAGATCACCACGACCGACAGCGCGAGCCACAGCCACAGGACCCCGGGGATGCCGAACACCGTGTCTCCGGTGACCAGCTGGTTGAGCAGGGGCGCGGCCGATCCCTCGGGGCGGCCGCCGGTGTAGAGCCGGATGAACCCGGCCACGACCGCGATCATGCCGAGGGTCATCACCAGGGGTGGCACCCGGAACAGCAGGACGCCGATCCCGTTGACCACCCCGATCACGCAGGCCGAGCCCAGGGCCACCAGCACCGCGAAGAGGAAGCCGTCGTTGCTGCCGTCCATGAAACGGGAGGCGACGATCGCGGACAGGGTGGCCGCCGAGCCCACCGACAGGTCGATGCCCTCTCCCCCGGCGATGATCACGAGGGTCTGGCCGATGGCGATCACCCCGAGGAACGAGGCGACGGTCAGCGTGGTGACGATGTGGCCCCACGAGGCGAAGGCGGGCGAGTAGAAGCTGGCCACGACCCACAGCAGCAGGGTGACCACACCGGAGATCACCACCGGGTCCCTGGTCAGGCGGCGCGCGGTGAGGGTGGTGGTCATCTTCTGCCTCCTGATGCTCCGGACGCCGAGCCCTCGCGGGCGGTGAGGAGCCCGGCGAGCGCGATCGCCGCGATGATGACGCAGCCGTAGACGAACTCACGGGCGTTGGTGGGGACACCGGCGAAGAAGACGAGCCCCTGGATGAGGGAGAGCACCACCGCGCCCACCAGCGCTCCGCCGACCCCGCCGGAGCCGCCGCGCAGCCGGGTGCCGCCGATGACGAGCGCGGCGATCGACCCGAGGGTGAGTTCGGTGCCCAGGGTGGGGTCGCCCGCCCCGGCGTCGGCCAGCAGCGCCACCCCGGCGAGAGAGGCCACCATGCCGCCGAGGGTGTACGACAGCACGCGCACCCTCGACACCGGGACAGCGGAGGTGTAGGCGGCCTCGGCGTTGCCGCCCACCGCGTACAGGTGCTGGCCGTAGCGGGTGCCCCGCATCATCCGCCAGCTGAGGAAGAGGACCACGAGCAGCACGGCGGGGATCGGCACGTACATCGCCAGGACCATCCGGTAGGTCCCGGTGAGGAGCGGGGAGACCTGGCCGCCGGGGGACGGCAGCACGAGGAGGGCCAGCCCGCCGAACACCGAACTCGTGGCGAAGGTCGCCACGATGGGTTGCAGCCGCAGGACCGCCACCACGAGGCCGTTGAACAGCCCGCAGGCGGCGCCGGTGGCGAGCCCGGCGGCCAGTGCCAGCGGCAGGCGTGCGTCGTCCCCCTGCATGAGCACCACCGACACCGCCGAGGACAGCGTGACGATGGTGCCGATGGACAGGTCGATCCCGCCCCCGAGCACGATGATGGTCTGCGCGGCCGCGATGGTGGCCAGCGGCAGGAAGGTGGCGAAGCTGGCGCTGAGGCCGTAGGGCGAGAAGAACCCGGGTTGGAGGATCGCGGAGGCCGTCACCGTGACCAGCAGGAGGAGGCCCACGGCGAGGGCTGGCATGTGTACGGACATCACGGACCGCACCGGACCCGGAAGGTCCTGTGTTCCGGTGCCCCTCAGGAGGTTCATGCTCCGCCCTCCTCGGCGTGACGCGGTTCGGGGTCGGGGAGTTCGCTCGTGTGGCCCTCGCGGGCGGCGGCGACGTCGGCGCCGGTGACGTGCATGGCGCTGGCGATCAGGGTGTCCTCGGTGAGCCGGTCACCGGACACCTCGTCCACCACCCGCCCCTCGAACATCACCAGTACGCGGTCGCAGACCTCGACCAGTTCGCGGTCGTCGCTGGAGCCCACGATCACGGCCGCTCCGGACGCGGCCAGCTCGGCCACCACGTCGAACATCTCGGCCTTGGCACCGACGTCGATGCCCTTGGCCGGGTCGTCCATCAGCACTACGGCGGGTTCGGTGGGGAACCACTTACCGACCACGATCTTCTGCTGGTTGCCGCCGGAGAGCGTGGAGACCGGGTCGTTCAGGGAGCCGTAGCGGGTGTTGACGCGTTCGGCCACCGCACGGGCGGCCGCGACCTCGCGGCGCCTCGACAGGCCCACGCCCAGGAAGGCTCGGCGGCCCACCGAGGGCAGGGCGAGGTTCTCCAGGATGGGGCGGCCCAGGGCCAGGCCCTGGGTGCCGCGGTTGCCGGGTACGTAACAGAACCCGGCCCGGACGGCCTGTTTGGGCGAGCGGGCGCGCACCGGGGTACCGTCCAGCAGGACGGTGCCACCGGTCCGGCGGGCGGCGCCGAAGAGGGCCGCCATCAGTTCGGACTGCCCCTGCCCCTGGAGTCCGCCGAGCCCCAGCACCTCACCCGCGCGGACCTTGAGGGAGACCCCGTGGAGCCGGTCACCGGTCAGGTCCCGCACCTCCAGGCGGGGTGGCGTGGCGGGGTCGGTGTCCTGGTCCTCGGCCGCCGTCGCGTCCGGGGCGGTGGCGGTCCCCTCCGTGGGCGTTTCCACGGCGGGGGTCCCCGGCGCCCGGGTGCCCGACGGCGCGGCGCTCGGGCGACCCGACATCAGTTCCAGGAGTTCAGCTTCCGGGGTCCCGGCCACTGTCACCGTGGCCACGTCGGTCCCGTTGCGCATGACCGTGGCGCGGTCGCACACCGCGTAGATCTCCGCCAGCCGGTGGGTGATGAACAGGACCAGCACGCCGCGCGCACGGAGTTCGTCAACGACCTCGAAGAGCACCTCCACCTGGCCGCGCCGCAACGAGGCGGTCGCCTCGTCCAGCACCAGCACACGGGGGTCGCGGACCAGCGCCTTGCACACCTCGACGACCTGGCGCTCCCCGGGGTCGAGGTCGCTCACGCGTTCGCGGACCGGAACCCTGCCGCCGAAGGCCGGGGCGAACCGCTCCAACCACGGCAGGGACCTGGCCAGCGCGGCGCGGCGGTCGCGCAGCCCGAACCGGGAGGGCTCCACGCCCAGCACCAGGTTGTCCAGCACGGTGAAGTCCTCGACCAGCGACAGCTCCTGGTACACGGAGCTGATCCCCGCGGTCAGGGTGTCGCGGGGGCCGCGCGGCCGGAGAGGCGCGCCGTCCAACCGCACCTGACCGGCGTCCGGGCCGACCACCCCGGTGAGCACCTTCAGGAGGGTCGATTTGCCCGAACCGTTGGGCCCGAGGACGGCGTGCACCGTCCCGGAGTCGGCCTCGAAGTCGGCACCGTCCAGCGCGGTGACCCCTCCGTAGCGTTTGCGCACACCGCTCATGCGCAGAAACGTCGGTGAGTCCACGAGTTCTCTCCCTGCTCCTGTCCGTTCGCGGCCTCCGCCACGGGTGGGTACGCCCGGCTCCCGCGCGGACTACTCGAAGTAGGCGTCGGCCTCCTCCGGGGTGAGCGCGTGGTCCACGGCGTAGGCGTCGTTCTCGTCGGAGACCTCGGCGAAGCGCTCGTCGAAGGTGTCGTCGGTGATGGTCTCCGGGATGGGCAGCCAGGCGTTGTTGCCGTCGAGGCCGTCCGCGGTGAACTCCTCGCCCTGGAGCATCCGGATCACCACGTGCAGGGCCGACACCGAGACCGACGGCGGGTTGGGGACGCCGATGCTGGTGTAGTCGCCCTCCGAGCGCAGGGCGTCCCACTCGCGCATGTAGCCCACACGCGCCTCACCGGTCATGACGACGTCGTCCACGAGGCCCTCGGCCTGCAACGCGCGGAACGCGCCGAGCGCCATGCCGTCCTGGACGAACACGCCGTCGACGTCGGGGTTGCTGGCCAGCAGGTCGCGGGTGACGGTCTGGCCCTGGTTCTGGTCCCACTCGGCGTAGTCGTTGGCGACGACCTCGACCCCGGCGGCGTCGAAGACCTCGCTCGCACCGGACCAGCGGTCCTCGTTGGCGGGGTGGCCGTCGATGCCGTTGACCGCGATGATCCGGCCGCCCTCGCCGACCTCGTCGGCCAGCCACTGGGCGGAGAGGGAGGCCCACTCCGCCTGGTCGATGACCACGTTGACGACGTTCTCGGACTCCACCGCCTGGTCGATGGCCACGATCTGGATGCCCTGCTCTGCGGCCTCGGCGAACACCTGGTCCAGGGCAGTGGGCGAGTTCGGGTTGACGATGATCGCGTCGACGTCCGAACGGATGAGGTTGCGGATCTGCTGGATCTGGCCGTTGATGTCGACGTCGGCGCTCTCCACGACCAACTGGTCGACGGTCCCTTCGGCCTCGTACTCGCCGAAGGCCGTCTCCAGCTCGGACAGCATCTGCTCGCGCCACTCGCTGCCGATGAAGCCGTTGCTGACCCCGATCGTGAACGGGCCCTCGGTCTCGCCCGATCCGCCGCCGCTCTCGGGGGTGCTGCACGCCGTGGCCAGCAGCGTTCCTGCCACGGCGACGGCGCCCAGCGCCATCGAGCCGCGCCAACGTCGCCCAAGCATGTTGCGATGCATCGTCGAACCCATCGGGGGGACCTCCATCCTGTGAGCTGAGTCACGAATCTACGCATCCTTGTGGCGACCGTCAATAACCTTTTTGATGGCAATCGACAAAAGTCTGCGATGATCCGATCTCTGTTAGCGCAAAAGGACGGAGCGTGGCCGCCGGCCCAGAGAGGTGTCCGGGGAAACGGCGGACGCCCCCGGCGGTGCCGGGGGCGTCAGGGTCAGGCGGCGGAGTGCTGGTCAACCGAGCCGGGCGACCAGGGCGCGCAGGGCCTCGGGGCCGATGGGCTCCGAGGCGCTCAGGGGAAGCTCCACCGTGCCGTGCGCGGCGAAGCGGTCCCGGACGGCACCCAGGACCTCGGGGTCCGCGTCCTCCGGGACCTGGTTGACGATCACCCGGCCCAGCCGGAAACCGGTCCGCACGAGCTGGGCCGCGGCGCGGTCCGTCTCGGCCAGCACCATGCGGCGCGGCACCAGCACGAGCCGGACCTGGGCGTCCTCACGCAGGCGCGCGGCGGCCCGTTCCAGCTTGCGCCGACGTGCGTGCAGCTTCTCCAAGAGGGGATCGTCCGGGGCGCCGTCGCCACCGCCGCCCACCACTCCCACGGCGAAACGATCGGCGTCCACGGCCCGCTCACGCTGGCGCACCAACCCCTGGACCCACGGGGTGAGCAGTTCGGGCAGCTCGAGCAGGCGCAGCAGGTGGCCGGTGGGGGCGCTGTCCACCACGAGACGGTCCCACGTGCCGGGAACCTCCTCCATGGCGTCCATCAGCAGGTCGGCCAGGGCTGACTCGGCCATGCCCGGCCCGGCGGCCGCGTGGTCCAGGTGGCGGGTGACGGCGGGCAGGATCTCCCTGGGCAGAGCGGCGCTGGCGTCGTCTCCGATCTTCTGGACCCTGCGGCGCAGGGCGGCGTCCGCGTCGGGTTCGCGGGCCCACAGGTTCTCGCAGACCCGCACCGGACGGTCTCCCAGGGGCAGGTCCAGCGCGTCGCCCAGCGAGTGCGCGGGGTCGGTGGACACCAGGAGGGTGCGCAGCCCGGCGTCAGCCAGGCCCAGCGCGTGTGCGGCGGCCATGGTCGTCTTGCCGACCCCGCCCTTGCCGCCGAAGAAGACGATGGGGGCCTCCGAGGGGTCGGGGTCCGCTCGCTCACGGCGTTCTCGGCCGAACCTCAACAGCACACCCCCGGTCCGCCCAGATCGTCCCGCCCCATGCGCTGGTGCCACTCGTGCAGGTCGGCCACCATGTACGGGATGAGGTCGAGGGTCTCATAGGAGACGGGCCCCTCCACTCCCAGGGTCTCGAGGAGCAGAAGGGCCCGCAGTGTGTCCTCCTGGGTGCGCGCCTCCCTGCGCAGTTCCTGACGCCAGCGCGAGGCGAAGACCTCGTCGTGGAAGGCCTCCAGCCGTTTCCAGGCGTCACGCACGCGGGAGAGCGCACCCGTCGGGTCCACGGTGTTACTTCTCCTTAGCGTCGGGGGCGGTGTCCTCGGACGGGGCAGCCCCGGCGTCGTCGGCCTCGGGGAGCTCACCGGCCCGGCGGGCGGCGAAGGCCTTGCGCAGGGCGAGACCGGCCTCGACGACCAGCCAGATCGCCAGAGCGAAGATGACGAAGTCCAGCGGGGCCAGCAGGAACAGGTCGATCAGCGAGTCCGACTTCAGGAACGCGATCAGGTTGACGACCAGCGCCCACGAGGTCATCACGAGCAGGAAGACGAGCGGGACGAGGATCGCCAGCGGGTTGCGCCCGCGCTTGGTCACCCACACCGCGATCACCGCGAGCGCGAGACCGGCGGTGAGCTGGTTGGTGGTGCCGAACAGCTGCCAGAGGGTGCCGAAGGCGAAGTCGCCCGGGATGAGCGCCAGTCCCAGCGGAACGATCGTGGCGATCAGGGTGGCCACCGTGAGGTTGCGCGCCAGCGGACGGAAGCGGACGATTTCGGCGATCTCCTGGACGATGTAGCGCTGGAGGCGCACACCGGTGTCCATCGTGGTGGCGGCGAAACTGACCACGACCACCACCGCGAAGATGACGCCGATCTCCAACGGGACGCCGATGTTGTTGGCGAACTGGCCGACACCCTCGACGAAGTTGCCGGTGGCACCGGCGGACGCGGAACCGAAGTCGCTGTAGAGCCCGCGCCAGTCCGCCAGCGGGGAGGCAGAGGCGGCGACGACACCGGCGGTGCAGGCCAGGATCGAGCAGACCGCGAGGGTGCCCTCACCGGCCGCGCCCAGGTAACCGACCATCCGGGAGTCGGTCTCCTTGTCGATCTGCTTGGCCGTGGTCCCCGACGCCACGAGGCTGTGGAAACCGGAGATGGCACCGCAGGCGATGGTGACGAACAGCAGGGGGAACCAGGGCGGGGACCCCGCGGGGATGTCGCTGTTGATCATCGGCGCGACGATCGTGTCCCAGCCGACGATCACACCCACGCCGATGACCGCGAAGGCCAGCAGCATCTGATGCAGGTTGACGTAGTCACGCGGCTGGAGCAGCATCCACACCGGGATGCGGGACGCGATGAACGCGTACACGAACAACAGGACGATCCACACCGTGTTGGGGGTCGTTCCCAGGGCCTCGGAGACGCCGGTGATGTCGATCGGGAACATCACGCCGAGCGGGATGCACACGTAGACCAGGGCCAGCGCGATGAGCGAGGGCACCAGGGCCGCAGTACGGCGCCTGTAGACGAACTGGCCGACCGCGATGGCCAGCGGGATGGTCACCAGGACCGGCAGCACGGCCCCCGGGTAGTTCACGAACAGGTTCGAGATGACCACCGCGAACACCGCGTTCACCATGGTCAGCAGGAAGAAGATGATCACCAGGAAGAGCGTGCGGGAACGCTTGCTGATGACCTCGCCCGCGAGGGTGCCGATACTGCGGGCCTTGTGCCGGACCGACACCACCAGGGCGCCGAAGTCGTGCACACCCGCCGCGAAGACGGTACCGAGCAGGATCCACGCGAGCGCGGGGCCCCAGCCCCAGAAGACCGCGACGGCCGGACCGACGATGGGCGCGGCACCCGCCACCGAGATGAAGTGGTGGCTGAAAACGATGTGACGATTCGTCGGAACGAAATCGACGCCGTCCTTGTAGGTGTGCGCCGGGGTGATGTACCCGGGGTCGAGCGCGTACACCTTCTCTGCCAAATATCGCGAATAGTAACGGTAGCCAACGGCAAACACCGCCACCGACGCGAGTAGGACTAGGGCTGCGGGCATGGCCGAGGCCTACCTTTCACGCTCCGGCTCCAAGTCGTCACCGTGCCCCCTCTGTCCGTGCTCGTCACCTGGGGGGTCGCGGCCGATTCGGAGTATGGGTTAAAGTCACCAGAAATTAACATGCGGCATTCCTCACATATAAGGCCTGACCTTGACAGAACTGATCACGGTTTGGCAGCGATCCACCGTCGCCGAACTCTCCTGGACCTCCTCTTCCGGCCCTTCGGGTATTCCCGTGGTTCCGCTCATGTGGCGTGACACCCCGTGTGTCGCCCTGCCCTACTCGATGGCCGGAACCGCCCTCTCGCTCAGGGGCCGGACCGTCGCCTTCAGCGTGAGCGCGCAGGACGCGGGCGGGCGTTCGGCGGTGGTCGGGACCGGCCCGGTCGAAGTGGTCGAGGACCTCGACGGCTCCGAGTTCGTGGAGCACCTGGTGGAACAGGAGGCGATCAAGCACCCGCCCACACGGCTGCGCGCGGACAGCCTGATCGCGCGCCGGGAGAACTGGTGGTGGGTGCCGCGCCTGATCGTCTCCCTGACCTCGGTCGAGGAGCAGCGCGAACTGCACCCCCGGACCCGCGCCGAGGACGCCCTGCTCGTGCGCGACCGCTCGGGCCGCCCGGAGGTCGAGGTGGTCACGGCCAAGGAGTGGTCCAGCAGCGGCGGCCTCACCCTGTGGGCGCGTGGCGGCGCCCCTCTGGAGGGAAGGGGCGAACCCGCCTTCGTGTTCGCGCACCAGTACAGCCCGGACTTCGAGCGGTGGGAGCGGTGGTCCCGGAGCGGCCTGCTCACCGGCGATTCCCTCACGGTCACCGACGCCGAGGGCGCCCCCGTGGGCGATGCCCCCTCCGGTCCCCTCAGCCCCTACGGCCTGCTGGAGCGCCTCTCCAACCACCGTTCCCTGGCCCGCACCTGCCGCTCCGCCATCGCCCAGGCCGAGTCCCGCAGGGACACCTGAGCCCTCGCGTCGCGCTCCGCTCACCGCCCGGTCCGGGTGGGGGCGGCGGATAGGATGCGCTGGTAACGGCGATCGAGAAGAAACACGCATGGGGAATCTGAACAGCGAACTCTTCGCGGCGATCGACAGCGTCGCCAGCGGGGCCAACGAACACGCGCTGGCCGCGTCGGTCCAGGAACTCATGAAGAAGTACCGGGGCAGGGTCGACCCCCAGGACCTGGTCCTGGCCTCGGACACCGACGTCGTCGCCTACGCCGCCTACCGGCTCCCCGCCACCTTCACCGCCGCTGAGGCCGCCTTCGGGACCGCCGCCGCCTCGATGCCGGGGTTCTCCCCCGCCACCCATCTGGACGTCGGCGGCGGCATGGGCGCCGCCGTGTGGGCCGCCTCCTCCGCCTGGCCGTCCCTGCGCTCCACCACCGTCCTGGAGCAGTCGGCCCCCGCCATCAGCCTGGGCAAGCGGATCGCCCGCAGGTCCACGGCTCCGGCGGTCAGCGGCTCGGTGTGGGAACGCTTCCGGCTCACCGGCGCGGTCCCGGACGGCCCGCGCGTAGACCTGGCCACCATGTCGTACGTGCTCAACGAGCTCACCCCGCAGGTCCAGGAGGAGGTCGTGCGCTCCCTGGCCAAGCGGGCCAGGACGGTCGTGCTGATCGAACCAGGCACCCCCGAGGGGTACGCACGCGTCATCTCCGCCCGCGCGCACCTCCTGGCGGAGGGGATGACCGTGGCCGCGCCCTGCCCCCACAGTGGAGCCTGCCCCATCGCTCCCGGCGACGACTGGTGCCACTTCTCCGAGCGGCTCAACCGCTCCGGCATCCAGCGCAGGCTCAAGTTCGGCACGCTGGGGTTCGAGGACGAGAAGTTCTCGTTCGTGGCCGCCACCAGCGACCCCGTGGACCGCCCCGCCAACCGCGTCCTGCGCCACCCCCAGAAGCGCAAGGGCCTGGTCTCGCTGAGCCTGTGCACCTCCGGCCCCGGGATCGAGGAACGGGTGGTGTCCAAGCGCCAGGGGCAGACCTACCGCGCGGCCCGCAAGGCCGAGTGGGGCGACGCCTGGCCGCCCCCGGAGGAACCCGGCCACTGAGGGTGCCCGGGGGCGCGTCCGTTACGCTTCGGCGAGCACCCCCCGAGTCTGGAAACGAAGCCCTGTGGAACCGCTGCACACCGACGACCCCCGAGAGCTCGGAGACTTCCGACTGCTCCGACGCGTGGGCGAGGGCGGCATGGGCGTCGTGTTCCTCGCGGTCTCCGCCGGGGACGACCTGGCCGCGGTGAAGGTCATCCGCCCCGAGTACGCCGGGGACCGCGAGTTCCGCGCGCGCTTCGCCAGCGAGGTCGATCTGGCCCGACGGGTGCGGGGCCCCTACACCGCCCGGGTCCTGTCCGCGGACACCGACGGCCCGCGCCCCTGGCTGGCCACCGAGTACGTCCCCGGACCCTCCCTGCACGACGCGGTGCGCGACAGCGGCCCCTTCCCCGAGGAATCACTGCGGGCCCTGGCGGCGGGCCTGGCCGAGGCCCTGGCCGCCATCCACGGCGTGGGGCTGATCCACCGCGACCTCAAACCCAGCAACGTCCTGCTCTCGCCGCGCGGCCCCCAGGTGATCGACTTCGGGATCGCCCGCGCCGCCGACGCCACCCAGCTCACCCGCACCGGGCAGACCCTGGGCACGCCCGCGTTCATGTCACCTGAGCAGGCGGTGGGAGCGGTCGTCGACTCCCGCAGTGACCTGTTCTCCTTCGGCGGGCTGCTGTTGTTCACCGCCACCGGCCGCCAGCCCTTCGGCACGGGCAACGCCCCCGCGCAGCTCTACCGGGTGGTCAACGAGGAACCGGACCTGACCGGGGTGCCGGACACCCTGCGCCCGCTGGTCACGGCGTGCCTGGCCAAGGACCCCGGCGACCGGCCGGTGCTGGGCACCGTCCTGGCCGGACTGGCCGGAACCGCGTTGCCCCGCGGCGACGACGACCCCACGGAGTGGCTGCCCGAGGCGGTCGCCACCAGTGTCCTGCGTACGGTCGCCGACACCAGGATCGTCCCGACCCTGGCCGTGACCGGTGAGCTGGCCGCGCAGGAGTCCCCGGCAGTCGTCCCGACGGTCGAAGCCTCCGGAGAGGCCCCGGAGGAGGCGGAATCCGCCGAGGAGTCCAGGGAGTCCCGGGCCGAGGACGCCGACTCGGCACCGGATCAGCCGGAGACGCCCGAACCGGGGCCCGAACCGGGGCCCGAGCCGGACGAACCCGGGAAGGGCGCCGCGGAGGCCACACGGAGGAGCGTGTCGGTCAGCGCCGGGGCGCCCGCCTCGCCTGCGAAGGCTGCCGAGCAGGTCCCGTCCCCAGAGGAGCCCGGCTCGTGGGGACCCTGGAAGGTCGGCGCCGCAGCCGTCATCGCGGTCGCCGTCGTGGCGTTGGTCGTCAACAGTGCGGAGCAGAGCGCGCCACGGGACGAAACTGTGGGGAGCGTCCAGTCGAGTGAGTCCAGCGCCACTCCCACCCCGACGCCGAGCCGTACCCCCAGCGAGCCGACCAGGCAGTACAGCGGTTTCAAGGACACCGTCCACCTCGGCGGGACCGGCCGCTTCGCGACGCTCTCCTCGGCGGGCGTGAACGTCTTCGAGGCGGACGAGACTCGTGCGGTCGAGCGGCTCACCAACACCGATGAGAACTTCACCTTCAGCTATTCACGGTTGGCGACCACCCCCGACGGCTCCTTCCTGGCCAGCAAGGCGGTGAAGTCCGCCAACGACGGGTCGGCCGCCATCCACGTGTGGGGCCTGGAGGATTCCGAGCGTCATGTGGTGGAGCTGCCCGACGCCGGTGACGGCGGATACTTCTCCCTCTCCCCTGACGGCGGGACTGTGTACTTCGGGGAGAACGGCCAGTCCGAGAACTCGGTGACCGCCTACCGCGTGGACGACGGCGAAGAGCTCTACAGCGTCGAGGTACCCGAGGCCACGGGCACCGGTTGGCAGGGGTCGATCCTGGACGTGGGGACCTCCCCCGACGGGGACCTGCTGGTCGCCGCCCTGGACAACGGCGTCGCGGTGTGGGACGCGGCCACAGGAGATCCGCGCCCCGACGTCCCGGAACTCCGGCGGTGGTCCCGTGAGCTCAGGGACGCGACGGAGATCAGGGGCGGGTTCGTCGTCTCCGGCACGGAGAGCGGGGTGGCGCTGTGGGACGTCCGGTCCGAGGAGGGCCCCACGACGTTCCGGCTGCCCGAACACATCCGGAGCACGAACGCCAGGGTGAGGGAGGTGTCCGTGGGCGACGGCGGGAACCGCATCCTCGCCTCGGGCCACGACGCCGACCGAAACAGCAGCTTCCTCGTCGCCTGGGACGCGGAGGGCGAGGTCGTGGCGCAGGGCGACTCAGAGCTGGAGTACGTCTCCCTGTCGGCCTTCCCGGACGACGACAGCGTCCTCGTGACCACCTTCCCTCTGGACGGTTCGGGAGACCGGCTCACGCTTCTGGACGGGGATCTGGAGCCCGTGGAGGAGTTCACGGTCCCGACCCGCTGATCCCCGGACGGAGCACCCCGCTCAGAGCCAGACCGCCGGGTCACCGCCCCACCGCGTGGACGCGTGGGCCCAGCTGGTGGGCCCTCCCTCGTAGGAGACCGGTGGGAGCGCGTGGCGCAGCATGCCGTACGCGGACGGGGACTCGGTGAGCCAGTCGGCGGGCTCGTACCCGCCGCCCTCCACCGGTTCCGGGGCGATGTCGTTCATCAGCCACGCGGCGGTACCCGCGAGGGAGAACCGCAGGTGCCTCCCCCGGCCGTCCTCCTGCCGTTCGGTGAGTGCCCGCAGCACTCCGGCGGCCAGCAGGTAACCGGTGCCGTGGTCCAGGGCCTGTGCGGGCAGCGCGCCCGGACGCCCCTCGGGACCGGCCTCGATCGCCGCGATCCCGCTCGCCGCCTGGACCAGGCTGTCGAACCCCCTCCGGTCGGCCCACGGCCCCGACCATCCCCAGGCGCACAGCTGGGCGACGACCAGCCCGGGACGGCGGGCGATCAGCTCCTGCGCGACCAGACCGTGGCGGTCGAGCCCGCCCGGCCGGTATCCGGTCACCACCGCGTCGGCGGAGTCCACCAGCGTGTCGAAGGTGCTCCGACCCTCGGCCGTGCCCAGGTCCAGCAGGGTGGACCGTTTGCCCATCCCGGTGTCGGTGTGGCTGTCGGGGTCCTCCTCCAGGCCCGGGGAGTCCACTCGCAGCACGTCGGCGCCCAGTAGCGCGAGGGTGCGGGTGGCGACCGGTCCGGCGATGACCCGGGTCAGGTCCAGCACGCGCACCCCGCTGGCGGGCAGCTCCGCCCGGGGCAGGCGGCGCCCGCCCGCCGGGCCCACGGCCTCGCCCTCAGCCAGCGGGAGCCCGGCCGCGCGAAATCCCCCCGGGGCCCCGGGTTCCCCGTCCTCTCCTGGCACGGGTGCCACGGCGACCGCCAGGCCGCCCTCGGCGTACACCCGCTCCTGGATGTCGTGCGCGGAGAGCGAGGCCAACCTCTCGGCGAGCCCCTCCGGCCCCGTGCCCTCGTCCAGTCCCAGAGCGGCCAGCAGTCGGGCACGGTGGTGGGGGTAGTTCGCGTGGGTGCGCACCCAGCCGTCAGCGGCCGGCCAGAAGCCGGAGTGCGGGGCGAAGGGGGTCAGCGCGCGCCCGTCCACCAACAGGTGGCGTTCGCTGATAAAGGAGGTGGCCACCGCGCCCTCGTCGACACTCACCCGGGGGATCGGCCCACCATTGCGCGCCGCCAGCAGTTCGGCGGCGGCCAGCGAGCACGCCCCCACGGTGGCCCGGGCCAGTTCACGCACGGGCAGCACGGCGGGAAGCACGTCCCCCGCGCCCCGGTGGGAGACCCGCTCCGTCAGGTCCGGCGCACCTCCGATCGCCCGCCACGCCTGAGTCGTCGCCCGGTCCGGTGCACCACTGGGATTGCTCGTCATGGCGCCATTGTGCCCATCCGGCCCCGGGGCGCCGAGGCTCGCCCCGCCCTGGGGCGCGACTCCCGCGCCGTGGATCCCGCTCGGGGCGCACGACCCGGCCCGTGTGTCGGAGCGCACCCCGGCACCCGCCTGGCCTCGGGGGTGAGCCGCGTAGGCTGCGGGAATGGACGGCCACGCGGACACGGTGGTCCTCAGACCGGGGATCGACGGCATCGCCGAGGTGTTCCACACCCACCTGCGCCAGCACGCCTACCCGATGCACACGCACCGGTCGTGGACGCTGCTCATCATCGACTCCGGGACCGTCCGCTACGACCTGGGCCGCCACGAGCACGGTGCGCTCGACCGCACGGTGACCCTGCTACCGCCACAGGTCCCGCACAACGGCACGCCCACCACCGCGCAGGGGCTGCGCAAACGGGTGCTGTACCTGGAGCCGGAGCAGATCGACCCGGAGCTGGTCGGCCGGGCGGTGGACCGTCCGATGTTCGACGATCCCCTCCTGCGTCACCGCATTCACCAGCTGCACGGCACCCTGTTCCGGCAGGGAGACCTCCTGGAGGCGGAGAGCAGGCTCGAACTCGTCTCCGAGCGGCTCCGTCAGCACCTGCGCGGCACGGTGGGGTCCGCCGCGACCGCCGACGACCCCGGTCTGGCCGACCAGCTGCGTGACCTCCTGGACGCGCGCACCGTCGAGGGGGTGCCGCTGGCCGAGGCCGCCGCGCTTCTGCACGCCCACCCCGCCCACCTGACCCGGGTGTTCACGAGGCGGTTCGGGATGCCGCCGCACCAGTACCTGGTGGGGCGGCGCGTGGACCTGGCCCGGAGACTGATCCTCGAAGGGGGGTCACCCGCGCACGCGGCGTCCGCCTCGGGCTTCTACGACCAGGCCCACCTGAACCGGCACTTCACCCGGGTGCTCGGCCTGCCGCCCGGCCGCTACGCCCGTGCGCTGCGCCAGGGTTCCCCGCAGCGGCCCCGGCCCCGCCTCAACGGTGCATCCGCGCGCCCTTGACGATCCTGTCCACCCCGATCCGGGGCCCGTGCACCGCCAGACCCACCAGGTCCAGGGAGTCCCGGCCGACCGCGCGAACGGCGGCCCGGTTGTCCCGGTCGTTGCCGGTGGCGAACAGGTCGGAGGTGAACACCGCCAGGTCGGCCTCCCTCGACAGCGCCCGGCCGTGCGCCGTGGTCAGGGTCTCCTTGTCCGCCTCGAACACCATGACGGGCTGGCGGAACATCGGCAGGTAGGCGGTGCCGTCGGCGTCCTCGTAGGGTTGGCCGACCAGCTCCGGAACACGACTTCCCAAACCGCTGACCAGGAAGGACGTGACGTTGAGCCGTTGCCAGACGGCCAGGTCGTCACGGAGCAGGACAGCGATCTTGGTGTCGAAGCGCACTGGGGCGTCTGTGGTCTCCATGCGCCCATCCTCGCCAGCAGCACCGGCCGGGGTCTTGTACGTTCCTCACCGGTCTCCGAGGTCCGGGGGCTCGTAGTCCAGGCCGATACCGCGCGCCCACAGGCGGGTCGCGGTCTCCACCACGACGTCGGGGTCGTGCTCCTCCCCGTAGAGGAACAGCATCCGTGCGGTGTGCTCCACCATGCCGCCGAGCATGCTCGCGGTGGCCTCCACGTCGATGTCGGTCGAGGCCAGTCCCTCCTCCTGGAGGCGACGGGTCCCCGTGCTGATGCGCTCGACGAAGAGCCCCCGGATCTCCAGGAAGAGGGTCCGAAAGACCGGATGGCGCGGCGACACCTGCTCGATGACCTGCATGATCCGCGCGTTGTCCCGGTAGGCGGTGAGGAAGCGGCCGGTGGCGTGCCTGATCCGGTCCACGGGGCCCGTCCCCGGGGGCGCGGCGGAGCGGGCGGCGTCGAACATCTCCCCGGCCACCCCCTTGGCGACCTCGTGGAAGACCTCGTCCTTGGAGTCGAAGTACGTGTAGAAACTCCCGTAGGCGATCCCGGCGCGGCCGGTGATCTGGGCGATCCTGGTCGCCTCGAACCCGCGTTCCTCGAACTCCTCGCGGGCCGCCTGGACGAGAGCGCCCCGCTTGCGCCGTCCGCGTTCCGTGGGCGGTCGCCCGGTCAGCGTCTGTTTTCCCACTGGTACCCCTCGTCACCACATCCCCTTGGTCACCGCAGGGGGAGGAACTTCGCGATGACCTCGTTCATGATCTCGTAGGTGCCGCCGCCGATGCTGAACACCCGGGCGTCCCGGTAGTGGCGCTCCACCTCGGTGCCGCGCATGAAGCCCGCACCGCCGTGCAGCTGGACGGCGTTGTCCACCACGTAGTCCATGGCCTCGGTCGCGGTGTTCTTGGCCATGGCCACCTCGGCGATGAGCGGTTCGCCGTCCTGGAGCCGCTCCGCGATCCCCCGCACGTAGGCGGTGGCGACCTCGGTCCGGCGGTGCATCTCCACCAGGCGGTGGCGCAGGACCTGGCGGCGGGCCAGCGGACCGCCGAAGGCCTCGCGTTCGCGCACCCACGCCACCGAAAGGTCCACGCAACGGCGCGCCATGGCGCAGGCCTGCACGGACAGGCCGATCCTCTCGCTGGCGAACTGGCGCATGATCTGGACGAAGCCCTGGTCCACGCCGCCGACGAGGTGGTCGTCGGGAACCCGGACGTCCGTGAAGGAGAGTTCGGCGGTGTCCGAGGACCGCCAGCCCATCTTCTCCAGTTTGCGAGCGGCGGTGAAGCCGGGGGTGTCCCGCTCGACGACGAACAGCGAGATGCCCTCGTGCCCGGTGCCGGAGGTGCGGGCTGCCACGGTCACGAAGTCGGCCCGGTAGCCGGAGGTGATGAAGGTCTTCGCCCCGTTGAGCACCCACGCGTCTCCGTCGCGGACCGCCCGCGTGCGGAGGTGGGCCACGTCCGAACCGGCGTCGGGCTCGGTGATCCCGAGCGAGCAGACGAGTTCCCCGGCCAGGGCGGGGCGGACGTAGTCGCGCACCAGGTGTTCGCGGCCGTCCGCGACCAGGGCGGGCAGGGCGATGGTGTGGGTGAACAGCGAGGCCAGGACCCCGGTGGGCACCCCCGCCAGGACCGCCTCCTCGGAGACGACCAGCTGGTCGATCATCTCCCCCTCGCCGCCCACGGACGCGGGCTGGCCGAGTCCGAGCAGCCCGGACCGCCCCGCGGCCCGGTGCAGGTCGCGGGGCAGTTCGCCCTCGTCCTCCCACTGTTCGACGTGGGGAAGGATCTCCTTCGCCGCGAAGGCCCGCACGGTCTCCCGGAGCACGGCACGTTCGGGGGTGTTCCAGCGGTCCGTCCGTGGGGTTTCGGTCGCGGTCATGTACGCACACTCGCATCCGTTGGGGGTTCCGGCCGGACCCCCTGGGAGATCCAGCTCACACTTTGTTATGGTGCGCGGAACATGACAAGCCAGTCAAGATCTGTGGTCGCCGGGAGACCGGCGCCCGCGTGAGGAGCCCCTGTGGTGGACACAGCCGCACTCGTCGAGGACCTGCGAGCCGAACAGGAGGAACTGGCAGCGCTGCTCCGGGGAATCGACCCCGCCGACTGGGCCCGCCCCACTCCCTCGCCCGGATGGAGCATCACCGATCAGGTCGCCCACCTGGCCTTCTTCGACGAGTCGGCGCTGACCGCCGTGACCGCCCCGGAGCGGTTCGCGGCGATGCTCGAAGCGGCCATGGCCGATCCCGAGGGCTACGTGGACACGGCCGCCGCCCCGCTGGCCGCCCTCGCACCGGACACCCTGCTCAGCCGCTGGCGTGCGGCCTCGGAGGCGCTCAGGAGCGCCCTCCTCGACGCCCCCGCCGGGACACGGGTGCCCTGGTTCGGCCCGCCGATGAGCGTTCCCTCCAAGGCGACGGCACGGCTCATGGAGACCTGGGCCCACGGCCAGGACGTGGTGGACGCGCTGAGCACCACCCGTGAACCCACGGGGCGGCTGCGCCACATCGTCCACCTCGCCCTGCGTACCCGGTCCTTCAGCTACCTGGCGCGCGGCCTGCCCGCGCCCGAGACCCCGGTCCGCGTGGAGCTCACCGCCCCGGACGGCGGTCTCTGGACGATGGGACCGGAGGGTGCGGAGGAGGTGGTGCGCGGCGACTCCGAAGAGTTCTGCCTGGTCCTGACCCGCCGCCGCCACCACGCTGACACGTCGCTGACCGCCGAGGGATCCGCCGCCCGGGAGTGGCTGGAGGTGGGCCAGACCTACGCGGGCGGTCCCGGCCAGGGGCGCCGACCCGGTCAGTTCCCCCGGGGATGAACTCCGGCCCCGGCCTCCGCCCCAGAGCTGACACAGCTGTCATGTTCAAGTTCCACGGGAGTGCCTCGCAGCCGGAGCTGTCAGAGGTCGCTGGGATACTCGCCGCATGCCCCTCAAGCTCCCTCAGGACCCCTGGCGGTCCACCCTCCACACCGACTGGACCAGGGCCCACGACCCCGCCAACCTGCCCGCCGCCCTGGAACTGATCGACGCCTACGAACGGCTCACCAGCAACAGGACACGCAAGCCGAGCAGACTGCTCGACCAGGCCAGCAAGGCGGTCGACAACCTCGGTCTTCCGGTCGAGCACCTGCCCTGGGTCTGGGACACGATCGGGCACTGGAGGGCCCGTGGCGATGCCCGACAGGCGGGCGCGGCCTACGCGCGGGCCCGCCGAGCGGAGGTCGAGCACGGGCTCACGACCGACCCTCACCACACCGTCGAGAACGCCCTGCTCTTCGCCCGGTACCGCGCCCTGTCCGCCAAGGAACTGACGGCACAGCGGCGCAGGCTCACGGCCCTGTTCCCGCCCGAGGACGCCCACCGAGAGTTCGTCCGTCTCCTGGAGACCTGGGCAGTGGGCGGCGCGCCGCTCCCCGGCGACCTGGTCTCCCAGCTGCGCGCCTCCGGCCGGAGGGCCGGTCTCGGGGAAGGGGATCGCGCCCAGGATCTGGGACGCGTCCTGGCCGCGGCGCGCGGGCGCGCGATTCCGGACCGGCTCCTGGACGAGGCCGAGGAAGTCTTCGCGAGGGCCGCCCCGGAAGCCGCGTCCCGCCCCGGCCTGGCCGAGCTCTTCCCCGATACGGCCAGCGACGGCGCCCCGTGGCTGCGCCTTCTGGAGACCACCGGGATCAGCGACGACCTGGCCGCGGGGAGGATCATCCCCGAGGGCGGCCTCACGGCGTGGCTCTCCCGGTACCACCGCATGTACAACTCCCTGTGGGTGGGCGAGGGCGTGCGGTCACAGCCCCTGCCGGGCGAGCTGTACACCCTCCTGCCCCGGATCGCGCCACGTATCCGGGAGAGCGGGGTTCCGGTGGACCTGACCGGGCGCCGGTACAAGGTGGAGGCGCGCACCGATCGCACGCTGGCCAGCGCCTGCCGGAGAGAGGGCATCCAGGTGAAGGTGGTCGGGCGGCAACGGGCCGCCGTCAACCGCGCCCGTCCGACCCCGGCCGACCTGGTGGACCGTGTTGCGGTGTCCGCCCTGCGCGCGGTGGAGGAGACCCTGACCAAGCTCGACCACAGCCTGGACCACGATGGTCTGCGTGCGCTGGGACCGTTGGAGGACCGCCTGGACCAGCTCGATCTCGGCCCGTCCCTGACACGGACCCTGCGTCTGGGCATCCCTGGGGAGTACGGGTGGCCCGCCTTCGAGGAGGCCCTGGCCGAGATCGGCGCGCGGGACGGCGGCGTGCTGGGCCTCACCTCCACCTGGCCGGTTCTCACCGTCCACGGAGGTGACACCGCCATCGCGGTCGACCACGCGGGGTGCCGCGCCCGTACGCGGTTCTCCCTGCCCGAGGGGTGGGGTCGGGTCCGGGTCCACTACGCGGGCGGCGACTTCCTGGTCGCGTGGGGGGTGTCCGCCGAGGTGCCCGATCCGACGCCGTACCGTTCCCTGACGGGCACTGAGTGGACCTACCGGGCCTTCTGGTCCTCCGCCCCGGAGGAGGAGTTCGAGGTGGACGGGCTCGGAGACGACGCCAGGACCTGCGCCTTCGAGGCCCCGGGTGGGCGCCAGGACGCCGGGGGCGTTCTGCGCCCCGGCGACCGCCGGGCTCCCCTGCCGACCGAAGGCCAGGTCAGCGACGGCGCACGGGTCCGAGTCGTCCCACCCCTCTCCTCGTCCCGGTGGGACGAGGAGTCCTTCATGGAGCTCACGTCCTGCACCGCTGAGAGCGGCTCTCCCGCGAGTGCCCCGGAATCCCGCCTCACCACCTTCCTCTCCCCCGGTGCGGTCCCGGATGACGCGGCCTTGGAGCCGCGCTCGTCCAGCCTGGTCCCGCTGCCCGAGGGTGCGGAGGGCTCTCCACTGGGTTCGGCGGACGGCGTGGCCGGGTTCCGGGTCTGGCAAACGCCGCGTGACAGCGAGGCGCCCGGACCCCACAGGTGGACCGCCGAGGGGGTGGACGGACGCCGGTACACCATCAACCGCAACGACCGGGGCAGGCTCTGGGGAGTCGCGCGGTTCCCAGGGGCAGACACCGTCGCACCCCTGGTCACCTGGGCTCCCCGGCGCGAGATGAACTGGACCCAGCTCCTGGACCCCGAGGACGCCTCGCCGGTGTGGCGGGTCATGACCGACCCGACCATCGACGTGCACGCCGAGGATGGCCCCGGCCCGCTCCCGCTGAGCCCGCCCACTCCCTACTGGCACCACCTCCGCCCACGTGACCCCGAGGGCTCGCGCGCCCTGCGCCAGGTGGATGAGGAGACGGCGCGGCAACTGATCGGGGCCGCCGAGGGCGCACCCGATCCCGCCGTGGCGGTACGCGGGGCCGTGGCCCGGCTGCTGCCGTCCGTCACCGACCCGGACCTGGTCAGCGGTGACGGCGGGATCGTGTGGGCCGTTCTCTGGGCCGTCGGACTGGCGCGGCGCGGCGAGGACGTGGCCCGTCGCGCCAGGCTCGTCCGGACCGATCGCGTCGTCCGCCCCTCGGTACAGGTCTGCGACACCGACCTCGAGTCCGCTCTGTCGGGGATCACGACGCTCACACCGCACGGACGCGGGCACGGTGACGCCACGCTCGCCGACATCGCGGCGGGCGGCGCCCGCCTGCGCGGCGCCGTCGACGAGGAGACCCGGTGGCTGAGCGTGCCCCGGATCCCCGCTCGGTGGTCGGGCCTGCTCGGCGGGATCGGCCCGGTCCTCTGGCGTGTGGCCGCCGGACGGATGCCCCGAGCCGAGCACGAGGCTCTCATGGGGCTGCTGCGCACCTGGGAGGGACAGCCCTTCGCGGAACCGGGCACCGTCTGGCGTACCGGCCACGCCCGGGGCTCGGATCTGGCACCACTGCTCGCCAGCCGGGACACCATCGTCACCGGGCCCGGGGAGTGGCGTGGTCTGGGTGAGCCGGCGTGGGCGATGGCCGGGCCGCCCCACCCCCACGTCAGCTACGAGTTCCTACAGCGCGCGAACGCCCCGGAACCGGAGCGCGCCTCCGGGACGAGGGAACACCACGTCGTCCACGACGACGCGCGGCGGATCCGCCGATTCCTGGAGGCCTACGACGGGCACGGACCGGTCGCGGTGGAGAAGGAAGCGGTCCGGGTCTTCCGTGAACACACCGGGACGCGGCGACCCGTGGCCCTGTTCGTCCTTTCGGGGCTGATGGGGTTCGGGAAGGCCGAACCGGACACCAGGGACAGCTCCGCCCTGGCCGAGTACCGCAGGGCCGCGCGGAAGGTGAACGGCCTTCAGTTCCTCAGGGTCGCGACACCCGAGGACCCCGCCGAGCTGTGGGAACCCGGTGGCACGACAGCCGTTGCCGAGCGCATGGCCGGGGTCTGGGTCGAGCACGTGGGGCGCCTCCCGGGCCCACGCCGCAACCCGTCGGCACCGCTTCCGAGTAGGTCACCGCCCCGGGCCCGGGCGTGATCTTTCGGCCCCGGGGCCGGAGGAGGCACACACGGGGCCGGGCCCACGGCTGGACCGGCTCCTCACCGGGCCCGGGCGAGGACCTTCTTCTGGAGGGCCTCCAACGGGCCCTGGCGAAAGTGGCGCAGCCACAGCAGAGAGGCCACCACCAGCACCAGCGACACCACGGCCCACAGGACCAGCACCCACCACCGTCCCGTGTCCGCCATGCGGTCGGCCAGGCCGAGGCCGAACCCGTAGCAGACGAACATGAGGATGACGTTCTGGGTCACGTAGCCGGTCATCGCCATCCGGCCGAGGGCGGAGACCCCCGCGACCACGGGACCGGTGCCGGTCGTGCCGTCCAGCAGGCGACCGACCAGGCCGATCAGACCCACAGCGACCAGCGGAGCCACCACGTAGCGGTCCATGAGGAGCCAGTCCGGCCCGCCGAGGGCGGTGAGGACGGTGAGCGGGACGCCCAGGCCGAGCCCCCACCCGAGCAGTCGGGCACGGGTGCCGCGCCCGACCGGGTCGTCGGCGAAGGCACCGGCGCGGAGGAGCCGCACCCCCAGGAGGAACATGAACACCATCAGGCCGAACGTGAGGACGGGTTCGAGGCGCAGCCCCAGGAAGTTGTCCAGGCGGAAGGCGACCTGCTCCGGGTAGGAGCCGTGCGCGTAGAGCTCGACCGCCTCGGGGGGCACGGATGTCGGCCGCGTGGGCCCGGCCACGAGCGCCGCCGTGACCAGGCCCATGAGGACCACGTGCAGGGAGACCGACACCCACATGACCCCGTTCCGGGCCCGTTCCGAGCGGGTGAGCAGCCAGGCGGCCAACAGGGCGACCGCCGCGTACCCCATAAGCACGTCACCGGCGAAAACAAGCGTGAAGTGCACGGTTCCTTCGACGAACAGGAACAGCGCCCGCCACCGGTAGGGCCCCGGCCAGCGTGCGCCCCGTCGCGCGGCCGACTGGAACTGGATGGCCAGGCCCGCGCCGAAGAGCAGCGTGAGCAGGGCGAGGAACTTGCCGTTGGCGACGGTCCGGAAGACGCCCTCGGCCAGGGTCGCGGCGGACGGGTCCGCGTGGAACGGCGTGAACGGGCTGAGTTCGTCGGTCCCGTAGAGGATCACGGCGTCCCCGCCGGGTCCGGCGAACAGCCACACGTTGGTGGCGAGCGTGCCGAGGATGGCCACGCCCCTGAGGACGTCCAGCAGGGGCAGTCGCCCGCTGGCCGACCGCCCGGTGGGTTCGGCCCTCTGGAGAGCGGTGTCGTCGCCGGTCATGTCAGGCGTCCTCCGTCCCCGCCGCGAAGAGGCGGGCGAAGTGCTGCCGGAGCAGGCGCTCGGCGGTGGCGTCGTCGAACAGGTCCGGGGTGGCCAACTGGTGCAGGGTGAGCCCGTCGGCGAGGGCCACCAGGGTGGCGGCCTCAGCCCTGGGGTCGAGGTCTGCGGAGAGTTCGCCCACGCGTTGCGCGGCGTCCAGCCCCTCCGCCAACCCGTCGACCAGTCGGCGGGTGGTGGTCCGGTGCAGTTCGGCCATCTCGGGGTCGCGGACGGCCGTGGGCAGGAACTCCAGCCAGACGGTGAGTTCCCTGCGCCGCTCCTCGTCCATGGGCAGGAGGGTGTGCGCGATCCGGAACATGAGGTCGCGGACGGGCGCGACCCGCTCCACCGCCTCGATCCTCTCCTCACCTCGCTGGTAGAGGTGCTCGACCCCGAAGCGCAGGAGGTCGGACTTGCTGCGGAAGTAGCGCTGGACCAGCCCCACGGAGCCGCCGAGTTCGTCGGCGACGTCCGCGAAGGTGGTCGCCGCCAGGCCCTTGCGGGCGATGGTGCGCAACAGGGCCTCGGCGACCTGGCGTCGTCTCTCGTCGTGGTCAGCGGTGCGTGGCATATAAAAATATTAGGGACATATTTTTATTCTCGCAACCGCTGGCCGTCTCCGGCCACCCCGGGTTCCGCGGGCTCACGTGACCGCCGCGTCCGGTTCCGCACCGATAATGCGGGGACGGGCGCCCCCGAGACCGGGGGCCTGGCCAACTGGAGGCGGCGTGGGAGCGGACGGGCGGGGCACTCAGGACGCCCCGCGACCAGCGGTGAGCAGGCGGTCCCTGCTGGTCGGCGGGGGCGTGCTCCTGGGCGGAGCCGCGCTGTTGGGCGCGTCGGCCCACGCCGCGCGGGAACGCTGGGACGTGGCGGTGATCGGGGCCGGGGTCACCGGGCTCTCGGCCGCGCGCAACCTCGCCGACCACGGCTTCTCCGTGATCGTCCTGGAGGCACGCGACCGGATCGGCGGCCAGCTGTACACCGACCACGGCTTCAGCTCGGTCCCCGTCGAACTCGGTGCCGGGCTGATCCACGGCCGGGAGGCCTACACGTGGGAACTGGTGGCGGAGGCCGGGGTGGAGACCGTCCAGGTGCGCGCCGGGAAGGGGGTCTCCGCGCCCGTTCCGACCCCCGAGGCACCCCACGAGAACGAGGACGCCGCCGCGTACCTGCGCCGTATGGGCGTACCCGAGGACCAGTGGCCACCGGTCTCCATCGACAACGAGTCCCTGGAGCGGTGGAGCGCCGTGTGGATGCGCGAGTACGGCCTCTTCGACTGGTGGTCCGTACCCCGGGAGAACTTCCGCGTGGTCGGCGGTTACGACGGCCTGCTGCCACCCCTCTCCCACGGCCTGGACGTGCGTCTGGAACACGCGGTCCGCCGCGTGCGCTGGTCCGGACGCGGCGTGCGACTGGACGTGGCCTCGCCCGAGGGCGGCCTGGAGGTGCGGGCCGACCGGTGCGTGGTGACGCTCCCGATCGGGGTCCTCAAGGCCGGTGACGTGGCCTTCGAACCAGCGCTGCCCTCCGGCCACTGGGACGCCGTCGACGCCCTGGACCGCACCGACGCCCTCAAACTCGTGTACGAGTTCGACCGCGCGGTCTTCCCCGCCGACGAAGACGCCCTGGGTTGGGACGAGGACACCGGTTTCGTGTTCTGGTGCCTGTCGCGCGCGACACCGGAGGTGGTGGTGGCCTGGGCCGCGGGCGACCCGGCCCGGGAGCTCCTGGACCTGCCACCGGACCAGCGGTTCGCCGCCGGGCTGGCCGCGCTCGCCGAGGCGCTCGGTGAGGAGCCGCCCGCGCCGGTGGCCCGCACCACGCACGACTGGGCGGCCGACGAGTTCAGCCGGGGCGCCTACCTCTTCGTCCCTCCGGGCGCGCACGATGCTCCGGACACGCTCGCGCGGCCGCTGGAGGGGGTGCTGTACTTCGCGGGCGAGCCGACGACCGGGGAGAACACGGTGGAGGGCGCCTACGTCAGCGGCTACGACACCACGGACGCCCTGCTCGCCGACTGGTGAGGGCGGGCCGAACCGGGTGTCCCGAGAACCACACTCTGAACGTTATGCCGGAAATGAACAGTTGTGATGCAATAACCAGTGGGTTCGTGTCCCGCGAGGGCCCCGACACCGCGCATCTGCACAGCAAGTTAGAGGGAGGTTGGCGATGACCAACCGCGCGTACGTGATCGCAGGGTCGGAGGCCACCGGCGGCGCCGGCATCCAGGCTGACCTGAAGGCCTTCCAGGAACTGGGCGTCTACGGCATGGGGACGATCACCTGCATCGTCTCCTTCGACCCGAAGGAGAACTGGGGCCACCGGTTCGTCCCCGTCGACCCGGGCGTCATCGCGGACCAGATCGAGGCGGCCACCACCTGCCACGACCTCGACGTCGTCAAGATCGGCATGCTCGGCACCCCGGACACCATCGACGTGGTCTCCGAGGCCCTCCAGCGCCAGCCGTGGCGCCACGTGGTCCTCGACCCGGTCCTGATCTGCAAGGGCCAGGAGCCCGGCGCCGCCCTGGACACGGACAAGGCCCTGACCGCGCAGATCCTGCCGCTGGCCACCGTCATCACCCCGAACCACTTCGAGGCCCGCACCCTCGCCGGGATGGAGTCGATCGAGACCGTCGAGGACCTCGTGGAGGCGGCCCGCCGCATCCGCGAACTCGGCCCCCGGCACGTGGTCGTCAAGGGCGGCACCGAGCTGCCCGGCCCCGACGCCGTCGACGTCTACTTCGACGGCGAAGAGGTCACCGTCCTGAGCGCGCCGAAGATCGGCGAGGAGCGCGTGAGCGGGGCGGGCTGCACCTTCGCCGCCGCGATCACCGCCGAACTGGCCAAGGGAGCCGAGGTCGGCGACGCCGTGCGCACCGCGAAGGCCATGGTCCGCGAGGGTATCGCCGAGCGCCTGGCCACCCACGCCCCCTTCGCCTCCGTCGTGCCGATCGCGCCCGCCCAGGCCTGAGATCACGGGTGTCCTCGGTCACTCCAGGCACATCCGTCCCCCCGATCATGAATGTTTTCCCGTGAATCGGACAGGGCTGTGGGTGAATCCGATCGAAGGAGGCTCCCATGTCCGAGAGCGACAAGGCTGAGAACAAGTTCGACGAGTTCAAGGGCAAGGCCAAGGAGGGCCTCGGCAAGGCCACCGGCAACGAGCAGTGGCAGGCCGAGGGCAAGGCCGAGCAGACCAAGTCCAAGCTCAAGCAGGCTGGCGAGAAGGTCAAGGACGCCCTGACCCCGGACGACAAGCCCGGCCGCGAGTAGTTCGTTCTCCGAACACCAGGCTTCAGGGGGAGGTTCCCACACGGGACCTCCCCCTCGTCGTGCGGCGGGGTCAGGGCACCTCGGGCGCGGTGTCGCCCAGGGAGAGCAGCAGGGCGCGCATCAGGTCGGCGAGCTGGTCCTGCTCCTCCTTGCTCAGACCGTCGAGCAGACGGGCCTCGTTGTCCACGTGCCCCGCGACCGCGCCGTCCACCAGAGCCAGACCCTTGTCGGTGAGGGTGACCAGGACACGGCGTCTGCTCGCCGGGTCGACCTGACGGTGGACCAGTTCCTTGCGCACGAGGCGGTCGACCCGGTGCGTCATGGCCGCCGAACCCACCATCATCATCCGGACCAGGTCCCTGGCGGTCAGCTGGTAGGGCTCCCCGGACCGCCGCAGAGTGGCCAGCACGTCGAACTCCCAGCGCTCCAGGTCGTACTCGGCCAGGAGGTCGGCGACCCTGCGCCCCAGCAGCTGCTGCAAGCGGTTCATCCGACCGATCACCCCCATCGGGGAGGCGTCGAGGTCGGGCCGTTCGCGGGCCCACTGGGCGAGGAAGAGGTCGACGGCGTCGTTCATCCGGCGATCATAGCGCCGCGTCCTTGACCTACCCCGAACCCTTCGCGTAATCTTTCGGCATCGAACAGTTCGACATCGAAGGGTTGGCAGATGACACCCCCCGTCACTAAGACCGTCCGCTCCCTCGGCCTCGCCCTGGTCCCACCCCTCGGATCCACCACGCGGGCGACGTGAGCGGGCGCGGACGGATCCTCGGCGACTCGCTGGTCACCGCCCTGGCACCCGTGGTCTGGGGCAGCACCTACCTGGTCACCACCGAGCTCCTCCCACCGGACCGCCCCCTGCTGGCCGCGCTCCTGCGCGCTCTGCCAGCGGGACTCCTGCTGGTGCTGTTCGCCCGGACGCTGCCCTCGGGGGTGTGGTGGTGGCGTTCGCTGATCCTGGGCACCCTCAACATCGGCGCCTTCCTCTACCTGCTGTACGTGGCCGCCTACCTGCTCCCCGGAGGGGTCGCCGCCCTGGTGATGGCGGTCCAGCCGGTGATCGTCATGCTCCTGGCGGCCCTGCTGCTGGGTGACCGGCTCAGGCTGACGCACCTGCTCGCCTGCCTGCTCGGGGCCTCCGGCGTGGGGCTGCTCGTGGCGGGCCCGGAGACCGCCCTGAACCCCGTGGGGATCCTGGCCGGTCTGTGCGCCGCGGTGTCCATGGGCACCGGCCTCGTGCTCACCAAGCACTGGGGGCGCCCTGCGGGGGTGAGCCTGCTGGGAGCCACCGGCTGGCAGCTCACCGCGGGCGGGCTGGTCCTGCTTCCCCCCACCCTGCTCCTGGAGGGGCTGCCCGCGAGCCTCAGCGCCGCCAACCTGGCGGGCTACACGTATCTGGGCCTGGTCGGGGCTCTGCTCTCCTACCTGGTCTGGTTCCGGGGTCTGGAGCGGCTGCCCGCGCTGGCGGTGTCCTTCCTGTCCTTCGCCAGTCCGCTCACCGCCACCCTCCTGGGGTTCCTCGTGCTCGACGAGACCCTCACCCCCGCACAGGGGGCGGGTGCCCTCGCCGCGATCGGTGCTGTGCTGCTGGTCCAGCTCACCTCACACCGGCCCGCCCGGAAGGGGAACGAGGACCGACCCCGATTGGCCAGGACCGGCGAGACCAACGGATCCATGACGGAAACCAACAGATTCCGTCAGACAGATCGCACCATTGACAACAGACACAGCAACAAGGCACCGTAAATAAACAAGATCACACATTTCCGATCATGGGAGCCGGATGCTGGCCGCACAACGGCGAGAGCTGATCCTCGAACAGGTCCGACGGGACGGCGGCGTCCGTGTCACCGACCTGGTCGACTCCCTCGCCGTGTCCGACATGACCATCCGGCGCGACCTCGACGCGCTGGAGCACCGGGGGTCACTGGTCAAGGTCCACGGCGGCGCCGTCGCCCCCGAGGGCGCCCGCACCACGGAACCCGGGTTCGAGGCGAAGTCCACGCTCCAGTCCGAGGAGAAGCACACGATCGCCAGGGCCGTCGCCGGTCTGGTCGAACCACACAGCGCCGTGGGGCTGTCCGCCGGGACCACCACCGCCCTGGTCGCCGAGTACCTGCGGGAGACCCCCGGGCTGACCGTCATCACCAACTCGATCCACGTGGCCGAGGTCCTGTACCGCTCCGAGCGCACCGACCAGACCGTGGCGCTCACCGGCGGATTCCGTACCCCCTCCGACGCCCTCGTGGGCCCGATGGCCCTGGCCTCCGTGCGCGGGATCAACCTGGACACCCTGGTCCTGGGCGTGCACGGCATCCATGATCGAGCCGGGTTCACCACACCCAACCTGATGGAGTCCGAGACCAACCGGGCCCTGGTGGAGGCGGCCGCGACCCTGGTGGTCGCCGCCGACCACACCAAGTGGGGCACCGTGGGGATCAGCACCATCGCCCCGCTGGACCGCTGCGACGTGCTCGTCACCGACGACCGGATCACCCCCTCCGCACGTGAGACCCTCCAGGACCGCGTGGGCCGCCTCGTGGTCACCGACGTCCCCCGGGAGCACGGATGAGGAAGACCGCCACACGGCTGGCCGACGGCCGCGAGATCATCTACTACGACGAGGAGGGCGGTGCCCGCGAGGAGGTCCCGGACCGGCGCGACCTGCCGCCCGCCGCCTCCGGCTCGGAGCTGCGCTGGGACCCGCTCCGGCGCGAGTGGGTGGTCATCGCCGCACACCGCCAGGACCGCACCCACCTGCCGCCCAGCGACGAGTGCCCGCTGTGCCCCTCCCATGGCGACCGCCTCACCGAGGTGCCCTCCTCGTCCTACGACGTCGCGGTCTTCGAGAACCGCTTCCCCGCCCTCAGCGGCTCCGAGGGCCGTTGTGAGGTGGTCTGCTTCTCCTCCGACCACGACACCTCGCTCGCCGCTCTCGGTCCCCGTCGCGTTCGCACGATCATCGACGCCTGGGCGGACCGGACCGAGGAGCTGTCCGCCCGGCCCGAGGTCGCGCACGTGTACGTCTTCGAGAACCGGGGACCGGAGATCGGCGTGACCCTGCACCATCCGCACGGGCAGATCTACGCGCTCCCCTTCGTCACCCCCCGGGCCGAACGCGACCTCGACTCCGCTCGGCGGCACCGCGCCGCGACCGGGGGCGACCTGTTCGCCGACATCCTGGCAGCCGAGAGCGCCGGACCCCGTGTGGTGCTGCGCAACGAGCACTGGACGGCCTTCGTCCCCGAGGCCGCGCGCTGGCCCGTGGAGGTCCACGTCTACCCCCACCGCGCCGTGCCCGACCTGCCCGCCCTGGACTCCGGCGAGCGCTCCGCCCTCGCCGATCTCTACTCCGACCTCCTCGCCCGGGCGGACCGGCTCTACGACACCCCGCTGCCCTACATCTCGGCCTGGCACCAGGCCCCCGCCCACGACGCCGAGGCGCGCGGGCTGGCCCGTCTGCGCCTCGAACTGTTCTCCGTGCGCCGCGCCCCGGGCAGACTCAAGTACCTGGCCGGGACCGAGTCCGGCGCGGGCGTGTTCAGCAACGACGTGGCCCCCGAGACCACGGCCCGACGACTCCGAGAGGCCTGATCCGTGAAACTCCTCGTCACCGGCGGTGCCGGTTACGTCGGCAGCGTCGTCACGGCGCTCCTGACCGAGGCCGGGCACGAGGTCACCGTGCTCGACGCGCTGCACGCCGGGCACCGGGACGCGGTCCACCCGGGCGCGACCCTGGTCGAGGGGGACCTGCGCGCCGCCGCGGACGTTCTCGACCCGTCGTTCGACGGCGTGGTGCACCTGGCCGCGAGGTCCCTGGTCGGCGAGTCCGTCGAGGACCCGGGGCCGTACTGGGACACCAACGTGGGCGGCACCCTGGCTTTGCTGGAGGCCGCACGGACCCACGGCGTGCGCCGTCTGGTGTTCTCCTCCACCGCCGCCACCTACGGCGACCCGCCCTCGGACGCGCCGCTGCGGGAGTCCGACCCGGCGATGCCCACCAACCCCTACGGGGCGAGCAAGCTCGCCGTCGACCACATGCTGGCCGGGTGGGCGCGGGCACACGGGTTGGGCGCGGTGAGCCTGCGCTACTTCAACGTGGCCGGGGCCCACCTGGGCTTCGGCGAACGGCACGATCCCGAGACCCACCTCATCCCGAACCTGCTCCGGGTGGCCTCCGGGGAGGTCCCGCACGCCACGGTGTTCGGCACCGACTACCCGACCTCGGACGGCACCGCCGTCCGCGACTACCTGCACGTGGCCGACCTCGCCGACGCCCACCTGAGAGCGCTGGAGCACGTGGCGCCGGGAACCCACCGGGTGTTCAACCTGGGTGGAGGCGGCGGCTCCACTGTGCGCGAGGTCCTGGCCGCCGTGCGCCGGGTCACCGGGCACCCCGTTCCGGTGGTGGAGGGGCCCAGGAGGGCCGGTGACCCGGCGGTGCTGGTCGCCGGTGTCGAACGGGCCCGCCAGGAGCTGGGCTGGGAACCCTCCCGTGGCCTGGACGAGATCGTGGCGGACGCCTGGGCGTTCGCCCGCGCCGGGGAGGTCTCCCGGTGAACGGTGTCGCGACGGAGTTCCGAGAGGCCTTCGGTGCGGAGCCGGAGGGGGTGTGGACCGCTCCGGGGCGGATCAACCTCATCGGCGAGCACACCGACTACAACGACGGTTTCGCCCTCCCCATCGCCCTGCCCCACTCGCTGACCGTGGCCGCCGCGCGCCGCCCGGACGACCGGGTGCGGCTGCGGTCGCGGGAGTTCCCCGACACCTTCGAGGCGCGGCTGGCCGACCTGTCCCCCGGCACGGTGCCCGGCTGGGCCGCCTACCAGGCAGGCGCGCTGTGGGCCCTGGCCGACGAGGGGTACGGCATCGGCGGCCTGGACCTGTGGGTGGAGAGCCGCATCCCCACCGGCACCGGGCTGTCCACGTCCGCGGCGGTGTGCTGCGCGACGATCCTGGCCGCCACCGGCCTGCACGGGTCGGGCCCGGCCCCGGCCGAGGTGGCACGGCTGGCCCAGCGGTCGGAGAACGACTTCGTGGGGATGCCCTGCGGGATCATGGACCAGTCCGCGGTGATGCTGGCCGACGAGGGACGGGCGCTGTTCCTGGACTGCCGTTCGCTGGAGACCGAGCAGGTTCCGTTCGACCCGGCCGCGCACGGGATCTCGCTGCTGGTGGTGGACACCCGGGCCCCGCGTCGGCTGGTCGAGGGCGCCTACGCCGAGCGGCGCCGCTCCTGTGAGGAGGCCGCCCGCGCCCTGGGCGTCAGGGCGCTGCGGGACGTCTCCGTCGAGGACCTCCCAGGAGCGCTGGCCGCGCTCCCTGATCCGGTGGTCCGCCGCAGGGTGCGGCACGTGGTCACCGAGAACGCCCGGGTGCTGGAGACGGTGGCCCTCTTCAGAGCCGGTCGTCCCCGCGAGGCGGGTCCGCTGTTCACCGCCTCGCACGCCTCCCTGCGGGACGACTTCGAGGTGAGCGTTCCCGAGGTGGACACGGCGGTGGCGGCCGCCCTGTCCTCGGGGGCACTGGGGGCGCGGATCACCGGCGGCGGCTTCGGCGGCTGCGTCATCGCCCTGGTGGAGGCCGAGGGCGCGCAGGACTGCGACAAGGCGGTCCGCGCCGCCTTCGCGGAACACGGATTCGCCGAACCGGTGGTGTTCACCGCCCTGCCCTCGCCGGGAGCCCGCCGCCTGAGCTGAACGGCGCCCGGGAACCGGGCCGTCACCACCGGGCCGTGGCGGGGACACCCTCGGCCCGCCGCAGACCGCCAGCTGCTCTACGCGTCATCCCCGGAAGATCCGCTTCACCCTCCGGAACGGCCCCGGGGCAGGAACGAGCGGATGCGCTCCGCCTCGGCCTCGCTGCCGACCTCGCGGTAGAGCCGTTCGGCCTCCAGCAGGTGGTCCATCCAGTTCTTCTCTCCGGCCAGCTGCGTCACCCCGGCGAGCGCCTCACGGACCCGGGCCATCTGCACGGTGTGGCCCCGGGCCTCGAAGCCGGCCAGGGAGAGTTCCAGTTCGTCCCGGGCCTCCTCTCCACGGCGCTTGCCGTTGAGCGCACGGCCCCGCTCCAGCCGGACCCTGGCGAGGTTGACCTCGTCCACCGCCCCTCCGCCGGACGGGGCGAACACCTCCCGGGCCGCGTCCAGCCGTTCCAAAGCGTGGTCGAAACGGCCCAGGGTCACCAGGGACCGTCCGCGCAGGAGGTCCAACACGGCCGTCCCCCGGGGGCGGCCCTTCGGGTCCCGGAGCGGTTCGACCAGGTCGAACAGGTCCAGCGCCTCCTGGTCGCGCCGGTCCCGCTGGGCGACGACGCCCCGGGCCTCCAGGGACGCGGCGCGGGCCCGGTCGTCGCCGTGGGTCTCGGCCAGCATGAGGGAGGCGACGAACTCCTGGTCGGCGCCCTCCAGGTCCCCGGAGTCCAGCAGGGCCAGGCCCCGGAGGTGGCGGACCCATGACTCCAACCCCTTGTCCCCGAGCGCGCGTGCCGCGCGCAGCCCCGCTTCGAGGAGTGCGTGGGACCGGTCCTCGACCGTCCCGGACTCGTGCTCGGCCCAGTGCGCGCAGGCCCGCAGAGATTCCATGTGGACGCGCATCCAGTCGTTGGCCTCTTCCGGCCCCTCGAAGTCGAACCGAACGGTGTCCTGAGGAGCGTCCTTCATCTGGTCGGTGTCCACGGGCTGGCCCCCTTCGTGGCGAACACGCGCACCGGCCGGTCTCCAGGCCGCCGACGTTCCCGCTGGCCGGACCAGTCCCGGTACTCACAAGTGCCCATGATGGTCGAGACCGGAGGATTCCACCAGGAGTTTCACGGGCCGCCCCGGGCTCCGCGAGGAGGACCGTTTTGGGATAAAGCCCCCTTCACCAGCGCGGACACCGGAAGCGCTCCCGGACCGCGCGTCCGGACCTGGCCACTCCGGAGGGTCCCCGAACGCCCGGGCGGCCCCCTTCCCGATGGTCGGGCGACCAATCCGGGCCTGGGCCTTGCTGGGAGCGTTCCCGTGGGCCAGGGTTGCGTTGGCAGGGGCAAGACCACAGACACCGGGAGGGTCCTATGGGAGTGCGGTTCGGACTGTTGGGCACGGGCTTCTGGGCGACCGGGACCCATGGCGCGGCGTTGGCCGCGCATCCGGAGACCACCCTGGTCGGGGTGTGGGGGCGCGACCCCGCGAAGGCGGCGGAGCTGGCCGAGGGGCTCGGCACGCGGCCCTACGAGGACGTGGACGCGCTCCTCGCCGACGTCGACGCCGTCGCGATCGCCCTCCCCCCGGACGTCCAGGGTGACCTGGCGCTGCGCGCGGCCCGGGCCGGGAAGCACCTGCTGTTGGACAAACCGCTGGCCCTGTCCGTCGAGGCCGCCGACGCGGTCGTCGCCGAGACCGAGGCGCGTGGTCTGGCCTCCGTGGTCTTCTTCACCAGCCGTTTCTCCGAGTCGGTGAACGACTTCCTGCGTCAGGCCGCCGACGACGGCGGCTGGGACGGTGTGCGGGCGACCCTGTTCGCGTCGATCTTCCAGCCGGGCAACCCCTACGGGGCCTCACCCTGGCGCCGGGAGAAGGGCGGACTGTGGGACGTGGGCCCGCACGTGCTCTCGGTGGTGCTGCCCGTCCTCGGGACGGTCGAGGAGGTCACCGCGGTCCCGGGCCCCCGGGACAGCGTTCACGTGCTCACCCGGCACACGAGCGGGGCGGTGGGTTCGCTGTCGGTGACGCTGGACGCCGCACCGGAGGCGGGGGCCTTCTCCGTGGACCTCTACGGCGAACACGGGTGGCGCTCGGTTCCGGGTGGTGACCGGAGCGCCGTCGAGGCCTTCGGGTCGGCCGTCGACCGTCTGCTGGCGCAGCTCCGGGAGGGCGCCGGGGACCCCTGTGACGTGCGGTTCGGCCGGGAGGTCGTGGCCGTGCTCGCGGCGGCGGAGGCCTCCGCTGGCTCGGGCCGGACCGTGCGCGTGGCCGAGGCCACCGGATCGCGTCCGGTGGCCTCGGGCTGAGGTGGCGGCCTCGGGTCGAGTCGTTTGGCGGCGGATCAGGCCGTTCTGGTGTTCTTGGAGTACATGCCGTCCGCGAGGTACACGATCGCCGCGGCGACCAGGACCTGGACGATCAGCACGAACAGCCAGAACCCCGTGAAGAGGCTCGCGATCCAGCCACCGATGAAGGCGGCGACGATGCCCAGGAGCAGGGTCAGCCAGATGGGCAGGTGCTGCTTGCCGGGAACGATGAGACGTCCGAGCGCACCGATGATCAGACCAACAATGATCGCGGTGATGATTCCTGTGATCTCCACGAGCCCTCCCCAAGTAGACGCGTCCTCCCCGTTCCCGCTCCGAAGGCCGTGGACACCGGACAAAACAAAGGTTTTGCCCCGCTTTGTGCACTTCAAGACGTAGTGCCGCAAGACGCACGATCGCCGGGAACGACCAGGTGCCGGGTCGAGTCCCGCTCGGCACGGCGCCCGGGGCGAGGGCCGGTGGACCGACCCGGCTGTGGCCGCCCACAGCCGGGCGAGGGGGTACGGGCCGCGGACGGGCTGTCTGTGGGAGTCCACGGTCACCGGGTCGCCGTGTGCACCGGGTCTCCGTGCACCGGGTCTCCGTGCGCACCGGGTCCGTGTTCCCCCACGGGGGCGCACCGCTCCGCCCGCTCCGTAGGACTTCGTCCGGCTTCTGCCGTCCGCATAAGGCCACCGGAACCCCTCCCGCTACCGCACTCCGGCGGCGTAGGCTCGAAGGGTCGGGACACGGCAACACGGGAGGCACCGATGTCCGAAGGCGTCCTGCGCACGATGGACGAGGCCCGCGAGGGGAATCGCTCCCGAGCACGCCCCGCCGAACCCCTGATGCGCGACCTCATCGGTGACCTGCTCCGCCGCACCCGCGTGGAACAGGGCCGCACCCTGCGTGAGGTGGCCGAGGACGCCCAGGTCTCGCTCCCCTACCTGTCGGAGGTCGAACGCGGCCGCAAGGAGGCCTCCTCGGAGGTCCTCGCCGCGATCTACCGTTCCCTGGGCCTGAGCATCATCGACGTGCTCGGCGAACTCCACCGGCGCACCCTCGTCGCCCAGTACGGTGCGGCCACCCGGCGTCCGGCCCCCGTGCCCAACCAGGTCGTCAACCGCGTGTCCGTCACGGACGTCTCCGGCAGACTCGTCCGCAGCGGTCTCGGTGGCGTGTTCACGTCACCGGTCGCGCAGGGCCGCCGCGACGGCGTGGTATCCCTGGCAGCCTGACCCCCGCATCCCCCGCTCATGGACGGCATCGCGTCCGGCCCATCCCAAGCCGCGCGCTGCCCGCGGCCCCGGGCTCTCAAGCCCGGGGCCGCACCTCTCACCTCAGGCGGCGGCCGGGGCCGTCAGCTCCCGGGTGGTGATGACCCCGTCCACCAGCCCGTACTCCCGGGCCTGGTGAGCCGTGAAGATCTTGTCCCGGTCGGTGTCGGCCCGCAGCCGCTCCTGGGTCTGACCGGTGTGCCGCGACAGGATCTCCTCCACCTGGGACCGGACCCGCAGGATCTCGGCGGCCTGGATCTCCAGGTCCGCGGCCTCGCCCCGCCCCTCCGTGGACGGTTGGTGCAGCAGCACCCGGGAGTGCTCCAGCGCCGCCCGTTTGCCGGGGGCGCCGGCGGCGAGCAGTACCGCTGCGGCGGAGGCGGCCTGCCCCATGCACACCGTGGCCACGTCCGCGCGGACGAAGCTCATCGTGTCGTAGATGGCCGTCAGCGCGGTGTTCGAGCCGCCCGGCGAATTGATGTACAGCTGGATGTCCAGGTCCGGGCTCTCGTAGTCCAGGTGGAGCATCTGCGCCATGACCACGTTGGCCACGTCGTCGTCGATCGGCGTGCCCAGGAAGATGATGCGTTCGGACAGCAGCCTGCTGAACACGTCGAACGAACGCTCTCCGCTCGGGGTCCGCTCGACGACCATCGGCACCGTGTAGCGCCCGCTCATCTGGTGCCCCCCGTCCGCGCACCGAAGCCGGTCGATCCCCGACCCAGGCGCATCGCGCCCTCCATCTGGTCGACCGACGCCACCACGTGGTCGACGAACCCGTAGGCGCGGGCCTCCTCCGCGGTGAACCAGGCGTCCCGGTGCTGGTCCTCGGCGATGGTCTCCTCGCTCTGGCCACTGTGCCGGGCGATCAGCTCGATCATGGTGCGCTTGGTGTGCGCGAGGTTCTCGGCCTGGATGGCGATGTCGGCCGCCGTACCGCCCAGCCCCCCGGACGGCTGGTGCATCATGATCCGGGCGTGCGGCAGGCTGTACCGCTTGCCGGGCGCACCGGTGCAGGCCAGGAACTGCCCCATGCTCGCGGCGAACCCCATGACGAGGGTGGACACGTCGTTGGGGACGAAGTTCATCGTGTCGTAGATGGCGAGCCCGGCGGAGACCACTCCCCCGGGGCTGTTGATCGCCAGGGTGATGTCCCGGTGCGGGTCCTCGTCGGCGAGCAGGAGAAGCTGGGCGCAGACTCGGTTGGCGCTCTCCTCGTCGACCTGGGTTCCCAGGAGCACGACGCGGCTCCGCAGCAGCCGGGCGGCCAGTTGGTCGTCGAAGGTCCCGCTCGGCGGGTGCTCCGCGACGAGCTGTTGGTGGATCGGCATGAGCTCTCCTCGGTCCGGCGTCTGCGGAACGGACCGCGTGTCCGTTCCGGCCGGTACTCTCAGCCTGGGCTGGGGAGAGCTCTGACCTCCACTTTTTCGGCCTGGGGCAGATCTGCCACGGGCAGACTGGGCGGGCGAGGGGCGGCGGCGGTCAGGTGTCGTCTATGGCTTCGCGCAGGTCCCGCAGGACGTCGAGGACCACCGGCCGCAGGGACGGCCTTATCGCGTCGAAGACCTGGCGCTGTTTGCGCTCCATGTACTTGCGCCGCTCGGCCAGGACCCGCTCGCCCTCGTCCGTGATGGCGACCACGGTGCTGCGTTCGTCACGTTCGGAGCGGCGCCGGGCCATCATCCCCTTGCGCTCCAGCTGTTGGATCATCCGGGTGGCCGAAGGGGACGACACGCCGACGATGTGAGCAACCGCACCGACACTGGGTTGGTCCATGCCGCGTACCGCTTCCATCAGCAACGACTGTGTCAGGGTGAGTTCTTCGGCACCGCGATGCCCGTGCCCGCCCCGCGATCGGGCATGGAGCGCGGCGTTGATCAGTTCGGTCCACACACGCTGGAACTCCTCGAGTTCGGCAGCGTTGGGCTCGGGTGATTCCTGCTGATCAGAACAGGGCTCGGGGGTCTCGTCGGGCACGAAACGGTCCTCGCAGGCTGGGCAGTGACGCGGGTCCTCGACCCGCGCGGAGGTTTGACGTTTGTGTAGTCTAGCTATTAAATAGCTTGCGCACGCAAGTTCAAGTTAATCCATGCCCCCTCAAAACGGTAACGACACCCCGTCCACTGATCCGGTTGTGGCGGAGTTGTTTGCTGCGGGGCGTGGACGTCCGCCCGAACACCCGGGTGGGCCCGGACCGGTCCGGGAGGGGCGCATTGACAACAGTGCTGGTCGCGCATTTCATCACAGCTGCGGTCGCACCGTTACTGGTGCGCCTCTGGGGCCGTAACGGCTTCTACGCGCTCGCGATCGTCCCGGGTCTGGCCACCGTGTGGGCCCTCTTCCAGCTCCCCGCCATCCTCAACGGCGAGAGCCTCTCCGAGTCCGTCGCGTGGGCACCCCAGTTCTCGCTCCGGCTCGGCCTCCACATGGACGCCCTCGGCCTGGTCATGACGCTCATCGCCGCTGGCGTGGGCACGCTGATCCTGATCTACTGCGCGCGTTACTTCAACGACTCCGAGCCCGGTCTCGGACGCTTCGCCGGTGTGTTCGTCGCCTTCGCCGGGGCCATGCTCGGCCTCGTGCTGGCCGACGACCTCATCCAGCTCTTCATCTACTGGGAGCTGACCACGGTCTTCTCCTACCTCCTCGTCGGACACAACGCCGAGATGAAGGAGAGCCGCCGGGCGGCGATGACGGCCCTGACCGTCACCACCTTCGGCGGTCTGGCCATGCTCGTCGGCATGATCATGCTCGGCGAGACCGCCGGGACCTACGTGATCTCCGAGATCGTCGCCGATCCGCCCGCCACGGGTCCCGTGGTCACCTGGGCCCTGGTGCTGATCATGATCGGCGCCATGTCCAAGTCGGCGCTGTTCCCGTTCAGCCTGTGGCTGCCCGCCGCCATGCAGGCCCCCACTCCGGTGTCCGGCTACCTGCACGCCGCGGCGATGGTCAAGGCCGGCGTCTACCTGGTCGCCCGCCTCACCCCGGCCTTCGGGGACGTCCCGGTCTGGCAGGGCATGGCGCTGTTCTTCGGCGTGGTCACCATGGTCCTCGCCGGGTGGAAGGCCCTGCGCCAGTACGACCTCAAGCTGGTCTTGGCCTACGGCACCATCAGCCAGCTCGGGTTCCTCATCGCCCTGCTGGGCACGGGGACCCGCGCCGCCGCCCTCGCCGGTCTGGCCATGCTGGTCGCGCACTCACTGTTCAAGGCCCCCCTCTTCCTCGTGGTCGGCATCATCGACCACAGCACCGGGACACGGGACCTGCGTGAGCTGTCCGGCCTGCGCCAGTCCATGCCCACCACCTACTGGGTCTCGATCGTGGCCATGGCCTCCATGGCCGGTCTGCCACCCACGGCGGGCTTCGCCGCCAAGGAACTGGCCTTCGGCGCCTACACCCACGGCGGAACACTCGACACCGTGGTCCTGGTGGGCCTGGTCCTGGGCTCGACCCTGACGGTCGCCTACAGCCTCCGCTTCATGTGGGGCGCCTTCTTCGACAAGGAGGGCGTCCAGCCCACCCCGGTCCACGCCCCCGGAGCGCTCTTCCTCGCCCCGGCCGTGACCCTGGCTGCGCTCAGCCTGTTCGGCGGTCTCCTCTCCTACTGGGCCGACCCCCTCTTCGCGGTCTACGCCGACACCGTCCCGATGGGGGACCACGAGACGTACCAGAGCTACCTCGCCCTGTGGCACGGCTGGGAGCTGCCGCTCCTGCTGTCCGCGGTCTGCGTGGTCGGCGGTCTGGTGCTCTTCTACTTCCGCAACCGGGTGGTGTGGCTGGGCACCCGCCTGGCCTTCGTCAACCCCGAGCGCAACTACCGGCGGATGCTCGCCGGGCTGGAGAACCTGGCCCTCCAGGTCACCGGAAGCACCCAGCGCGGTTCGCTCCCGGTCTATCTCGGCACCATCCTGATCGTGCTGGTCGTGGCGGCCGGGATCCCGATGATCACCGGCCGGATCTGGGACGGGCCCAACCCGCAGCTCCGGCTCTGGGACACCCCGGTCCAGGTCATCCCGGCCCTGATCATCGTCATCACCTGCCTGTTCATCCTGTTCGTGCGACGCCGCCTGTTCGCGGTGATCCTCGTCGGCATCGGCGGGTACGGCGTCGCCGCGCTCTTCTACCTCCAGGGCGCACCGGACATCGCGCTCACCCAGTTCCTCGTCGAGACCGTCAGCCTGGTGGTCTTCGTCCTGGTGCTGCGCCGCTTCCCGTCCCACTTCTCGGCACCGGCCCTCAAGGGCCGCCGGATCTGGAACATGACGATCGGGCTCGCCACGGGTCTGATGGTGGCCACGATGACCTGGTTCGCGCTGGCCGGGCGCCTACAGCCCTCGATCTCCGAGGGCTACCCGGCCGCGGCAGAGGAGGCGGGCGGCTACAACATCATCTCCGTCCTGCTGGTGGACGTCCGTGCCTGGGACACCATGGGTGAGATCTCGGTGCTCGCCGCCGCGGCCGCCGGTGTCGCCAGCCTGATGTTCGTCCGGCGCAGGGCCCAGCCCCGCAAGGCCCCGGGCGGCGTGATGGCGCTGTCCGTCACCAAGCCCCCCGAGCCCACCAACGGGCACGGAAGCGTGGACCTGGGCAACCTCCGGGTGGCCCCGCAGAGCATGCACGTGAAGCCGCAGTGGAACCGCACCTGGCTGCCGGGGGCGGACAGCCTGCCCACCGAACGCCGGTCGCTGATCTTCGAGGTGGTCTCGCGCTTCCTCTTCCCGGTGATCATGGCGATCTCGCTGTACCTGATGCTCACCGGCCACACCGACGTCGGCGGAGGTTTCGCCGGCGGCATCGTGGCGGGCCTGGCGTTCATCGTCCGCTACCTCGCGGGCGGCAGGTTCGAGCTGTACGCCACCGCCTGGGTGCAGCCGGGCGCCCTGATCGGCGCCGGTCTGGCGCTGGCCACCGGTGTCGCCATCGGCGGCGCGATCTTCGGCGGGGACGTGCTCGCCGGAAACGACTGGTACGTCAACCTCGGAATCCTGGGCAGCCCGCACATCACGGTCTCGCTGTTCTTCGACATCGGGGTCTACCTGCTGGTGATCGGCCTGATCCTGGACATCCTGCGCAGTCTCGGCGCCCGCATCGACGAACAGATCGAGCGCGACGCCGCGCACGCGGAGGAAGAGGGCTCCGCGCCCGGAACCGCCGCCCGTGCAGAGGAGGTCACCTCGTGAGCGAGTCACCCAGCCTGACCCTCGTCATCGTCATCGGCGTCCTCGTGGCGGTCGGCGTCGTGCTCCTCCTGGAGCGCAGCCTCACCCGCGTGCTGCTGGGCTTCATCGTGATGAGCAACGGCGTCAACCTGATGATCCTGGCCATGGCCGGGCAGGCCGGCGGTCCGCCGGTCCTGTGGTTCACGCCGACCAACGACGAGATGACGGACCCGCTGCCCCAGGCGATGATCCTGACGGCGATCGTCATCACCCTCGGTATCACCGCGTTCCTGCTGGCACTGGCCTACCGGAGCTGGCAGCTGGAGGGCAACGACGAGGTCCAGGACGACGCCGAGGACCTCAGGATCGTGCAGGGCGAGGGCCGCCGTGCCGTGCGTCAGCGTTTCCTCCAGGAGCGCCGACGGCTGCGGGCGGACATCCGCCGCCAGCGCGCCGAACTCCAGGCGACCATCGCCGCGGCCGACGCCCAGGAGCTGGCCGAACAGGCCCGCATCAAGGCGGAGATCGCGGCCGCCCAGGCCGAGCTGGCCCGGTTCGAGGTCGAGGCCGAGGACGGCCAGGGCGACGAACGCTCCGAGGAGACCGTGCGCCGTCTGACCGACCGTCAGCAGAGCATGGTCAACCAGGTCACGGAGCTGCGCGGTCGCATCCGGCTCGGCCGGAAGAGGCTGCGTGAGCACCGGCGCGCCGACCGCGCCGCCGAACGCGAGCTGTGGCGCGAGCTGCGCCGCCGCATCCGTTCGCAGCGGCGCCAGGCGAGCCAGACCATGCGGGCCGAGCGCGAACGCCTGGCTCGTGCGGAGGACAGCGATCTGCAAGGGAACGACTGACCATGGAATGGGACTACTTCGCTGGCTTCCTCCACTACCTCATTCCGCTGCCGGTGGTGCTGCCGCTCTTCGCGGCCGGGGTCAAGCTGGCCCTCGGTATCCGCTGGCCCCGGGTCCAGCAGTGGCTGAGCGTCATCACCCTGGCGCTGGTGCTCGTCATCGGTGCCGCGCTGATGGTGGGAGCCGACATGTTCGGCCCGCAGGCCGTCCAGGTGGGCGGCTGGGAGACGCCGATCGGCATCACGCTGGTGGCGGACCGGCTGTCCGCGCTGATGGTGACGGTGTCGGCGGCGATCACGCTCGCCGTGCTGATCTACTCCATCGGCCAGGGGATGGCGGGCAAGGCGGAGGTGGCACCGCTGTCGGTGTACCAGCCGACCTACCTGATCCTGGTCGCCGGTGTCTCCAACGCCTTCCTCGCCGGTGACCTCTTCAACCTGTACGTGGGCTTCGAGATCCTGCTGACCGCCAGCTACGTGCTCCTGACCCTCGGGGGTACGCAGTCGCGGATGCGGGCGGGCGCCATCTACGTGGTCGTCTCGCTGGTCTCCTCGGTGCTGTTCCTCATCGCCATCGCGCTGATCTTCGGCGCGACCGGCACGGTGAACATGGCCCAGCTGGGCGAGCGCCTCCCGGAGATCTCCACGGAGCTGGCCCTGGTCCTGGAGGTCATTCTCGTGATGGCCTTCGGTATCAAGGCGGCGGTGTTCCCGCTGGCCGCCTGGCTACCCGACTCCTACCCGACCGCACCGGCTCCGGTCACGGCCGTGTTCGCGGGCCTGCTGACCAAGGTCGGCGTGTACGCGATCATCCGGGCCGAGACCCTGATGTTCCCCGGCACGCAGCTCAACCAGATGCTCATGTGGGTGGCGCTGGCCACGATGATCATGGGCATCCTGGGCGCCGTGGCGCAGACGGACATCAAGCGACTACTGTCGTTCACCCTGATCAGCCACATCGGGTACATGGTGTTCGGTGTGGCGTTGGGCAGCGAACTCGGCATGGCGGGCGCCGTGTTCTACATCGCGCACCACATCACCGTGCAGACCACGCTGTTCCTGGTCACGGGACTGATCGAACGCAGGGGCGGGTCCACCTCGCTGGACCACCTCGGCGGACTGGCCAAGATCGCGCCGATGCTCGCCATCCTGTTCTTCATCCCCGCGATGAACCTGGGAGGCATCCCGCCGCTGTCCGGGTTCCTCGGCAAGATCGGCCTGATCCAGGCCGGTGTGGAGTCCGGCACCCCGCTGGCGTACACGCTGGTCGGCGCCTCGGTCCTGACGAGCCTGCTCACCCTGTACGTCATCGCCCGGGTCTGGAACTACGCGTTCTGGCGCACCCCGGCGGAGGGCATGGTGGCCGAGCCCGGCACCGTGCTGGACGACTCCGAGGCCGACGACACCTCCACGGCGGCGCTCGGTCCGTCGGGCGAGGCGGTCGGCCCGTCGTCCCGGCTCGGTGACACCACCACCGCGGCCGCCCCGGTGGTGACCTCGGTGGTCCTGCCCAAGAGCATGGTCGGCGCCACGATCGCGCTGGTCGCGTTCGGTCTGGCCATGACCGTGTTCGCCGGTCCGCTCATCGCCTACTCCTCCGAGGCGGCGGTCGAGCTGATCGCGCAGACGCCCTACATCGAGGCGGTCCTCGGAGTCGGAGGCTCACAGTGAACGACCTGAACACCAGGAAGAAGCAGGGGGTGCGCGCCGTCCGGCACCGTCTGGGCAAGGTACAGATCCCCGTCGCCCTCGGCATGACCGTGGTGTGGATGCTGCTCTTCGACGGTTTCCAGCCGCGCACGGAGTCCCTGGGCATCGCGCTCCTGGGCTTCACGGTGTCCGTGGCGATCATGATGGTCTTCCCGCTCCCGCCGATCGTGCCGGGGTTCCGGTTCTGGCCGGTGCAGGGCGTGCGGATGTTCTTCTACGTCCTGGTGAAGATGGCCGTCGCCAGCTTCCAGGTGACGGCGCAGGTCTTCCGCCCCGGCCCTCCGGTCAAGAGCTCGGTGGTGTCCGTCCGCCTGCGCACCGACTCCGACCTCATGCTGGTGTGCACCGCCATCACCGTCTCGGTGATCCCCGGCAGTGTGATCGTCGAGGTGGCCCAGCCCGAACACGTCCTGTACGTGCACGTGCTGGGCGCGGAGAGCGAGGCCGAGGCGGAGAAGGCCAAGGAGGACATCCTCGAACTGGAGGAGCGCATCGTTCGGGCGCTCGGTACCCGGGAGAACATCGCCGAACTGGAGGCCGCCCAGGCCGCCGGGAAGGGGAACACGTGAGCGCGCTGTGGGTCATCGTCGCCGTCCTGCTCGGGGTGGCCGCGCTGCTGTGCACCGCCCGGCTCCTGCTGGGGCCGAGCATCCTGGACCGGGCCCTGTCCGTGGACGTCCTGCTCGCCTCGGCCCTGACGGGGCTGGGCGCCTACGCGGCGTTCTTCAGGGACCCCACCATCCTGCCGACCCTGCTGGTGCTGTCGCTGCTCGGCTTCGTCGGATCGATCAGCATCTCCAAGTTCGTCGCCCGACGTCCCGAGGAGCACGCCCGCCCGGAGGACGTCATCCACCCGGGAACCACGGGGGAAGGGGAGAACCGTGAGTGACCAGCTCGTCAACGTCCTGGACTGGATCGCGATCCTGTGCATCCTGGCGGGGGCCATGCTGTCCTTCGTCGCCGCCGTGGGTCTGGTCCGGTTCCCCGACCTGCTCTCACGCATGCACGCCGCCGCCAAGCCGCAGGTCCTGGGGCTGCTGCTGGTGCTGGTGGGGATCGCCCTGCGGCTGGTCCCGCAGGAGGACACCGGCACCTTCAGCGTCGGCACGCTGCTCCTGGTCGGGCTCTTCCAGGTGGTCACCGTCCCGGTCGCCGGGCACATCGCGGCCCGGGTCGGCTACCGGACCGGCCGTATCCGTGAGGACCTCGTGGTCACCGACGAACTGGCCGACCGCCTGGACACCAAGCGGCGGGCCGAGGCCGCCCAGAAGAGCGGTGGCAGCACCGCGTAGCGGGGCCGAACACCTGGGGTCGGGGGCCGGAGGAACAGTGTTCCTCCGGCCCCCGACCGCTCCCACGGTGGAGCCACCTCCTCACTCCAGGCGCTCCGCCTCCTCATCGGTCATCAGGCGCGACCTCACCAGGAACCGGTTGCCGGTCGGGGCCTCCACGGAGAAGCCGGAGCCCCTGCCGGGGACGACGTCGATGGTCAGGTGCGTGTGGCTCCACAGTTCGTACTGGGACCGGGACATCCACACCGGCACCGGGTCGGGCAGTCCGGCGTCGAGGTCGCCCAGGTGCACGTCGGAGGCGCCGGTGCGGAACTCCCCGAGCGGATAGCACATCGGTGAGCTGCCGTCGCAGCAGCCGCCGGACTGGTGGAACATCAACGGCCCGTGGTCGGCGGTGAGCTCCCGGAGCAGGGCGGCCGCCCCCTCGGTGAGGGCGACCCTCTCCACGGGCGCGGCGCCGGCCGCCCCGGGCTCGTGGGAGGTGTCCATCAGAAGAACCCCTGAGCCTGCTCCGAGTAGCTGACCAGCAGGTTCTTGGTCTGCTGGTAGTGGTCGAGCATCATCTTGTGGTTCTCGCGGCCGATCCCGGACTGCTTGTACCCGCCGAACGCGGCGTGCGCGGGGTAGGCGTGGTAGTTGTTCACCCACACGCGCCCGGCCTGGATGTCGCGCCCGGCCCGGTAGGCGGTGTTGCCGTCGCGGGACCACACGCCCGCGCCGAGCCCGTACAGGGTGTCGTTGGCGGTCTTGACGGCGTCCGCGTAGTCGTCGAATCGCGCCACGGAGACCACCGGGCCGAAGATCTCCTCCTGGAAGATCCGCATGCTGTTCTGGCCCTCGAACACGGTGGGGCTGACGTAGTAGCCGCCCGCGAGGTCGCCCCCCATCTCGGCCCGGCCGCCTCCGGCGAGCACCCGTGCGCCCTCCTGGCGGCCGATGTCGACGTAGGACAGGATCTTCTCCAGCTGGTCGTTGCTGGCCTGCGCGCCGAGCATGGTCTCGGTGTCCAGCGGGTCGCCCTGCCTGATCCGGCCGACCCGCTCCAGGGCGTCGGCCATGAAGCCGTCGTAGATCGAGCCCTGCACCAGGGCGCGCGACGGACAGGTGCACACCTCCCCCTGGTTGAGGGCGAACATGGTGAACCCCTCCAGCGACTTGTCGTAGAAGGCGTCGCGTTCGGCGGCCACGTCGGCGAAGAAGATGTTCGGGCTCTTCCCGCCCAGTTCCAGGGTGACCGGGATGAGGTTCTCGGAGGCGTACTGCATGATCAGTCGGCCGGTCGTGGTCTCACCCGTGAAGGCGACCTTGCGAACCCGCGGGTTGGAGGCCAGCGGCTTGCCCGCCTCGACCCCGAAGCCGTTGACGATGTTGACCACACCGGGTGGCAGGAGGTCGGCGATGAGGTCGACCAGCACCAGGATCGACGTCGGGGTCTGCTCGGCGGGCTTGAGGACCACGGCGTTGCCCGCCGCCAGGGCCGGGGCCAGCTTCCAGACCGCCATGAGGATCGGGAAGTTCCAGGGGATGATCTGGCCGACCACCCCCAGCGGCTCCTGGAAGTGGTAGGCGACGGTGTCGGCGTCGATCTGCGAGCTGTGCCCCTCCTGGGCGCGGATGGCCCCGGCGAAGTACCGGAAGTGGTCGATGGCCAGCGGGATGTCGGCGGCCAGGCACTCACGGACCGGTTTGCCGTTCTCCCAGCTTTCAGCCACCGCGAGCCGCTCCAGGTGCTCCTCCATCCGGTCCGCGATCCGGTTGAGGACGAGCGCCCGTTCGCCCGCCGGGGTGCGGCCCCAGGCGGGCGCGGCGCCGTGCGCGGCGTCGAGGGCGAGTTCGACGTCCTCGGCACCGCTGCGGGCGACCTCGGTGAAGGTCCGGCCGGTGACCGGGGTGGGGTTCTCGAAGTAGCGGCCCCTGACCGGTCTGACCCACTCGCCGCCGATCCAGTTCTCGTAGCGAGGCGCGTACTCGACGACGCTGCCGGACTCACCTGGGGGAGCGTAGATCACCATGGTGGGGTGCCTCCTTGTGTCGCTGCGCGGGCGCGGCGAGGCGCCCGCCCGGCTCCTGGAACAGGGAGGTGTGACGCTAGTTACCCGCAGGTTGCGACCACGTTGCGCGAGGCGGGGTCGTGTCGCGGTCGCGGCGGGGGTGCGGCGAGCGCGGCGGAGTCGCGTCGCAGTCGCGGCAGCAGTCCCCGCGGGTCGCGCACAGGTCAGGCTCCGAGCCTGCGCAGCCGCCCTCGAAGGGCGGCGTGCCGGGGTGAGTCCGGATCCAGGGCACGCAGGGCGGCGGTCAGGACCCGTGGGTCCTCACGCCACTCCGGCCGGTCGGACCAGGCCAGGAGCGCCTGGGGATCGGCCCCGGTGGCGAGCACCTCGCACACCTCGGCCTGGAGTTCCTCGCGGGCCTCGGCCACCCCCGGCGCCTCGGAGCGCGGCAGCACGGGTCCCTCGTAGACGCTGACGGCCTGGCGGTAGGCGCCCTCGGCCAGGTGGCGGCGCACCTCGTCGAGGTCGGTGGTGAGCGGTCTGCACAGCCGGTAGGGGCGGGAGGCGAGCAGCCCCGAGCCCAGCAGTCGGCGCAGGAGGGACATCTCCGCACGGACCGTGACCGGGGCGGCGTCCCGCTCGTGCAGCAGCGCGCCGAGAGCGTCGCCGGTCAGGCCGCACGGGTGGCGAGCGAGCAGCAGGAGGATCTCGGAGTGGCGGGTGCTGAGCTCGACGGTCTCCCCGTCGGCCTCGAACAGTCCGTGGTCACGGCCGAGGACGCGCAGGCGGGCCGGGCCCGGAGCGGAACCGGACCGGGAGACGGCGTCCCCCTCCGTGCGGGGCGCCGGGAGCAGCCCGCTGGTCCGCTGGGCCCGGATCTCCATTTCGGCGGCGGTGGCGGCCACCCTGACCAGGGCCAGGGCCTGCGGTGAGGCGAGGTGGTCCGCGCCGGTGAGGTCGAGGACGCCGATCAGCGCGCCCGTGTCGGGGTCGTGCAGCGGCGCCGCCGAACAGCTCCAGCGCTGGACGCCCCGGCTGAAGTGCTCGCTGGCGAAGACCTGCACCTCGTGGTCGAGAGTGAGGGCCACCCCGGGCGCGTTGGTCCCCACCGAGCTCTCGTGCCAGTTGGCGCCCTCGACGAAGTGCATGGCCTCGGCGCTGCTGCGCAGGCGGTGGTCGCCCTCCACCCACAGCAGACGGCCGGAGACGTCGCCGACCGCCACGATCTGCGGTCCGGGCGCGGTGTCGAGGAGGAGACGGCGCAGCAGGGGCATGGCAACGGAGATCGGGTGGGCACTGCGGTAGGCGTGCAGGGCGGGGCCGGTGAGTTCGAGGCGGGGCAGCGTGCGGTCGGGGTCCACCCCGTGCAGGGCGCTGCGCCGCCAGGACTCCCCCACCACCGGGCGGACCCGGCCGCTGAGCCGTCCGGAGCCGGTGAAGCGTTCGTGCGCGACGGCCACGTCCCGGCGCAGGGTGTCGGGATCGGTCTCCCAAGTCCACGCGTTCCATGCTGCGGACATCGGTGTGTCCCTTCGTCGCGGCGGTGCGGCCCCCGGCGGCCTCCGTCCCGGGGCCCTCGAGTCAACCCGCGGGGAGGGGTCCTGACAAGGGTCTCGGCCGAGGCCACGGGCGAGTTGCCCCAGGACGTCGCGTGTGTACCCGAACGCGTCCCGGCTGGGACCGGACGAGGTCGGAATGCCCGCTGATTCCTCGTTTTCTCCTCTGTCGCAGGGTTCTGCGACACTGCGTGCATGCCCCCTCCCCCTCAGCATCCGAACCCGTACCCCGTTCCGTCCGCTCGGCGGCCCTCCCACGAACGCGGCTACCGGTGGTCCGGCGCCCTGGCCCTCGCCGCAGTGCTGCTCTTCGGCTTGTCTCTCCTGCTGAACAGCAACCCGATCAAGCTCTCCCCGGCCATCACCGAGGAGTTCACGTCGGACGACATGATCGAGCTCGAGGTGGCCGAGGGCGAGGCCGACGCGTGGGCGCTCTTCACCTCCGGTGAAGCCAAGGGAACCTGCATGTACTACCCGCCGTCGGGAGACCTGTCGATCCCGCGAACCTGGTACCTGAACGCGGAGGGCTACGGCGACTGGGACACCTTGGGGAACCTGGACACCTCGGAGCCCGGCCTCTACAGGATCACGTGCGCCGATTCGACCAACGACTTCGCCCTGGCGTCCGCCGGTACCCTCCACGCCGTGAAGGCCCAGCTCTTCGTCACCGCCGTGATCGCCGTCTTCGTGGCCCCGTCCGTGCTCCTCGCGGCGATCGTGGTCGGTGTGGTCACGGCCCTGCGCCGGAGATCAGCTCGCACGAGGCCCTCCTCCCAGGTGGCGCAGCAGTCCCCTCACCAGTTCTGACCGCGAAAGCACGAGGCCCCATGCCGACCCCCGAGACCGGCGGCCCCACCCCGGGTCCGCAGCCCGGTGAGCCCCCACGGAACCCCACCCCGCCAGGGCACCAGCCGCCGAGGCCCCCGCAGGGCACACCCCCTCCGCCGTCCCCGCACCACCTCCCGCAGAATCCCGTTCCCGAACCGCCTCCGCGGCAGGAGGCCGGGGAACGTCCGCCCGATGTGCGCCCCTCCCGGCTCTGGTACTGGGTGGGCGCGCTCTTCCCGGCGAACCTGCTGGTCAGCATCCTTCTGTTGAGCGACAACCCGGACGCCTCACCGGGGCTGATCGTCGGCGGTATCCTGACCCCGATCCTGACCTTCATGGTCTCCACGATCACCTGTCTGATCGTGCTCCTCATCCGTTCCAGCAGGCTCTCCCGCCAACGCGCCGAGCGGGCCCAGCGCGAGCGGGCCGCGACGATGGGGGTGCCGATGGGTGCTCCCGTGGGTGCTCCGGCGTTCCACCCCGCGTACGGTCCACCCCCCAGGGTCGAGATCCCCGCGAAGGACATCCGCCCCCGCCGCCGGTGGATGGTGGTCGGCGCCCTCGCCCTTCCCCTCGGGATCGTCCTGGGGGCGACCGCCTTCGGAACCGGGTTCTCCCACCACCAGCCTCCGGAGCACGTCTCCCAGGTGGTCCGGGGCTCCGGCACGACCACGTTCGAGGTCACCGAGGAGCAGACCGGGTCCCTGGGCCTGTTCTCCAATGCCGAGTCGGACGAGGAGTACCGGTTCTCCTGCGCGCTGGACGGCGCGGGGACCCCGAGGTTCACGGAGAAGGTGGTCGGGTTCAGCCACGAGGAGTGGCGACTGGTCCAGTCCGCCACGTTCAACACCCCCGGCCGGTACATCCTGACCTGCGACGGACCACCCGACCTGGAGTACGTGATCGCGGACACCGACGCTGCCGTCGCCTACGACAACCGGATGCTCGCCGGGGTCGGGGTGATGATGCTGTCCGGCATCACCGGCTTCGTCGTGTCGTTGGTCCTGCTGATCACAGTGGGGGTCAAGCGCGGGGAGCACCGCCGTCGGCTTGTCCGTGAGTACCAGGCACGGGCCCACCAGGCCCGGTTTCAGGGTCACCATCCGCCCGGGGTCTGACCGCGGGGTCTCCGGTCCCTGAGCCGGAGGGCGGGCTCGGCGTGCTCGGCCCGGACGGGCCCGGCGGGCGAACCGTCGGAACCGGAACGGTGCGGGCGGGGTCATAGTGGCTAAGCTCGGTGCGCGCTCGCCGCCCGAATCCCAGCCACCAGCTCCTCGGGAGCGCACGTGACCCCTCCTGAACCGCCCTTCCAACCCCTCCGCCCGCGCGACCCACGATCCGTGGGCGACTACCGGACCGTGGGTCGCCTCGGCGCGGGCGGCATGGGCGCCGTCTACGCCGGTCGCGCCCCCTCCGGTGCCCTCGTGGCGATCAAGCTCGTCCACGGCGACCTGGCCGCCGACCCCGACTTCCGGGCCCGGTTCCGCCGCGAGGCCGACCTCGTCCGACGGGTCTCCAGTCCCTGCGTGCCGCGCTTCCTGGCCAGCGACACCGGCTCCGGGCAGCCCTGGCTGGTCACCGAGTACGTCGCCGGACCCACCCTGCGCCAGCACGTGCGCGATCACGGTCCGCTGACCGGAGGGCACCTGAGGGCCTTCGCCGCCGGGGTCGCCGAGGCGTTGCGGGCGATCCACACCGCCGGGATCGTGCACCGCGACCTCAAGCCCGGCAACGTCGTCCTCGCGGAGGACGGGCCCAAGGTCCTGGACTTCGGCATCGCCCGTGCGCTGGCAGAGACCGCCATCACCCGTACCGGAGGGCTGTTCGGCACGCCCGGCTGGGTCGCCCCGGAGCTGCTGCGGGGCGGCCAGCCCGGCCCGGCCGCCGACGTCTTCGCGTGGGGCGCCCTGGCGGCCTTCGCCGCCACGGGCAGGAACCCGTTCGGGACCGGTTCCGCCGAGTCCGTGGCGGTACGGGTCCTGGAAGCCCGGCCGGACCTTGACGGAGTGCCCGAGGATCTGGCACCCCTGGTCACGGCCGCGACCGGGGACGACCCCGCGCGAAGGCCGACCGTGGAGCAGGTGCTGTCCGAACTGCTCGGAACGGAGCCGACCCGGGTCGGCGGGACCGGCGCGGAGGAGGCGACCGTCCGGGTCACCCAGGTACTCCGGGAGCAGTGGGAGGCTCCGTCGCCGCCCGCCGCGGTCGCCCCGCACCGGAGCCCCACCCCGAACCCGGACTCCGCGCGCACCCCGGCGGGTGCGGGTGGGCGCCGATGGGCCGTGGGCGTCGCGGCGGTGGCGACCGTGCTGTTGGTGACCGCGGGCGGCTGGTACCTGGGCGGCCGGTTCGGCACGAACGTCGACGGCACCAGCGCGCGCGGGACCGACGGCTCGGAGGAGGGACGCGTCGGGGGTACGGAGACCGGCGCGGTCTCCGGCGCGGGCGGCACGATCGCGGTCGAGATGTCCGGGAACGGGTTGTTCACCGTGCACGCGGACGACTCCGGGCAACTCGGGATCGCGCCGGGGTTCGACGGGGTGGGTCCCGTGCTTCCCGAGGAGGCCGAGCGCGCGGAGTCAGCCGTGGCGACCGTCCGTCTGGAGACTGTGAGCTCCGACGCCGCGGCGCGGACCGGAGTGACGGTGTTCGGCGAAGTCGAGTACGTGGCGGACAACGGGGAGTTCACGCTGCGCTCGGGCGACTTCACCCTCCTGGAGGTCGGGGAAGGGATGGACCCGCTCCCGGACGACCCCACCGCCGACGGACGCCCCGCCCACCACGCGGACCCCGACGACGTGCTGGTCACCGTCGACCCGGAGTCGCCCGGCGCCGAGTTCGAGGTGCGCTTCCCTGGGGCGCCCGACAGCGGGCTGCTGGCCTACCTGCCCGCGCACGACGCCCACGGCGGCACGCGGTACGCCGTCCGGGGCGCCTACGCCTGCTACATGAACTGGCACCCGTACCCGCCGGTCGACATGACCGACGAGGAGTTCGTGCCCTGCTGGGAGGAACCCCCGAGTGAGTGAGCCCCGAGTCACGAACCCGCACCCGGCCCCGGGGTTCGCCCCGTTGCGCCCGGACGACCCGGAGTCCCTCGGCGGGTTCCGCGTCGTCGGCAGGATCGGCACCGGCGGCATGGGCACCGTGTACGCGGGTCTGCGGCGGTGCGGAGGCTCCCGCGACGGCTACACGGCGATCAAGGTCATCCGGGAGGAACTCACCGAGGACCCGGACTTCCGCGCCCGCTTCACCCGGGAGGTCCGGGTCCTGGGCCGCGTCCGCAGCCGCTCGGTGCCGCGGTTCCTCGGCTCCGGCCAGGACGCGGACGGCCCCTGGCTGGCCACCGAGTTCGTGCCCGGCCTGACCCTGTCCGCCTACGTCAGACGGCACGGGCCCCTACCGCCGAACCTCCTCCTGGGCCTGGCGGCCGGGGTCGCCGAGGCCCTCCAGGCCGTGCACGCCGCCGGTGTCGTGCACAGGGACCTCAAGCCCGGCAACGTCGTGCTCGCCCCCGACGGCCCCAAAGTGCTGGACTTCGGCATCGCCCGCGCTGTCGACGAGACCGCGCTGACCCGCACAGGGGGCCTGGTGGGCACCCCCGGATGGATCGCCCCGGAGGTGCTGCGCGGGTCGGCGGCCGCACCACCCGCCGACCTGTTCGCCTGGGGCGCTCTCGTGGCCCACGCCGCCACCGGCCGCCCGCCCTTCGGCTCGGAACCCACCGACTCGCTCGCGCTCCGAGCACTCGACCGGGTGCCGGACCTGACCGGTGTGCCCGCGCCGCTGCTGCCCCTGGTGGCGGCCGCGCTCAGCCCCGACCCGGGCCAGCGCCCGACGGCGGCCGGGGTCACCCACGCCCTGGTCACCCTGGGGGGGCGACGGTCCCCCGCCCCGGACGCCGCCGCCGTCCGGATGTCGGTGGGCGCCCTACTGGACCGGGAGTGGCGAGGTGTGCGGGCCGTCCCGCCGCCTCCGCCGCGCCGGGTGTCCAGGGCCCTCGTGGCGGGAGGAGCAGCCGTCCTGCTGCTGTGCGCCGTGGGCGGCGGGACCCTGGCCGCCCGCACCCTCTCCACAGACGCCGAGGTGAACGGTGAGGACACCGCCACCGCAACCGCGGAACCGGACGAGGACCCGGGCGAGGGCGCGCGGACCGCCGGTGCGGAGTGGGTGATGCCGGAACCGACGCCCTTCGGCACCAACGCCGAGTGGCTGGCCGAGGCGATCACGTCGTCGAACGGCCTGCCGACCTTCCAGGCCACCCCCGACGACCACCGGACGCTGTTCCACCTCTCCGTGGCCTCCATCGAGCAGACGCCCGAAGGGGTGCGCTTCACGCTGCTGGTGGAGAACCTGGTCGACGGCCACGGCGCGGCCGTCGCCGAGCAGTTCACGGTACCCACCCCCGAGGGGCCGATCCACCCGGAGGAGACCCCCGGACCGGCCGCCGTCGGGGACGAGCTGGTCCTCACCTTCCCCGGCGCCCCCGCGCGCGGCCCGCTCACCTTCGGAGACCCCGACCACGTGCCCGGGATCTCCGGCATCCCGCCGATCAGCCAGTGCTACGACGCCCCGGCCGGGAGCACGTCCGTGGAGTACGACTCCTGCCCCTGAGTGTCAGCGCGGGTCGAGCCCGACCCTGTCCGCGTGGTCCGCGACCGGGTAGGGCGAAACCGTGCTGGAGTTCTCGTTGACCAGCAGGGAGCGACCGGCCGGGGGGAACGCCCGCTGCGGACAGGCGGGGCGTTCGCAGACCTTGCAGCCCAGGCCGATGGGGGTGGCAGAGCCCGGGTCGGCCAGGTCCAGGCCGGTGGAGTAGACGAGCCGGTTCGCGTGCCGGAGTTCGCATCCCAGACCGACCGCGAAGGTCTTGCGGGCGGCCCTGTAACCGCCGTATCCCCTGGTCACCGTGCGCGCGACCCAGAAGTAGGAGCGGCCGTCGGGCATCTGGGCGATCTGCCGTTGGATGACGCCCGGGGCGGAGAAGGCCGCGTAGACGTTCCACAGCGGACAGGTACCGCCCGAGCGGGAGAAGTGGAAGCCGGTGGCGGACTGGCGCTTGGACATGTTGCCCGCCCGGTCCACGCGCACGAACGAGAAGGGCACGCCCCGCTGCCGGGGTCGTTGCAGGGTGGAGAGGCGGTGGCAGACGGTCTCGAAGCCCACGCCGAAGCGGTCCGCGAGCAGCTCGATGTCATGGCGCTCGGCCTCCGCCGCCGACTGGAACTCGCGGTAAGGGAGGATGAACGCGCCCGCGAAGTAGTTGGCCAGGCCGATCCTCGCCAGCCGGACCGCCTGTTCGGTGGTGAGCTCCTCCCCCTGGGCGAGCTCGTCCAGGAGGGGGCCGTGTTCGAGGAAGGCCAGCTGGGTGGCGAGCTGGAAGGCGCGCTGACCGGGGCGCAGGTGTGCGGCCAGGGTGAGGACCCGCCGCTCGGAGTCGAAGACCCGGTTGCGAGCGCCCTCGTTGCCGGGGGCCTCACTCTCCACCCTGACGCCGTGCCGCTCCTTCAGCAGACGCGCGAGGACGATGTGGGCGCGGCCCGGTTCGACACCCTGCTGGGTGGCGAGTTCTTCGGCGCGTTCGTCGAGCTCGCCCACGTAGTTCTGGCGTTCGTAGAAGAAGTCGCGGACCTGCTCGTAGGCCATGGGCGCCACGGACGACTCCGCGCCGTCGCGGCCCTCCGCGAGCGCGGCGGCCTGCCCGGAGACGTCCCGGTACCGCCGGTGCAGGTCCACCAGGACCCGGGCGACGGAGGGCATGGCGGAGGCGAGTTCGTCGAGTTCGTCCGGGCTCACCTGGTCCCCGGTGGGGACGTCGGTCAGGGCCTCCCGGAGCTCGGCGATCAGCCGCGAGGTGTCGCTGGTCGCGAAGAAGCTGGGATCGACCCCGAAGGCCTCGGTGATCCTCAGCAGGACGGGAACGCTCAGCGGGCGCTGGTTGTGCTCCATCTGGTTGAGGTAACCGGCGGAGATGCCCAGATCACGGGCGAGTTCGGACTGTTTGAGCGAGTGTTCCTGCCGCAGCCTGCGCAGCCGTGGACCCGCGAAGACCTTGCGCACTGTGCCGCCCCTTCCGTCCCCGCCAGGCTAACCCGAAGGTGTCCCACCAGGCGTTAGCAGGCTTAGCGGGGATGGAAGGGGGTCTTAGCTCGTCTCAGCAGTAGTTCAGCGCTTGAGGGTGTTCAGCAGGGTGGCCCACTCGCCGCTCACAAAGGAGAGGTGGCCCTGCTCCCGGTGCTGCGTGTCGCGAACCAGGACGTCCTGCCCTTCCGCGACCTCCACGCAGTTGCCACCTCCGCTACCGGAGTAGCTTGACTTGTGCCAGGCCGTCTTCTCGGCCTTGTTGAAAGCCACCTTGTGCCTCATCCTTCAAATCGTTCACTGCGGATGCGCTGGATGCGCTTGACGGATTCCTCTTGGCTGAGCGCCTGGCTCTGTAGGCGCTGAAAGATACGCGCGAAGAGATCGACCTCTTGGTCCTTCTCCAGGTAGAGGGCTCCTGTCCGGTACTCGATGAGTGCGATGTCCTCGAAGCTGACGTTGTCCAGCAGGTCGGGGAACTGCATGAGCACGAAGCTGCTTCCCGTCACTGGGTGAGCACCGGCCTCAAAGGGGAGCACTCTGAGATCCACGTTGGGCAGCTCGGCGCACTCCAGAAGGTGGCCAAGCTGCTCAGACATGATTTCTGCGCCGCCAACAGCGCGGTAGAGCGCGCTCTCGTTGAACACCGTGTCGAACTGAAGGGGAGTTTCTTCAGTGATCCGCTTTTGGCGCTGCATCCGTACGGTGACGTGGCCCTCTACCTGCTCGTCCGAACCAGCGTCGATGTCAGCGGCAAGGATGGCACGCGCGTATTCCTCGGTCTGGAGCAGCCCAGGAATGACACCGTCCTCGTAGTTGGACACGGTGTGAGCTTCGGCTTCCAGCCCGACATAGGACTCGAACCACTCGGGGATCTCCTGATGGCGATGCCACCAGCCGAGTTCCTTCTGGCGGGCCAGCGCGACGAGCCTGTCACGGTCCTCCACGGAGAGCCCGTAAAACTCGCTGAGCACGTAGACGACCGGCACCGGCCAGGGGTTCTCGGCCTTCTCGTACTTGGTCAGCGTGCCGGGGCTGATGTCCGCGTGCTGCGCCGCCGTTCCGCTCTTGATGCCCGCGCGGAGCCGCGCACGCTTCATGACTCGCGCGATGGTGCGCCGAGTGACGCCTGCTGGACTCTGCCCCACCAATGACCTCCGGAAGTCGGGAGGTGTCCAGTTTGACGCATCCCACACCCCCGGGCCAACTTCCCGCAATCCGTTCTCGGGAAAATTTCCCCAGCATCTATTGCGAGAAAGTTGCTCTCCGTGGATACTTCTAAGCGTAGGGCGATCACACGAGAGTGGATGTTGATTCGAAGGAGAAGTCATGGGCAGTGGTCGGATACCTGGGCCTCGGCGACCCGGTGGTGGGGTGGGACGGTCGTCCGCGCGATGGGGCTACTTCGGTGGCAACCCCAAGGACGTGGCTCTGGCACGCGAGTGGTTGTTGCGCAACGCCCGGCTCCAGGACGGGAGTGGGTTCTGGGTCGAGCTGGTGCTGAGTGAACTGGCGACCAACGCCGTGCAGCACACCGCGACCGGAGAGCCGCACGGCCGGATGGGGATCTCCTTCGAACTCTTGGGGAACCAGGTCGCGCTGATGAGCGTGGTCGACCAGGGACCCCGGCTGCGCGGCGGCGTGAAGATGCCCCAGGTGGTGGACCGTCAGCCCGGTGAGATGCACCCGGGCGGCCGGGGGCTGTGGCTGGTGGACCGGATCGCCGAGTACTGGTGGTGGGAGGGCCGACGCGGCTTCCCGCTGGAGATGCGCGCGATGGTGCGGTTGGACCGGGAACCGGACCTGGGGGAGAGCTGGCTCGCACTTGCCAGCTAGAAGGCACGCCTGTTCGGCCTGGTCAGGCACACACAAAACCGGGCACACAGCAGAACGCCCCGGGGCGGCGCTACCAACACCGGCCCCCGGGGCTGATCAATCACCTGACGAGACAGGGAATCGACTGTGCAGAACTCTACTGGTGGCCGCCACCGCAGGCCCCGGGTTTCGATGACCTCGCGACTGTGGTGGATGTTCGCCTCGACGGTGGCGTGGGCGCTGTGCCAGGTGATCGGCGCCCCCACCCGAACCGAACCCCTCCGCCGCGACCGCGTCGCACTCGCCCCGGCACCCCGAAGGCCGGAACTGACCCACCACCGGGGACCACTCCCCCGCCCGGAACCCACCGTCCACAGCGACCTGCCAAGCGGCTTGATGGAACTCTGGCCAGAGCACCACCGCACGGGCTCCCTCATCCGCCCGTACATGTCCAGCGCACCCCAGACCCGGAGGCGTGGTCGCCATGGAAGCGGGACCTCGGGACGGCAACCCTCACCCTGTGAGGCTGGCTGCCATTCCCGGGCGAGGAGCCCCAGCGGGAACTCGCCCAGAACATCCACGTTTCCCACTCCCGCGTAGGTCAGCCGCACGCGGACTACTCAGAGGAGGTCACGGAGTTCGTCCGGGGTGAGACCCGCCTGTTTGAGGACGGACACCGTGGTCCCGCGCTTGAGTTCCTTGTGCAGCGGAACGATCACCACTCTGGAGCCCTTCCTGAGCTTCGCGTGGTCGCCCTTGGTCCGGACGTGCTCGAAACCGATTCTCCGGAGCGCGGCGACCACCTTGGCGCCGGAGGAGATCGGGATGTGGGAAGGGCTCACGCGGGCAAGCGTACGTCGATCTCCGTGACCCTGGTGGGGGTTTCCGCCAATTGCCGGACGGCGTCCTCGTCGTCCTCGAAGTACAGCTCCAGGGCCTCGATAAGAGCGTCCAATGCCTCCTGCTCCGTCTCACCTTGGGAGGCGACTTCGACGTCCACAGCGCGAGCCACGTAACCACCGGCTTCGTGGTCGGGTGTCACCGTGACGGCGAGGTGCAGTGTGCGGTGCATATAACGACTGTACCGGGGTGACGTTAGTTAGTGCATTAACTCAGCAACTCTTGACCCTACGCGCCTCCCACGCTTGAAGTGGCCTCAGCCGACTTGGCCGACTTAGCGAAAACACACCCCTCGGTTAGCACGACTCAGCAGGTTTCGGGCCTTCCACCTGGCCTTTCTCCCGTGCGAACCTCGGCTGCACAGATACCGCGTCGAGGGGATGAACATGGTGCAGCACCGCGTCCGGGTCCACCGGAGCTCCGAGGGGCCCGCCAAGGAGGAGCAGCTGGCCCACCGGATCGCGTCCGTGGCGACCGACCCGGTCCGGGTCGAGCCCGCCGTGGTGGAGATGATCGGCAACCGGATCATCGACAACGCCGCCGTGGCCGCCGCCTCACTGCGCCGCCGTCCCGTCCGCAGCGCCCGCGCGCAGGCCACCCGGCACCCTCTGAACCCCGGCGCGGCCGTCATGGGCACCCCGTCGTCCACGCGGGTCTCCCCCGAGTGGGCGGCCTGGGCCAACGGGGTGGCCGTCCGGGAACTGGACTTCCACGACACCTTCCTGGCCGCCGACTACTCGCACCCCGGGGACAACATCCCGCCGATCCTCGCCGTCGCACAGCACCTCGGACGGGACGGCCGTGACCTGGTGCGCGGCATCGCCACCGGCTACGAGATCCAGGTCGCGCTGGTGAAGGGCATCTGCCTGCACGAGCACAAGATCGACCACATCGCCCACCTGGGCCCCTCCGCCGCGGCCGGGATCGGCACGCTCCTGGAGCTCGACACCGAGACCGTCTACCAGGCCGTCCAGCAGGCCCTGCACGTCACCACCACCACGCGCCAGTCCCGCAAGGGCGAGATCTCCAGCTGGAAGGCGTACGCCCCCGCGTTCGCCGGGAAGATGGCCGTGGAGTCCGTGGACCGCGCCATGCGCGGCGAGGGCGCCCCCTCCCCCGCCTACGAGGGCGAGGACGGCTTCATCGCCTACCTGCTCAGCGGCCCGGGGGTCGAGTACGTGGTCGAACTCCCCGCACCGGGTGAGGCCAAGCGCGGCATCCTGGACACCTACACCAAGGAGCACTCGGCCGAGTACCAGAGCCAGGCCCTCATCGATCTGGCACGACGTCTGGGCCCGAAGGTCGGGGACACGTCCCGGGTGCGCTCGATCACCATCCACACCAGCCACCACACGCACCACGTGATCGGCACCGGTTCGGGCGACCCGCAGAAGATGGACCCCACCGCCAGCCGGGAGACCCTGGACCACTCCATCCCCTACATCTTCGCCGTCGCCCTCCAGGACGGCGAGTGGCACCACGAGCGCTCCTACTCCCCTGAGCGCGCCCAGCGGCCGGACACCGTGGAGCTGTGGCACCGCATCAGCACGGTGGAGGACCCGGAGTGGACCCGCAGGTACCACGCCACGGATCCGAACGAGAAGGCCTTCGGAGGCCGCGTGGTGGTGGAGATGGCGGACGGCTCCGTGATCGAGGACGAGATCGCGATGGCCGACGCCCACCCGCTCGGTGCCCGCCCGTTCACCCGCCCGGACTACGTCGCCAAGTTCCGCGCCCTCGCCGAGGGGGTCGTGTCCAAGGACGAGCAGGACCGCTTCCTGGGCCTGGTGGGGCGCCTGCCCGAGCTCACCGCCGACGAGGTGCGTCAGCTGTCCTTCGCGGAGGACACGGCCACCGCGCCGAGCGACCTGCCGACCTCGAAGGGAATCTTCTGATGTCGCAGTCCACCACGTCACCCAACGCCAGGCGGCGGCTTCTTCGGGAGGGGCTCGCCTCGGACCGGCTCCTGCGGGTTCCCGGCGCGATGAACCCGCTCACCGCCGTCCTCGTCCAGGAACTCGGCTTCGACGGCGTGTACGTCTCCGGCGCCGTGATCGCCGCGGACCTCGCCCTGCCGGACATCGGCCTGACCACCCTCACCGAGGTGGCCGGGCGCGGGGGCCAGATCGCCCGGGTGACGGACCTTCCGACGATCATCGACGCCGACACCGGGTTCGGGGAACCCATGAACGCCGCCCGCACCGTGCGGTCCCTGGAGGAGGCCGGGCTGGCCGGGTGCCACCTGGAGGACCAGGTCAACCCCAAGCGCTGCGGGCACCTGGACGGCAAGACCGTCACGGACACCGGCACGATGGTGCGCCGCGTCCGGGCGGCGGTGAGCGCCCGCCGAGACGAGGACTTCGTGATCTGCGCGCGCACCGACGCGGCCGCCGTGGAGGGCTTGGACGCCGCGATCGAACGGGCGAAGGCGTACGTGGACGCCGGAGCCGACATGGTCTTTCCCGAGGCGATGCGCGGCCCGGCGGACTTCGAGGCCTTCCGCAAGGCGGTGGACGTGCCCCTGCTGGCCAACATGACCGAGTTCGGCAAGAGCGAGCTGCTCACCGTGGAACAGCTGGAGTCCCTCGGCATGGACATGGTGATCTACCCGGTCACCAGCCTGCGCCTGGCCATGGGCGCCGTGGAGGACGGACTGCGCACCCTCCGCGAGGAGGGCACGCAAGCGGGGCTCGTGGACCGCATGCAGACGCGCGCCCGCCTCTACGAACTCATCGACTACGCCTCGTACAACGCCTTCGACGACGACGTCTACAACTTCAGGATCTGAAGGGATGTGGTGAGCATGACCGACACGGCGATCCGCAAGGGACTGGCCGGGGTGGTGGTCGACACCACCGAGATCTCCATGGTCGACGAGGCCTCGAACTCGCTGACCTACCGGGGTTACCCGGTGCAGGACCTGGCCGCCTCGTGCACGTTCGAGGAGGTCGCGTACCTGCTCTGGTACGGGGAGCTGCCCACGTCGGGCCAGCTGCGCGAGTTCACCGCCCGCGAGCGGGCCAACCGCGCCCTGGACCGGCACACCCTGGACCTGCTGCGCCGTCTCCCCGAGACCGCGCACCCCATGGACGTGCTGCGCACCGCCATCAGCTACCTGGGCGCGGACGACCCCACCGAGGACGACAACTCGGTCGAGGCCAACCGGGTCAAGGCCGAGGCCATGCTGGCCAGACTGCCCACGGTGGTCGCCGCCGACCACCGGCGCCGTCAGGGTCTGGACCCGATCCAGCCGGACCCGGGCCTGGACTACGCCGAGAACTTCTTCCACATGTGCTTCGGGGAGGTGCCGGAGACCGAGGTGGTGCGCTGCTTCGAGGTGTCGATGATCCTCTACGCCGAGCACAGCTTCAACGCCTCCACGTTCACCGCCCGGGTCGTGACCTCAACTCTCTCGGACATCTACAGCTCCGTGACGGCCGCGATCGGCGCCCTGAAGGGTTCCCTGCACGGGGGCGCGAACGAGGCCGTCATGCACATGCTCCAGGAGATCGGTTCGGCCGACCGCGCCTCCGACTGGCTGGACACCGCCCTGGCCGAGAAGCGCAAGATCATGGGGTTCGGGCACCGCGTGTACAAGCACGGGGACTCCCGGGTGCCGACCATGCGCGAGGCGCTGGACCGGATGGCCGCGCTCAAGGGCGCCGACGAGCTCATGGAGCTGTACGAGGCCCTGGAGACGGCGATGGTGGAGCGCAAGGGCATCCACCCGAACCTGGACTACCCGGCGGGCCCCGCCTATCACCTGATGGGGTTCGAGGTCCCGACCTTCACGCCGCTGTTCGTGATGGCCCGGATCACCGGGTGGACCGCGCACATCCTGGAGCAGCAGGAGGCGAACGCGCTCATCCGTCCGCTGAGCAGCTACACGGGTCGCGAGCGCCGTTCGGTGCCGCTGCCCGCCCAGCGGCTGGCGGGCTGACCACCCGCCGCGCCACCGACTGACCCGGCCCGGTCTCCCTCGGGGCCGGGTCAGCGGCGTGCGGCCGGCACCCGTCCGGGTGCGGTCGGCCTCGGGCGCTCGTGGGGCGGGCCCCGGATCGCCACGTGTGGGGAGATTGCGCCCATGGAGACGCCCCGTCCTGGGTAGTGTCCGGAGGAGCCGAGGAGAAGACGGCCCGAGTTGTCTGGAGCGTGCCCGATGAGCGCAGAGCGTGGGGAACACGGGAGCACCGAGGAGGCCAGGGAGGCGTCCGCACGTCTTTGGTCGCTGGCCAGCCCGGTCACCCCGATGGCGATCCGGGCGGTGGCCACGCTGCGGGTCGCCGACCACCTGGCCGAGGGGCCGCGCACGGCGGCCGAACTCGGCGCCGCGGTCGGGGCGGACCCGGACGGCCTGTCGCGGGTGCTGCGGTACCTGGTCAAGGAGGATCTGTTCACCCTGGAGGGGGACCGGTTCGCGCTCACCGCCGTGGGGGCGTCCCTGCGGTCGGACCACCCGTACTCCCGGCTCGGCTGGTTCGCGGGGGACGGGGCGCACGGACGCGCCGACCTCTGCCTGTCCGAGCTGGCCGAGGCGCTGCGTACCGGCCGGAGCGCCTACTCCCTGCGTTTCGACGGCTCGAACTTCTGGGAGGACCTGTCCGCCGACCCGGAGCTCTCCCGTTCGTTCGACGAACTCATGAGCGCCCGGATGGTCAACCACTCCGGGACCCTCGCGGAGATGTACGAGTGGCAGGCGCTGGACCACATCGTGGACGTGGGCGGCGGGAACGGATCACTGCTGATCACACTGCTGGAACGCTTCCACCGGCCGCGCGGGACCGTGGTGGACCTGCCGGGTCCGGTGGCGGCGGCGCGAGTCAACCTCCGGAAGGCGGGTCTGGCCGACCGCGCCGACGCCGTCGAGGGCAGCTTCTTCGATCCGCTGCCGGTGACCGGGGACGCCCTGGTGCTCGGCTGGATCCTGCACGACTGGGACGACGCGTCGGCCGAGGCCATCCTGCGGCGGTGCGCGGAGGCGGCAGGTCCGGCCGGGACCGTGCTGGTGGCCGAGCACGCCGCCGAGGACGTGGTCAGCGAGCTGGACCTGCGGATGCTGGCCTTCTTCCAGGGCCGGGAGCGCGGCGCCGACGAGCTGGCGGCCCTGGCCGAGCGCGCGGGGCTGTCGGTCGCGGGGAGCCACCGGCACAGGGGGGTCGCTCTGATGGAGCTCACCCCCGGACACCCCATGTGATCTACATCACACGCAACTTCGTCACCACGGGTAACGTGATCGCCACGCGAATCCGCCCCACTGACCCCGTTGACGCGGACACCCCCGGCCTGGCTCCATGGTGCGCACCTCTTCACACCCGCTACTGAGGAGTTCCATGATCAACCGCAGGCTCTTCCTGGGCGGCGCCTCGATCGCCGTCGGGGCTCCCCTGCTCGGCGCGACCGGTTGCGCCACCAGGCCCCAGAACATCGCCCCCGTCTCGGACTCGTCCAACCTGGGAGCGCTCCCGGTGAGCGTCACCAACAACAGCGGTCGCTTCGGGGACGACGAGGTCCTCGTGTACGTGGTCGGCACCGACCTCGTCGACGACGTCCACTGCTGGGTCGACTCCGACGGCACGCCCCACCCCGTCAGCGTGGACGACAACACCGACGACGGCTACACGGACTACTCGATCCCCCTGGGCGCCCTCTCCGGCATGACGCTCCCCTACATGTCCGGCCGGATCTACTTCGCCATGGGAGGCAAGCTCGGTATCCGGATCGTCGAGGACGGAGACGGCAACCCCGCCCTCCAGCTCCCGGCGGGCTGGGTCGAGGACGACCACGGCTTCGACGTCCTGCACGACTCGGTGGAGTTCACCCACAACGAGGACGGCATGTTCTGCAACACCTCGATGGTGGACCAGTTCAGCGTGCCGATCGGCATCCGGCTGACCGGGAACGAGGACCAGAGCACCGGCTTCCTCCTGCCCGGCGGCCGCGACGCGATCTTCGAGACCCTCGCCGCCGACCCGGACTTCTCGTCCCTGGTCTACGACGGTCACCGGATCATCGCCCCCGGTCACGGGCTCGACGCGGGGATTTTCCCCACCGACTACTACGACCCGTACGTGGACCAGGTGTGGTCGCACTACGCGGGCACCGACCTGAGCGTCACCACCAACGCGGGGACCTTCACCGGCCGGGTCCAGGGCGACGAGCTGCTGTTCGACGGCGGGGTCTCGCCCATCCCCCGGCCCAGCACCCGTGACGTGCTCTTCTGCGACGGCGCCCTGGCCGCGCCCAACGACGGGATCACGGGCCCCGTGGCGGCGATCGTGGGGGCGGCGCTCAACCGCGCCACCCTGCTGGACCACGCCGCCCAGCCCACCAACGACCCGGCCGAGTTCTACCTGGCCGACATCGCCAACCGCTACGCCGGGACGTTCCACGAGCACACGGAGGACGGCAAGGCGTACGGTTTCGCCTTCGACGACGTCGAGGACTTCGCGTCCTACATCCAGGACCACGGCCCCTCGGGGCTGGAGATCACCCTGACGCCGTTCTAGGACGCCGCCGGGGCGGCACCACGGACGCGCGCCCCGGCCACCCCGGCCTGATGGGAGCCGGAGGTGGCCGGGGCGCGCACGCGTGTCAGGGGGTCGGGGCCGGGGCGTCCGGTACCGGAGGCTCCGCCCTCGGAGGGGCCGCCTCCGGTGCCGCGCCCGTCGCCCGCGACCGGTACCAGTTCCGGGCCGACCGGCTCTCGTTGAGCGCCAGGTACAGCAGGCCGACCGCGATGTCGAAGAGCCCGGTGACGTCCAGGACCAGCAGTAGCACAAGCCCCGGCAGCAGGTACGACGCCGCGACCACACGCACGCACCACCGCTGGGCCCGACCTCCCCGGCTCAGGGACGCCGCGACGTACGCCTTGACCAGGAGCATGACCGCAGTCGACAGCATGAGCGCGATCGAGGCGGACCGGCCCATCCCCGTCTCCTGGTGGATCTCCTCCTCCGTCATGACCGAGAACCCGATCAGGGAGAGGACGAGCCCCATCGTTCCGAAGACGACCATGATCCACAGGATGTTGCGCAGGGCTCTGAGCGCCAGGGGCATGCGGCTCGTACTCATGGGGGACTTCCTGGTGAGAGGGCGGCGGGCCTCGGACCGGGCCCGTCCTCGCCGGGTCTGGATCCTAGCGACCGGATCGGACGTTCCCCACTCGGGATCCACCACCAGGGACACCGCCCCGGCGCCGACCCGGTCAGTGGCCCCGGAGGGGGGCCGGGTTCTCGGTCTCCTCGTACCAGCGCTTGGCGGACTCGCCCTCGTTGAGGACGAGGACGACGACCATGAGCACGAGGCCGACGATGCCGCTCTCCCCGCTCAGCATGTTGATCAGCGCGGAGGCGACTCCGACCCCCACCACCACGCGCACCAGGGTCCGGGTGCGGTACCCGCCCCGGCCCAGGGTGGAGGCCACGTAGGCGTAGAAGGCGGTCGTCGCGGCGGCGACGAGCATCAGGAACCAGAAGGTCCCGGAGCTCACTCCGGTGGCGCTCTCCAGCTCCCCGGAGCTCACGGCGCTCACGCCCACCACGGCCAGCAGGAGGGCGAGGCCCGCGATGGCGGACATGATGAAGAGGATGACCTGGATGGCAGTGAGCGCGCCGGGTTTGGGGTTCATGGGGGATTCAGCTCCACGCTGGGGTGACGACTGCCCGGGACACCGCGTCCCGAAGCCTGACTCTCTGTGAGACGCCACCCGGCGGGCCGTGGTTCCTCCCCGTGTGACCGACGTCGGCCACTGTGTGCCCGACGTCGGACGGCCCGGGTGCCCGTTCCCTCGGGTCACCCGGGCCGCCTCCGGCCCCACTCAGTCCGAGACGGCCTCCGGGGCCGACCGGCCGGAGCGCTCGCGCACGGACTCCACGATCGCGGAGAAGTCCCGGGGCTCCCCGTCCAGACCCTCGACGAAGGTCCGGTAGACCTCCGCCGCGCGGGCGCCGATGAGCGCCTCCACCCCGGTCTGTTCCAGAGCGCTGGCCGCCAGACCCAGGTCCTTGGCCATCAGCGCGGCCGCGAAGCCCGGCCGGTAGTCGTTGTTGGCCGGGCTGGTGGGCACCGGTCCCGGGACCGGGCAGTAGGTCGTGAGCGACCAGCACTGCCCGGAGGCCGTGGACATCACGTCGTACAGCGCCTGGTGGGTCAGGCCCAGCCGCTCGCCCAGCACGAACGCCTCGCTCACGGCCAGCATCGAGGCGCCCAGCACCATGTTGTTGCAGATCTTCGCCGCCTGGCCGCCGCCGGGGCCGCCGCAGTGCACGGCCTTGGCGCCCATCACGTCCAGCAGCGGCCGCACCGTGTCGAGGTCGGACTCCTGCGCTCCGACCATGAAGGTGAGCGTCCCGCCCTCGGCGCCCGTCACGCCCCCGGAGACGGGGGCGTCCATGGCCCGGTGCCCGGCCTCGACGGCGGCGGCGTTGGCCGTTCGCGCGTCGGCCACGTCCACCGTGGAGCAGTCCAGGAAGAGCGTGCCGGGACGGGCGGCGGCCAGCAGGCCGCCCTCGGCGTCGGCGCCGCCCTGGTAGGCGGTGAGCAGGTGGCGGCCGCTCGGCAGCATCGTGATGACGACGTCGGCACCGGCCACCGCCTCGGCGGCGGACCCGGCGACCCGGACCCCGGCGCCCGAGGCGCGCTCCAGCGCCTCGGGGACCAGGTCGTACCCGGTGACGTCGTGCCCCGCCGTGACGAGGTTGGCTGCCATCGGCCCGCCCATGTTGCCGAGCCCCACGAAGGCGATCGCGGTCATCGGGCACCTCCGGTGCCATCGGTCACGGCGACCGGTTCGGCGAGGCCGACCGGTCCGTCCGGAGCGGGATCGAAGGCACGGTCGACGTCGGCGTCGTCCACCTCCGCGAGCGTGGCCGGGGACCACCGGGGGTTCCGGTCCTTGTCGATCACCTGCGCCCGGATGCCCTCCGCGAGATCGGGCCAGGCCAGCGCGGCCGTGGACACGCGGTACTCCTGTTCCAGAACCTCCTCCAGGGTGTCCAGGGCCCGGGCCCGGCGCAGCGCCGCCAGGGTGGTCTTCACGGCGGTCGGCGACTTGGCCACGATGGTCTCGGCCGCCTGAGCCGCCTCGGGGTCGCCGTGGTCGCGCAGCCGCGCCACGATCTCCTCTGCGGTGTCCGCGGAGTAGCAGGCGTCGATCCACCGGCGCCGGGCCTCCAGGGGCGCGGCCGGGACGATCTCGGCGAACCGGCCCACGGCCTCGGTGACCTCGGCCTCCGTACCCGCCCGCGTGAGCGCGGCGACGAGGTCGGGCAGCCGCTCGGAGGGCACGTAGTGGTCGGCCATGCCCGTGTACACGGCGTCCGCGGCGCCGATCGGCGTGCCGGTGAGCGCCAGGTGCGTGCCGGTCTCGCCGGGCGCCCGCGACAGCAGGAAGGTTCCGCCCACGTCCGGCACGAACCCGATGGTGGTCTCCGGCATGCCCACCTTGGAGCGCTCGGTGACCACACGGACGCCGCCGTGCGCGGACACACCCACGCCCCCGCCCATGACCACACCGTCCATGAGGGCCACGTAGGGCTTGGGACAGCGGGCGATCCGCGCGTTGAGGTGGTACTCGTCCCGCCAGAAGTCGGCGGCCTGCCGGTCACCGTTCACCGCGCTGGCCCGGATGGCGCGGATGTCGCCGCCCGCGCACAGGCCGCGCTCCCCGGCGCCGTCGAGCAGCACCACCGACACCCCCTCGTCCTTCTCCCAGGAGGTGAGGGCGTCCGCGAGCACCCGGACCATCGCGTGGTCCAGGGCGTTGATGGTGCGCGGCCGGTTGAGCGTGGCGCGGGCGAGCGTGCCCTCCACCCGCAGCAGCACCGTCGCGTCGTCCGGGGTCGGTTCCCCGGGGGTGGTCACGCCGGTCATCAGGCGGCCCCGGTGAGTCGTCGAGCGATGATGAGGCTCATGATCTCGTTGGTTCCTTCCAGGATTCGGTGCACCCGCAGGTCGCGCACGATCTTCTCAATGCCGTACTCCGTGAGGTAGCCGTACCCTCCGTGGAGCTGGAGGGCCTGGTCCGCGACGGTGTACCCGGCCTCGGTGGCGAACCGCTTGGCCATCGCGCACAGGTGCGCGGCCTCCGGGTCGCCCTCGTCCAGGGCGCTCGCGGCCCGCCACAGCAGGGAGCGGGCGGCCTCCAGGTCGGTGGCCATCTCCGCGAGCCGGAACTGGAGCGCCTGCGCGTTGATGAGCGGGGCGCCGAAGGCCTCCCGGCTCCCCAGGTAGGCGGTGCTCCCCTCCAGGGCGGCCAGAGCGCCCCCGAGCGAGCAGGCGGCGATGCCGAGGCGCCCGCCGTTGAGCCCGTTCATGGCGATGCGGAAGCCGTCGCCCTCGGCCCCCAGGAGACGGTCGGCGGGCAGCCGGACCCCGTCCATGAGGACCTGGCGGGTGGGCTGGGCGTTCCAGCCCATCTTGGCCTCGTTGGGGCCGAAGGACACCCCGGGGTCGTCGCGGTGTACGACGAACGCGGAGATCCCCGCGGCGCCGTCGCCTCCGGTGCGCGCCATCACCACGTACACCTCGGAGACGCCCGCCCCGGAGATGAACTGCTTGGAGCCGGTGAGGACGTGGGAGTCCCCCTCGCGGACGGCACGGGTGCTGAGCGCGGCGGCGTCGGAACCGGCGCCGGGCTCGGTGAGGCAGTAGCTGCCCAGGGTCTCCATGGAGCACAGCCCCGGGAGCCAGCGGGCGCGCTGTTCGTCGTCGCCGTAGCGGTCGACCATCCAGGCGACCATGTTGTGGATGGACAGGTACCCGGCCAGGGACGGGCAGCCGGTGGCCAGGGCCTCGAAGACGAGGGCGCCGTCGAGCCTGGTCAGGCCGGTGCCACCGGTGTCCTCTGAGACGTAGAGGCCGCCCATGCCGAGTTCGGCGGCCTTGCGGAGCACGTCCACCGGGAAGTGCTTGGTCTGGTCCCAGCCGACGGCGAAGGGTGCGAGGTGTTCGTCGGCGAACCCGCGCGCGGTCTCGGCCAGCGCGCGCTGTTCGTCGGTGATCGCGGAGGTCATCGGACGACCGGGATCGTGAACTCCGCGCCCTCCTTGACCCCGGAGGGCCAGCGCGAGGTGACGGTCTTGGTACGGGTGTAGAAGCGGACGGAGTCGGGTCCGTGCTGGTTGAGGTCACCGAAGCCGGAGCGCTTCCAGCCGCCGAACGTGTGGTAGGCGACCGGGACCGGGATGGGCACGTTCACGCCGACCATGCCGGTGTTGACGCGCTGCGAGAAGTCGCGGGCGGTGTCGCCGTCCCGGGTGAAGATGGAGACGCCGTTGCCGTACTCGTGCTCGCTGGGCAGCCGCAGGGCCTCCTCGTAGTCGGCCGCGCGCACCACGGTCAGCACGGGACCGAAGATCTCCTCCTTGTAGACGCGCATGTCGGAGGTGACGCGGTCGAACAGGGAGGCGCCGGTGAAGAAGCCGTCCTCGTGGCCCTTGACCTTGAGTCCGCGGCCGTCGACCACCAGTTCGGCGCCCTCCTCCACCCCCAGCCCCACGTAGGCGTCCACGCGGTCCAGGGCGTCCCTGGACACCAGGGGCCCGAAGTCGGCCTCGGGGTCGTCCGAGGCGCCCACGGTGAGCCCGGCGATGCGCTCGGTGAGCTTGGCGACGAGGGCGTCGGCGGTCTCCTCGCCCACGGGGACGGCCACGGAGATGGCCATGCAGCGCTCACCGGCGGACCCGTACCCCGCGCCGATCAGGGCGTCGGCGACCTGGTCGAGGTCGGCGTCGGGCATGACGATCATGTGGTTCTTGGCCCCGCCGAAGCACTGGGCGCGTTTGCCGTGCGCGGTGGCCGTGGAGTACACGTACTCGGCGATCGGGGTGGAGCCGACGAAGCCCACGGCGGCCACACGGGGGTCGGTGAGCAGGGTGTCCACCGTCTCCTTGTCGCCGTTGACCACGTTGAGCACGCCCGGCGGCAGGCCCGCCTCCAGGAAGAGTTCGGCCAGGCGGAGCGGGACCGAGGGGTCGCGCTCCGAGGGCTTGAGGATGAAGGCGTTCCCGCAGGCCAGGGCGGGCGCGGCCTTCCAGAGCGGGATCATCGCCGGGAAGTTGAACGGGGTGATGCCCGCGACCACGCCCAGGGGCTGGCGCAGGGAGTGGACGTCGATCCCGGACCCGGCGTTGTCGGTGAACTCGCCCTTGATCAGGTGCGGGATGCCCGCCGCGAACTCCACCACCTCCAGTCCGCGCTGGAGGTCGCCGTGCGCGTCGGCGACGGTCTTGCCGTGCTCGGCGGACAGGGCCCGGGCGAGGGACTCGCGTTCGGGTTCGACCAGCTGGAGGAATTTGAGCAGGACCCGCGCCCTGCGCTGGGGGCTCCAGGAACCCCATTCGACCTGCGCCCGCTCGGCGTCGGCGATGACCGCCTCGGTCTCCGCCCGGTCCGCAAGGGGGACCCTCGCCTGGACCTGGCCGGTGCTGGGGTCGTACACGTCGCCGAAGCGGCCGCTCCGCCCCGGGACGTTGGTGCCATGCACGAAATGCGTCAGCTCGCTGACCATGCGTGTTCGCTCCATCCTCGTGGACCACACGAATCTCCGGCCGCGAGCGGTGGCCTGACTTCCGGGTGTTCTGCCCGGTCACAGTGGCGGGACCGCGCTGGATTCGCACCAGCTTCCCCGCTCCGCGGCTCCCTCACCATATAGTTGGACGTCCTACTAAATCCAGCCCCCTCGCGCTCCCGATCCCCCGCGCATCCCCCGGATGTGGCAGGGGAGCGGCGGGTTAGCGTGGGGCCGTGTGCCGGTGCCCCGCTCGGGAACCGCCCGATACACCGGCGTGCGGAAGGCCGGTCCCCCATGTCCGACTCCACGACCCGGGCGTCGGCGGCACCGCTCGGCGGTCGCTTCTGGGCCTTCTGGTCCGCGTCCCTGGCCTCGAACCTGAGCGACGGCGTGGCGATGATCGCCGTGCCCTGGCTGGCCTCCTCCCTGGCCCCCGACAGCGCGGCCCTGGTGGCCGCCGTCGCCACCGCCGGGCGGCTGCCCTGGCTCCTCCTGGCGCTCCCCGCGGGCGTGCTCGTGGACCGCCTGCCCCGGTTCACCCTGATGGTCTCCGCCAACACGCTGCGACTGCTGCTGTGGGCGCTGCTGGCCCTCGTGGTGTTCTCCGGCTCGGCCTCGGTCCCCCTGCTCGCGGCCTTCGCGTTCTGCTTCGGCGCCCTGGAGGTCTGTTACGACACCGCCGCCGAGACCACCGTGACCGCGCTCGTGCCCCGGGAGTCGTTGGAGCGCGCCAACGGGCACGTCCGCTCCGGGGCGATCGTGGCGCAGGAGTTCGCCGGGCGCCCGCTGGGGGGATTCGTGCTGACCCTGGGCCTGTTCGTGCCGTTCCTGTTCAACATCGTCGCGCTGCTGGTGTCGGTGGTCGCGCTCCTGAGGGTCCGCGCGACCTCCCCCGCACCCGTCGGCGCCGGACTCGCGGAGGGCCCCGCTCCCAGAGCACCGAGCGGACCGCGCGGGGTGTGGGCGGACGTGGCCGAGGGCGTGCGGGCCCTGTGGGACCAGCCGCTGCTGCGCGCGGTGGCGGTCATCGCGGTGTTCGTGAACACCGCCTACGCGACCCTGCTCTCCACCCAGGTGCTGTTCGTCCGGGACACGCTGGGGCTGGGACCGGCCGGGTTCGGCCTACTCATGGCCTTCGCCGCGATCGGCGGGGTGCTCGGCGGGCAGGTGGTCTCCTGGCTGCGCTCCGTCCTTCCGCACGGGACGCTGCCGACGCTCTGCCTGGCCGGGAGCGGGCTGCTCTACTCGTTGGTGGCGCTCCTCCCCCTCACCCCGGTGGTGGCCGGGGTGTACTTCCTCAGCGGCGGCCTCGTCCTGGGCTACGCGGTGGCGATGACGTCGATCCGTCAGCGCGTCACCCCGGACCACCTGCTCGGGAGGGTGAACGCCGCCATGCGCACGGTCAGCTGGGGCATGAGCGCCGTGGGCATGGCGGCGGGCGGTGTCCTGGTGGCCGCCCTGACCCCCACCCTGGGCCAGACTGACGCGCTCCGTGCCCCCTACGCACTGGTGGGCGCGGTCAGCCTGGCGGTGGTGGCGTGCTTCGGCCGACGGCTCGTCGGTCTGGTGCGTGAGCACGACGTCTGAGCCACGGCCGGCCCCCCGCGCGGCCCGGTCCGGGTCCGGGTGTGCGGGCCGGGGGCGGGTGCCGGGAACGGCCGTGTCAGGGCGTGCGGATCGGGGCAGGAGGGTCGCGCCCCGATCCGGTCACTCCCCGGACATCCCCAGGGTGCGGAGCATCCCGTGGGCCTCGTCCACGCGGGCGGGGTAGGCCTCCGGGCTGTCCGCGAGCCGCATCGCCGTGAGATCGCAGGCCATCGCCGTGTGGGCGGCCAGGACGGCGACGTCCTCCACCGTCCCGGCCTCCGTCAGGGCCACGGCCAGCCGGAGCGCCCTCTGCTGCCTGGTGAGCAGGTAGCGGGACCTGAGGTCGATGCTCTCCCGGAGGAGCCGCACCAGCACGACCGAGTGCGCGGGTGACAGGGCGGCGTGGGGTCGCGTGGCCGCAGCGGCCTCACGGAGCAGGGCGAGCGCGGCCCCGAGATCGGTCCCCGGCTTCCGGTCCACGCGTTCGCGCACGTAGGCGCACATGCGGTCCACCTCGGCGCTGTCGTCGGCGAACAGCACCTGTTGTTTGTCGCCGAAGTACCGGAAGAAGGTGGTGCGGCCGACCTCGGCGCGTTCCGCGATGGCCGCGACCGTGACGTTGTCGAATCCGTGTTCGGCGAAGAGTTGGAAGGCTGCTGACACGATCGTGGCCCTCGCCTTACGACGTTTGCGAGCGTGGAGCGTGTCCGGGGGGTGGTGCATGAGGCGACCCTATCGAGTGGGAACTCGGTTCTCGATGGTACGCGGGACCGGCCATTGGGACGGTGGTCCCGAAACGGACCGAGAGACCGAAGGAGCGGGATGTCTTCCGGGCTGGATGACGGGACGTGACCGGCGTCCCGGGGTTTGGGCAAACCTCGGAGCGAACACCGGTTGGCCCGGGAGTTTATTGCAAAGTGATCTGGTACCGACAACCGCCTTCCACTCGCCGCAGAACCCTTGCCCGGAAAGGGTTCCCTCCACACAGAACTTATCCCTCCAACAGGGCCACCATTTCCCCGAGGTGCGAATTCGCCACCCACGGTAAATCGTTCGGGTTCCTAACTATTCACTACCCGAGGCGTCCGCAACCCCGCCTTTGACGCTTCCGCCACCCCGCCCGCCGGGTCGGCCCCGCGCCTTCCGGCCACGACCGCCCCCCTGTGCCAGAGTGGAGACCTGACTCACACCTTGGAGTTCGTCATGGCATATCTCCTGGTCATCGGCACACGCAAGGGGTTGTTCACGGCCCGGAGCGAGGATCGGCGCGCATGGGAGGTGACCGGCCCGCACCGGCTGGACGAGGCCAACGACGCGGGGATGAGCCCCGTCTACACGGTCGGGATCAACCCGCGCACCAAGCGGCTGCTCGCCGGGACGGAGAGCTGGCACTTCGGTCCGAGCGTCTGGCACAGCGACGACCTCGGCGCCACGTGGACCGAGCCGCCGTCTCCGCCCATCGCCTTCCCCGAGGACACCGACGGTTCGCTGACCCGCGCCTGGCAGTTCGCCTTCGGCGCCGACCCGGACACGGTGTTCGCCGGGGTGGAGCCGCACGCCCTGTTCAGGTCCTCGGACGGGGGCGACAGCTTCGAGCTGGTCCGCGCGCTGTGGGACCACCCGCACCGGGTCAACTGGATGCCCGGCGCCGGTGGCGCCGCCATCCACACGGTCCTGCCCGGCACGCTCGGCGCGGGCCGTCAGTCGCCCGAGGCGATCACCGTGGCCATGTCCACGGGGGGTGTCTACCAGAGCGAGGACGACGGGGCCAGTTGGACGCCGACCAACCGGGGTATCTCCGCTGGTTTCCTCCCCGATGAGGAGCCCGAGTACGGCCAGTGCGTGCACAAGGTCGCCGCCGCCCCGGACGGGTCGTTCTACGCGCAGAACCACCACGGGGTCTACCGCAGCGCCAACCCGGCCGTGGACGGGTGGAGCCGGATCGAGGAGGGGCTGCCCACCGACTTCGGCTTCGCGATGGTCGCCCACCCGCACGACCCGGACACGGCGCTGAACTTCCCCGTGATCAGTCAGGAGGTCCACCTGCCGGCCGGGTACCGGCTGGGGGCCTACCGCACCGACGACGGCGGAGCGACGTGGCGGGCGGTCAACGAGGGCCTGCCCGAGGAGCCGTACTTCGGGATCGTCCTGCGCGACGCCGCCTGCACGGACGGAGCACGGGTACCCGGCTTCTACTTCGGCACCCGTTCCGGGGACGTCTACGCGACCACCGACGACGATGACCGCTGGAACCTCGTCACCGCCCACCTGCCCGACGTCCTGTGCGTTCGGGCCACGGAGGTGTGAGATGCGGGTGACCGTGCACCTGACCAGCGTGCTGCGGGTCGACGCCGAGGGCGCCACCCACGTGCCGCTGGAGGTCGAGGACGGCACCGAGCTGCGCGGCGTGCTGGACGCGCTGGCCGCGCGCCACCCCGGCCTGGACCGTCGGATCAGGGACGAGCAGGGCGCTCTGCGCCGGTACGTGAACGTGTTCGTGGACCAGGACGAGTGCCGTTCGGTGGGCGGCCTGGAGGCACCGGTCCACGACGGCTCGGACGTCCGGCTGCTGCCCTCGGTGGCCGGGGGCTGAAGACCGGGACCGCCCCGGAGCGGCGCTCCGCGCCTCAGCCCCTCGAAACCTCGCCGGGGGTTCCGGGCCGCCCTGCCGGGTCCTGTCCGCTGACGACCCGCTCGGGTTCGGTGAGCGACGACGTGACCGCCTCCGGGATCCGGCGCATCGGCATGGGGCGCAGGTAGGTGAGGCTGCGCCAGATCCACTCCAGCGGCCCCAGCCTGAAACGGCCCAGCCACCAGCGGGCGAACAGGGCCATCACCACGAAGTAGGCGGCGGCGATCCCGTACTGCGCCAGGAGCGGGATCTCGCCCTCGAACGGCTTCATGCTCAGCAGGAACACGGCGGTGCTGCCCAGGTACACGGTGAGCGTCATCCGGCCCAACGGCGCCAGCGTGCCCAGCGCGCGGGCACCGGTCCGGTCCCGCCTCACCAGCCACCACACAAGTCCCAGGAAGAACAGGGCGCCGCCCAGGCCACCGAGGCTCGCGCCGAAGGAGACCATCATGTCCGACCCCGGGGAGGCCACCGGGACGCCGTCGGGACCCATCACCGGGATGCCGTCGGAATCGAACTCCATGGGGAAGAACAGGTCGGCGCCGTAGAGGGCCACCAGGCCGAGCACCTGTCCCACCAGTCCCGTCCACATCATGCGTGCCGGGAGCCGGGTGGGCTCGTCGGCGCGCTCGGGGTCGAGTTCGGGCCTGCGGGCCAGCCACACGCCCACACAGAAGAACCCGAGAGTCTGCGGGATGAGGGTGACCAGGATGTCCAGCTGGCTGCCCGGGAACAGCGTGCCCAGGCCGAACTCGGCGAAGGGGGCCGTGGCGAACAGGGCCACCGCGAACCACAGGGGCCGGTTCCCCCGCCCGGCCAGCAGGAACGGCATCAGCGGGGCGAGCACCAGCGCGGTGAGCGCGTAGTGGGTGAGGATGTCGCCGTGGAACACCAGCAGGTGCGGCACCCCGAAGAGCACCCCCAGGACCACGTAGCGGCGGAGCATGACGGCCATCGGCCGTCCTCCGCGCCGGGTCGCGGAACGCCAGGCGAGAACGGCCCCCACCCCCAGCAGCACCATGAGCAGGGCGCGGGCCTTCCCCGACATCAGCAGGCCCAGCGCCCCGTCCACGATCGACGCGAGCGTGCTCTGCTCGACCTCCCCGAGGCGCTCGGCCGCGAAGACGACGGTGGGCGCGTTCATCGCCACCACGCCGATCATCGCGAGAGCGCGGGCGATGTCCAGCAGGGCGACCCGTCGCGCGGGTCCGCCGTCGGGTGCACCTCCAGGCGGTGCGGTGGCCGGGGCCCCGGCCGGGGTCGATGCAGTGGTCACTGGTCCTCCCTCGTGGTTGGGACCAGCGTCCCCCGGCGGCCCCTCGCCGCACATCGACCGATCAGTCGAACCCCAGGGGCGCGGAGTCAGCCTTTCGGCCCATCCCCGCCCCCACCACCCGCCGCGCGTCGGCCATTCGACCGATGCACGGCCGCCGGACCACGGCCTAGCCTGGTCACCATGCTCCACACCATGGCTCTGAACAGGCTCTCCGCCACCGCTGACGGCCGGTCGCGCCTGTACCCCCTCCTGGTGGCGTTCGCCCTGACGGCGGGGACGATCCTGCTGTGGGTCGTGGATCTGCGGACGGCGTCGGCCATCCCCACGCATCCGGACTGGATGGGACCGCCGACCTCCGCGATGGACTTCGCGGGCTGCGTCTCCGGCGCTCTCTGCGTGCTGCTGGTCGCCCTGGTCGCGCGGCCCTCGGCCGGTCCACTCGCGACCCTGGCGGCCGGGATCGTCGCGCCGGTGGCCGTGATGTTCGTGTCGGTGCTGCTGTGGCCCCTGCCCAAGGGCATCTTCGGCTTCCCGGTCACCATGTCCGAGGCCGTGGGGATGCTGGCGATCCTCGCCCTGGCCGCGTATCGGTGCCGCGGCTGGCAGATCACCGTGGTGATGGTCCTGACCTTCGTCGCCGTCTACTCCGACCACCTGCGGGAACCCTTCGACCTCGAACCGACCGCCGCGCTGCTGGCGGTCGTCGCCGGCCTGGCTCCCGGTCTGTACCTGCGCTGGCGGCGGGCCGAGCGCACCGCCGACGTGGAGCGCGTCCGCGCGACCGAGCGGCTCGCCATCGCGCGCGACCTGCACGACGTGGTGGCACACGAGGTCACCGGGATCGTGGTGCAGACACAGGCCCTGAGGCACATCGCCGAGCGCGACCCCGAGGCGGTGCGCGCGGCCCTGCCGGAGATCGAGGCGGCGGGCACCCGGGCCCTGGAGTCCATGCGGGGGATGGTCACCCGCCTGCGGGAGCCGGGGGAGGCCCCGCTCGCGCCCGGCCCGGCCGAGGGGTTGGACGCGCTCGCCGCCCCGGCCGCGCCCGGCCGCCCCGAGGTGGCCGTGCACGTGTCAGGACCGGTCCCGGACCTGCCGCCGGAGGTGGGCACGGCGGTACTGCGGATCGCCCAGGAGTCGGTGACCAACGCGCTGCGGTACGCGCGGGGCGCCACCCGGGTGAGCGTGGTGGTCTCGGTCCTGGACGGCGAGGTGGAGGTGCGCGTCCAGGACGACGGCCGGGGCTCCGGGCTTCCGGTGGGCGGCGGGCACGGGCTGGTGGGCATGGGCGAGCGCGCCCGGCTCCTCGGCGGAGAGCTGTCCGCGGGACCCGACGGCGTGGGGCAGGGTTGGACCGTGCGGGGAACCATCCCCGCGCGGCGCGGAGGGGACGGTCAGGGTTGACGATTCGGGTGCTGCTCGCTGACGACCAGCAGATGGTGCGGACGGGGTTCCGCTACATGCTCGACGCCGAGGACGGGATCACGGTGGTCGGGGAGGCGGGAGACGGGATCGAAGCGGTCCGGCTCGCCGAGCGGCTGCGCCCGGACGTGGTCCTCATGGACATCCGGATGCCGGGGATCGACGGGCTGGAGGCCACCCGCCGGTTGGCCGGCCCGGGGGTGGCCGACCCGCTCCGGGTGGTCGTGGTGACCACCTTCGACCTCGACGAGTACGTGCACGCGGCGCTGACGGGCGGCGCGGTCGGGTTCCTGCTCAAGGACGCGGGACCGGCGCTGCTGATCGAGGCGGTGCGTGCCGCCGCCCGTGGCGACGCGATGGTCTCCCCGCAGATCACCGTGCGTCTGCTCCAGCACTTCTCGACGGCCCGGGCACCCCGGCAGGGCCTCGCCGAGAGCGGGCTGACCGCCCGCGAACTGGAGATCGTGCGCACGGTCGCACGCGGGCTCACCAACACCGAGGTGGCGGCGGAGCTGCACGTCACCGTGAGCACGGTCAAGACGCACCTGGCCCGGGTGCAGGAGAAGCTCGGGGCGCGCAACCGGGTGGAGGTCGCCGCCTGGGCGTACCGCGGCGGCCTCATGGACTGACCCCGGCCCGCTTGACGAAAAAGTGAGCGGGTTCTGACCCGTGAGGTCCGTGTCGTCCCCGTGCGCACACCAGCACCAACCGTGATGATCGGTGAGGAAATGGGCACCTGCGACACGACTGCGAGGAACGACCTATGGCCACCATGCGTGCGGCCCGGCTGAACATCACCGACCGAACCCTCACGGTCACCGACGTCCCCCGGCCCACCCCCGGCCCAGGCCAGGTCCTCGTCCGAGTCCGGGCGGCCGGTGTGTGCCTGTCCGACGCCCATCTCGTCGGCGGCGGTCTGACCCCGCTCCACCTCAAGGGGGACACCGTCACCCTGGGGCACGAGGTCGCCGGGGAGGTCGAGGAACTGGGCCCGGAGGTGTTCGATGTCCGGGTCGGCGACCGGGTGGCGCTCCAGGCCGGTGAGCCCGACCGGCACGGCCAGGTGCTCACGAGGGGTGTGGACTACGACGGCGGGTGGGCCGAGTACGCGCTGGCCAGTGAGTCCACGGTAGTGCCCATCCCGGACGAGCTGCCCTTCGAGCAGGCCGCGATCATCCCCGACGCCGTCTCCACACCCTGGGCCGCCGTGACCGCCACCGGTGACGTGCGCCCGGCCGAGGCCGTGGCCGTGTGGGGCGTGGGCGGCCTGGGCGCGCACGCCGTGCAGCTCCTGCGGATGGTGGGGGCCGCCCCGATCATCGCCGCCGACCCCGACGAGCACGCCCGTGCGCGCGCCCTGGACTACGGGGCGGACGTGGCACTGGACTCCACGGCGCCGGAGTTCCTCACCCGGATCGGCCAGCTCACCCACGGACGCGGCCTGGACGTCGCCTTCGACTTCGCCGGGGTCCCGAGCGTGCGCGAACAGGCCGTCCAGGTCCTCGGCGAGCACGGCCGCCTGGTGCTGGTCGGGCTGACCGACAAGCCCCTGGAGGTCCGCGACGGCACCCGGTTCAGCTACCTGCGCCAGCAGGTCCTCGGCCACTACGGGTCGGAACCGGAGCACGTGGTGCAGCTCGTGGACCTGGTCCGGGCGGGCCGCCTGGAGTTCAGCCGCTCCGTCAGCGGGAGGTTCACCCTGGAGGAGGCGCCCCAGGCGGTCGACCGGCTGGAGAAGCGGGTCGGCGCACCGGTGCGCCTGGTCCTGGAACCCTGACGCCTACCAGTTCGAGGGCCGGTAGTCCTTGAGGAAGCAGCCGTGCAGGTCCTCGCCGAGCTCGCCGCGCACGATGGGGTCGTACACGCGGGCCGCGCCGTCCTCCAGGTCCAGGGGCGCGTGGAATCCTTCGGCGGCGATCCGCACCCGGTCCGGGTGCGGCCGCTCGTCGGTGATCCACCCGGTGTCCACGCTGGTCATGAGGATGCCGTCGGTCTCCAGCATCTCCTCGGCGCTGGTCCGCGTGAGCATGTTCAGCGACGCCTTGGCCATGTTGGTGTGCGGGTGGCCGGGTCCCTTGTACCCGCGCCCGAACACGCCCTCCATCGCGGACACGTTCACGATGTAGGTGCGCCGCGCGGAGGAGGCGGCCATCGCGGGGCGCAGCCGGTCCACCAGGAGGAAGGGCGCGCTCACGTTGCACAGCTGCACCTCCAGCATCTCCACGGGGTCGACCCCGCCGATCCGCTGCGTCCAGCTGTTGACCGGTGCCAGGTCGGGCACCAGGCCTCCCGCGTCGATCGCGCCCGCCTGGTGCGCCCGGTCCGGGTGCGCCGCGCCGGTGGTCAGCGCCAGGGAGGTGAGCATCTCGGGGGTCAGCGTGTGCGGCGCGACCTCGGCCACCTCGGACTCGGTGGCACCCTCCAGCTCGCGGGGGCGGACCCCGCCGAGCACCAGCGGTTCGGGCAGGCCCTCCCCGGTCAGCGGCTGGGACTCGGCGGCGATCAGCGGCGCGTAGGAGCCCGGCGAGCGGCGCACGGTCTGCGCGGCGTTGTTGATGAGGATGTCCAGCGGCCCCTGTTCGGCCACCGAGTCGGCCAGCCGCACCACCTGGCCGGGGTCGCGCAGGTCGATGCCGACCACCCGCAGCCGGTGCAGCCACTGGTCGCTGTCGGGCATCGCGGCGAAGCGGCGCACGGCGTCGTTGGGAAAACGCGTGGTGACAGTGGTGTGGGCGCCGTCGCGCAGCAGCCGCAGCGCGATGTACATGCCGATCTTCGCGCGGCCGCCGGTGAGGAGGGCCCGCCGCCCGGTCAGGTCGGTGCGGGCCTCCCTGCGCTGCCGGTTGAAGACGGCGCACTCGGGACAGAGCTGGTGGTAGAAGGCGTCGACCTCCTGGTACTTCTGCTTGCACACGTAACAGGGGCGGGCCTTGCGCAGCACCCCGGCGAGCTGACGACCGGCGTCCTCGGCGCCACCGGTCTCCTCCGCGCCGTCCTCACCGGAGGCCAGGGCGCGGCTGGTGAGCGCGCGGCCGTTGGTCTCGTCGTCGATCCGGTCCGGGGCGGCCGTGGCGGTGGCGGCGAACACGGCCTTGTCGTGGGCGCTGCGGGCGGCGTTGCGCTCCTTGCGCCGCCGCTCCTTCAGGGCCTTGAACAGCCGGGCGGTACCCCGCTGGAGCGTCAGGGAGTCGTCGTGGTCGACGGGCAGCCCCTCCGCCTCGGCCAACACCTCCAGGCACACCCGAAGTCTGTCCGGGTCGATCCCGTCGACCGTGGTCCGCGTCACCGTTTCCGTCACCACTGCATCCCGCCGCTGTTCCTGGTGGCCTCCTGCCGGGCCACCAGGAACCCTATGCGCACTCCGGGACCGGACGGTCGGTGCGAAGCGGTCACGGGGACAGGCGACCATGGGAGGTGAGCCAGCACTGGGAATCGACGCGTGGGGCCCTGGCACCACGGGCAGGGGGAGTTTCGTGAGCCAGCAGACGGCCGCCGGCGGCGGTGCGGAACGCGAGTTCGTGGTCCTGCTGGACGAGGCGCACGAGCCGGTAGGGGTGGCCGACAAGGCCCTCGTCCACACCGAGGACACCCCGCTCCACCTGGCCTTCTCCTGCTACGTACTGGGACCGGACGGCCGGGTACTGCTCACCCGCCGTGCTCTGGGCAAGACCACCTGGCCCGGTGTGTGGACGAACAGCTGCTGCGGCCACCCCGCTCCCGACGAGTCCATGGAGGAGGCGGTGCGCCGCCGCGTCCGCCAGGAGCTGGGGATCGAGCTGACCGAGGTCACCGAGGCCCTGCCGGACTTCCGGTACCGCGCGGTCTCCGCCGAGGGGATCGTGGAGAACGAGTTCTGCCCGGTGTTCTGGGCCCGCACCGAGGACACCCCCGCCCCGGACGCGGACGAGGTCGCCGAGTTCACCTGGGCGGCCTGGCCGGACGTGGCCGCACTGGCCGAACGCACACCCTGGGTGATCAGCCCGTGGGCGGCGGAGCAGATTCCGCGGCTCAACGCCGCCCGCTGATCCGGGGCCGTCTCCCGGCCACCTTGAGGACGACATCTCCGGCCACGTCGTCTTCTGAGCCCGGCTGCGGGGTAGATAGCAACCACACGCCCCCACCGAGTTGGAGCGCCCCGTGCCCCCTCACGCCCGCGGTCCCGTCCGTCCCGCCGCCCTCGTCCTCGACGCCCTCGACACCCTCTTCCCGCTCGGCCCGCTGGAGTGGCGGTTCCGTGAGGCGGGCATCCCCCGGGTGCTCATGACCCGCTGGTGCGACCACCTGCTGCGGGACGCCTTCGCCCTGTCCCTATTGGGCGGGGAACGCACCTTCGAGGACGTGGCCCGGGGGTCCCTGCGGGACATCACCGGGAACCAGATCGCCCCGGGGGCCGAGGACGCGATCATCGACGGACTCGCCCGGCTCGAACCCCGCCGCGAGGCCGCCTCGGCGCTGGAGGCCGCCCACGCGCGGGGCGTCCGGGCGGCGGTGCTCGGCCACGGCGACGGCGAACACGTCCGCCTGCTGCTGGAACGATCCGGACTACCGCTGGAACCCCTCGCCGGGGGCGGCGGCCCGGCGGCGTGGAAACCGGCGCGCGAGCCGTATCTGGCGGCAGCGCGCGAACTGGGGGTGCCCCCGGAACGGTTGGGGCTGGTCACGGCGCACGGCTGGGACGCGGCGGGGGGCCGCCGGGCCGGGCTGGTGACAGGGTGGTCCGCGCACCTGGAGGGGCGGTTCCCGTCGGTCTTCCCCAGTCCCGACGTCGAGGGGCGCGACCTGGCCCAGACCGTGGAACGGCTCCTCGACCTCCCCGAGCCCGCCTAGCGGGCTACTCCTCCCAGCTCCGGTCGTACTGGGGGTGCCCCCGGTACACGGACGCCAGGTACTTCACCGCGAGCCGCCAGGCCAGCAGTTCCGACCACGGGTCGCCGCCGACGTTCGCCGCCGGGGAGGAGGGGTCGACGATGCGCATGCTCGCGTCGTGCGCCTCGGTGTAGCCCCGGACGATCCCGCGCTTGGCCGCGACCTCGGCCAGCGCCCGTTCCCGGCCGCGTGAACCCACGGGGACGGCCCTGGACGCACGTTCGTCCTCGTCCAGACGCGCGTTCAGGAACTCGACGATGGTCAACGGACAACTCCTCTTCTCTCCCCCCAAAGCCCCCTGCGGGGATCAGTATCTGACATACGCCCCTCCTGGGCCACTCGGTGCCCCCGCCGAACGGCCACGACCCCTACGCGCACCCCTCGAACTGGGGCACCTCCGTGACCAGCTCCAGGTCGGTCCCGCCGAACCAGCGGTCCAGACTCCTCCCGGCCTCACCGCTCAGGTACATCGTGTCGATCGCCCTGTTCACGGCCTCGCAGCCCGCCACGTCACCGTTCGGCAGACCCACTCCGTACCGCTCTTCGGTGAACGGCTTGTTCACGAACTCGAACGCCTCCGGGTCCTCGTCCAGGAACCCGGCGAGGATCAGATCGTCCGTGGACACGGCGTCGACCTCGCCCGCTCTGAGCATGTCGACGCAGTCACTGTAGGTTTCCGGCTTCTCGACCTTGGCCACGTCGATACCGAGGCCCTCCTCGACCCGGCTGGCGGAGTTGGAGCCGTCTCCCTGACAGATCACCCGCCCCTCCAGGTCCGCCACCCCGTTCACCCCCTGCTCACCCCTGCGCACCAGGATGTCCTGCCTGGCCACGTAGTAGGGGCCCGCGAAGGTCACGTCGAGCTTGCGTTCGGCGGTGATGGAGTAGGTCGCCACGACCATGTCCACGTCACCGTCCACCAGCCTCTCCTCGCGCACGTCGGACGTGATGGGCACCAACCGCACGTGGTCGATTCCCAGCTCCTCGGCGATGTGGTTCACCACGTCCACGTCGAACCCCTCGAACTCCTCGCCGTTCCTCAGCCCCACGCCGGGCTGGTCGGCCTTGACCCCGACCGTGATCGACGTCTTGTCGAGGAGGGACCGCAGGGGCGGGTCCTCTCCTCCCTCCGCCGAGCAGGCGGGCAGCGCCATCACCGCCACGGCACACAGAGCCGCCACGGCCCGGCCGCGGCCTCCTCGCAACCACATCGACCCGCTCCTCGTCTCTCGGGGGGTTTCGGCGCGTGCGGACGAACCGGCGCCCGCCGCGCTCACCGGTACTCCGCCAGACGGGGGCGGACCCCCACCACGACCAGGGCGAACAGCGCGAGGGCGCCGACCGGCAGCCCCAGTACCCACGGGGACAGCGCCGACCGACCGTCGTGGATGCCCGCGTCGAACTCGTTCGTGTGCGCGCTGACCAGGACGTCGAGCGCGTCCGTGTGCTGGCGGAACAGCCCGTTCTCGGTGTCGGCCACCCGCATGCGGATGTCGATGGCCCGCGCGGTGTCACCGTCGGCGACGGCCTCACGCAGACTCTCGTCCGCCTCCTGGAGCGCGACGAAGGTGGTGAGCACCTCCTCCAGGGCGTTCTCCGCGTCATGGTCCTCCAGCAACGCCCGCTGGGCGTCCTCCCCCAGGTAACCGAGGGTGCCCGGGTCCTCCTCGTCGGGCACGCCGGACCCCGGCAGCTCCGGGTAGGCGTCCGGGATCTCCCCGACCGCCTCGTAGTAGCCCGGCAGCGTGCTGACCGGGCGGAAGAGCACCTGCTGGGCCCGTTCCAGGTACACCTGCCGGTACGTGTCGGCGTGGTCGTCGTCGATCAGGAACCGGCTCTGGTCGGCCTGCATGTCGGTGGCGATGGCCTTGGCCCGGGACAGCGCCATGGCGGCGTCCATCCCGTCGTTCTTGGCCCGGTGCTCGTGGGCCGCGCTGCCGCTCAGCGCCAGGACGGCACCGACGGTCAGCACCACCGACCCGGCCGTCGCCACCAGCAGCGGGGCGTTGAAGCGGCGGCGGAAGCGCACCCGCAGGTAGAGCTGGAGCGCCAGGAGGGACGCCACCGTCACAGCTCCCACGACGCCGACCACCACGCGCCCGCCCGTCACCGCGCCCCGGCCGTCCTCGTGACTCTGCCGCACGATCGCCGAGGACTCCAACCCCAGGTTGAAGGCCTTGGGCAGCAGTTCGGTGTGCATCCGCTGCGTGGCGTCGCTGTACTCGGCGAGCGCCTCGGCGTCCACCTCCCCCGGAGGCGCCTCCGCCTCCCGGTTGATCAGGAGCGCCCTACCGACCTCCTGCTCGTAGGCGCCCATCCCGTTCATGAGCGCCTGCACGTTCTCCCGCGCGTTCTCCTGCGCGTCACCGTCCTGACTGGTCAGCGACGCCACCTGGAGCAGGGCCTCGTTGGCCTCCCGTCGGCTGGTGACGTAGCGGTCCATGGCGGCCTCGCGCCCGGACCCGAGGTCGTGGTCGGTGCCCATGAGCAGCACGTCCGCCACGCTGGCGTCCATCGCCGCCAGGTTCAGGTAGAGGTCGGTGGTGTTCATGGCCTGCCGCCCCGCGCCCTCGTCCAGGACCTCCAGACCGCCACGGGCCTGGTTGAGCGTCACCGACGCCGAACCGAACAGGCCCGCGACGGCCAGCACGCACAGCAGCGTCAGGGTCCACACCCGGGCGGGCGTGGACCGCGTCGACGCCCGCACGCGCGGCCACCAGGTGCGGAGACGTCGTCCGGGCACGGCCGACGGCGGTGTGGGGGCGCCGCTCTTCGGGCGCCTGGCCGGCTGGCCGGGGTCGGGGGGCATCAACGGGGTTCACCCCTTCTGGATGATGATGACGGTCCATGCGCCGACGTAGATCCGGTCACTGTCATTCAGGGGAACCTCCACGTTGCGGGGGATGGGGTTGGCCGTCCCGTTGATGGTGGTCCCGTTGGTCGACCCGGGGTCGAGGAGCGACCAGGTGTCACCGGGTCCGGCCAGCAGGACCGCGTGGATGTGGGAGATCGCCGGGTCTCCCCCGGGCCCGCCCAGGTCGATCTCCGGAGTGAACCCCTTGGACTGGCTGCGTCGTCCAACGTGCACGCGGTCGCCCTGGAGGTTCACCCGGCGCGGCTTGCCCCCGGAGGGGAAGCTGATCCGGCCCGGGTCGAGCATGCCCTGGTTGACCATGTACTGGTAGTAGGCGGGATCGGCCGCGACGATGGCCCGCCAGTGCACGCCCGTGGGCGCGCTGTCGGGCGCGGAGAGCCGCCGCTGGTGGCTGCCGGACTGGGAGGCGAAGGCGAAGTCGTGGCCGCACTCCTCACAGAAGCGGCCCGCCCGGGACGTGCCGCACTCCGGACAGGGGCCGCCCCGGGTCGCCGGTCGGGGCCTGGGGGGCGCCCGGTGGGGGGTGGGCGGGGTCGCGGTCGGGGGGTGGGCGGGGGGCGGCACCGACAGTGTCTGGAGACGCAGTCCGCAGACGTCACAGAAGTCGTCGGCCGTGGAGTGGTGCCCTGAGGGGCAACTCGGCATGGTCCCTCCTACCCGGATCCGGGGGCGCCGCCGGGTCCCGGTCCACCCGGGTGGGGGCGGGTCCGTACGGTCCGGGTCGAGTTGGTGTCGAGGGTCATCTCGTCGACCTTGTCGACGCTGGGCTTGAGCCGCACCGTTCCGGTGGCCGCGTCGACGACGTCGACGACGCGGTCGAGGAGCCTCGCGGTCTCCTCGTTGCCCGACTCGTGTGCGAGCGCGACGGCCCGGCCCAGCCTGGTGGTGGCGGTCGGGTCGTCCCCCTCGCGACGGGCGTCGAGCCCGTCCTGGATCGCCTGGGCCAGTTCGACCTGGCCCGTGTAGTGGGCCACCCGGGGGTTGATCTCGGTGGCCCTGTCCTCGTCCGACGTCCATTCGGTGAGGATGTTCCCGGAGGCGAGGACCTGGTCCTGGGCGCCGCCCTCACCGGGCAGCACCACCCGGACCCAGCCCGCGCGCAGCTGGCGGCCGGGGTCGCCCGGCGGCACCTCCACACACACGTGGTAGTCGCGGCTCTCCGTCCCCCAGGAACCGGTGGGGTAGTCCCCGGCCTGGGCGGCCCGCTCCACCGCGCGGTGGGTGAGGTCGCGGACGGTGGGCGCCACCTGTTTGACGTAGCGCACCACGGCGTTCTGCGGGGTCCACAGGCGCAGCGCCACGTCGGCCACCGCCTTACCCATGGAGGCCTGGGCCATCGCCCGGAAGTCGGCCTCCAGGTCGGCGGGGTCGGCGACGATGCCGGGGCCGCCGCCCAACAGCGCGGCGTCGATGCGGCGCAGCTCCTCCACCTTCCAGTCGGTGCCCACGCCCCGGCAGTCGCAGACGAAGCTGCCCTCCAGCCGTCGGAGCACCCGCTCGAAGACGTCGGACATCTCGTTGTTCTGGCCGTCGGTGAGCAGGATGGCGTGCCGGATGCCGTCGTCCGCGGTGTCGAAGAGCTCGGCCGCCTTGAGCAGCCAGGCCCCCATGCGCGTGCCGCCGTCGGCGCGCAGCCGTCCCACGGCCTCCAGGGCCGCCGCCCGGGTCGAGGCGTCCACCTCCACCAGGTGGGCGCTCTCGGGGAAGATCATCTCGGCTTCGCGGTGCCCGGCGACGACGGCGAAGCGGACCCCGTCGCGCAGGGTCTCGATGGCCGCGCGGGCCGCCCGCTTGGCCGCGTTGATCTTCTCCCCGTACATCGAGCCGGAGGTGTCGACGATGATCACTTCCGAGGCCCGCACGGACGACCCCACCAGCACGGGACTGTTCGAGGTCACGCTCACCACGGCGTGCACCTCCGTCCCGCCCAGCGGCAGGTACGGGTTCTGGTCGATCTCGACGCGGAACTCGGGCTCGGCGGAGCGGTCAGACCTGTCCGGCACGGGGACCCCCTTGGTCGGTGGGCACGGGAACGACGACGACGGTGATGTTGTCCTTGCCGCCGGCCCGCAGCGCGAGGCTGACGTAGGTGCGGGAGGCCTCCCACGGTGCGCTCGACGCCCCGGGCACCGCCTCGGTCAGGTCCCGGGCCTCGGGGTAGTAGTTCCACAGGCCGTCGCTGCACAGCAGGACCGCTCCGGGGCCGGTCGGGGTGACGGTGGAGATGTGCGCGTCGATCTCCCCCGAATCCGCCCCCATCCAGGCGATGAGCGCGTGGGCGTTGGCCGAGCGCATGGCCTCCTCACGGGAGAGGGCGCCCATCTGCACCATCGCCTCACTCCAGGAGTCGTCCCGGGTGAGCAGCGCGGAGGCGCTGGAGGCCGGACCGCCGGAGATCCAGTAGGCGCGGCTGTCACCGACCCAGCCGACCGTGACGGCCCCGGTGGCCGGGTCCACCACGGCGGACACGAAGGTGCAGGCCGGTGCGGAACTGGGTGAGTCAGCGATCGCGGCCACCGCCTCGGCCGCGCGGGTCATCGCGGTGGCGGTGGCCTCGCGCGGGTCCGCGCCCTGGCGCACGCGTTCGGCGAGCACGGTCGCACCCGTCTCGGCGGTGACCCGGGAGGCCTCGTCGGAGCGGGGGGAGCTGGACACACCGTCGCAGACGACGGCCACGACGGTGCCGGCGGCGTGCGGCGCGTCGTCCTCGACGACCCGTACGGCCATGGCGTCCTCGTTGCGTCTGTGCCGCAGGCCCCGGTCGCTGACGCCGAAGGCGCGCCGGGTGCGTACCTCGACGTGGTCCCGGCCGGTGGGCTGGAGGAAGCCGCACTTCTCGCAGTACCCGTCCACGACCCGCCCGGGGCACCACACGCACAGGTCGGGGTCGTCCACTGAGACCGGTTCACTGCCCACGGCGGGCGGCGGCCAGTCGGGGACCTCGCTCCTCGGCGGTGACGGCTCGGCGGGGCCGGGGTCCCGGCGCACCGGCTGGGTGGTCTGGGAGTCGGCGTCGTCCCAGTCCGAGCCCGGCACCTCGTCGGGGCCGGACGAGGCGGGCGTGGCGGGTGTGGCCGACACAGCGGGACCAGACGCGGGCGCGGCGGACACGTCGTCGACGGCGCCTTGCAGGCTCACCTGGGGCGCGGTGGGGGCGCCCTCGGCCGGGACCAGCCCGGGACGTTCGCCCGTCACCGTCTCGCCCTCCGAGGACACGACCCTCCGGAAGGTCCCGGTCATGCTCGCCTGCGGCGTGGTGGGGACGCGGTCGGGCTGTCCGGGCGGTCCGCCCTTCCCCGCCCCGGAGCGCGCTTCCACCGGGAGGGTACGGCCGCAACCCTCACAGTAGAGGTCGCCCTCTGACACCGTGTCGGCGCAGGCAGGGCAGGTCCGTACCTCGGTCATCGACGTTCCTTCACTTCTCACAGCAGTGTCACGGGGCGGAGGGAGTTCGCCCTGTCGATGAGCTCGTGGCGTTCCGACGTCACGCCGGAGCGCTGGGCCAGGGCCCGGTACCGCCGCTCCAGGTTGGCGCGGACGCCCTCCTCGGTGAAGTCCCCGCCGAGGAGCCGCTGGCCGGCCGGGGCCGCGCCGCCCGCGCGCAGCCAGCCCAGGGCCGCTTCGAGGACGCGCGTGGCGAGCCGGTCGGCGGACTCGCTGTCCAGCCCGATCCGGTCGAGCCGTTCCCCGGCGCGCACGTGGTCGGCGCCGTCGGTGGCGCCGGTGGCGAGCGCGGCGATCAGCGCGGTCTGGGCGTGGACGTACAGGCTGGACAGTTCGGGTACGGCGTCCAGGACCCGGATGGCGGCGGCCCGGTCACCCTGGGCCAGCCGGACCCTGGCCAGGCCGAAGGCCGCGCTCACGTACGAGTGGTCGGTGGACCACACCGTGGAGTACTGGCGGGCGGCGGTCTCCAGGTCCCCGGTCCGCTCGCAGGCCAGCGCCAGGCCGAGCTTGGGCGCCACCTCCCCGGGGAGGTGGTCGAAGAGCTCGTCGAAGTGCCCCCGGGCTCCCTCGAAGCTGCCGGAGCTCAGCTCGGCGACGGCGAGGTACCACATGGTCCGCCAGTCACCGGGGACCGCGGTGCTGAACTGCTGGAGCGCGTCCAGGGCCTCCCCGTGCCGGCCGACCGTGATCAGGGCCCGGGCGAGCATCAGGAGGGTCTCGGGGGACGGCGCCTGGGCCGCTCGCAGGGTCGGGATGAGTTCGGCCGGGGACATGCCGCCGAAGCTGCGCAGGAGCTGGGCGGCCGGGTCGGACGGATCGATGAGCGGGGCGGGCAGCAGCCCGGCGGACTCGGTGGGCGGGGGCGGACTCAGCATGCGGTCGGCGTTGTGCGTCCCCACGCCGGAGACGAGGGTGAAGCTCTCGCCGCCGAAGAGCACGGAGGCCGCCGGGTGCGGAGTGCCCTCCAAGTCGGACAGGACCTCGCGGAGCACACCGGTGAGCTGGTCGGCCATGTCCCCGGCGTCGTGGAAACGCGCCTCCGGGTCGATGTTGGTGGCCCGGCGCAGGAAGCGGTCGTAGGACTCGTACCGCTGGAGCAGGGGCACCTCGTGCCGGTCGGGAATGCTGTGCGGGTGCTGGCGCATGAAGCTGAAGTGGAAGCTGAGCACGGCCAGGGCCCGGCCGACCGAGTAGAGGTCGGCGCTCACCGTGGGGCCCGGTCCGCGCAGCTCGTCCTCGGGCACCCGGTAGCCGGGGGTCGTGTAGACGGGGCTGAGCGTGTCGTCCATGCGCCGGACGCCGCCGAGGTCGATGAGCTTAATCAGCTCCTCGCTCTGGATGACGTTGTCAGGCTTGAAGTCGCAGTAGAGCAGGCCCCGGGAGTGCAGGTAGCCCAGAGCGCGCAGGCACTCCAGGCCGTAGGCGATCACCTGGCCGAGGGGGAGGACCTCCTCGGCCGAGCCGTTCGCCCGGCGTTCGATGAGCAGTTCCCGGAGGGATTTGCCGCCCACGTACTCCATGACGATGTGGCCGCCGGGGATGCCGGTGCGCGGGTCCGGGTGCTGGGAGAAGTTGATGATCTTGACGATGTTGGGGTGCTCGACCTCGGAGAGGAACGCGCGCTCCGCCGCGGCCGCCTTGTGCGCCTCGGCGTCACCGGCGTTGAGCAGGCCCTTGAGCACCACCCAGCGGTTGTTGACGTTGAGGTCGCGGGCCAGGTAGATCCACCCGAGGCCGCCGTGGGCCAGGCAGCCGAGCACCTGGTACTGGCCGCCCACCACGTCGCCCTCGACCAGCTTGGGGGTGAAGGAGAACTGGGTCCCGCACTGACGGCAGAACCCCTCGGTACGGCCCGGCTGCTCACCGCGCGACCGGCCGACCCTCTCTGAGCAGTTGCCGCAGAACCGGTTCTTCTCCGACACGACCGGGTTGGTCATGATCGCGTCGGAGGGGTCGTGGGCCGGGACCAGGGGGACCTGGAGCAGGCCGAGGCCGAGCATGCCGCGCCGGGCGCCGCGGCCGGAACCGCCGCTCCCGCTGGGCGAGGTACCGATGGTCCCGGAGCCGCTGCTCGGTCCGGACCGGCCGGACGGGCGGATGTTCCCCGAGCTGATCGGGTGGGAGTGCACGGCCGCGTCGCCGCCGTCGGAGTCCCGTGTGGAACCTCCTGAGGAGGCACCGGAGGAGGGGCCGGACGACGCGTCGGATGTGCCGCCGCGGGACCACCGCGGGCCGGGGCCCCTGTGGGGCGCCGCGTAGGAGGGCTGGGTCCGCTCGCCGTCGCGGTCCTGGTTCCGGGCGGCGGCGCGCCACGGGCCGGACACCGGCGGACGCGGCGCCGGCGGGGTCGGGGAGGGAGGACGAACGCCCACGGGAGCCAGGCCGCACACCACGCAGAAGCCGTCCTCGATCTGGCCCTGGCAGCCGGGGGAAGTGCACATGGTCATCTAGGTCACACCACCATCAGTCTCGCCGTCAGACGCTCCGTTTCCCGGTCTGGTTCTGTCCTCCGGGGAATCGCTTCCCGAAAGTTCCAGAAGCGCCCTCTGGTAGGCGGAGAGCGCCCTGGTGGCGGCTCGCAGGTCACAGGGCGCCTTCCACAGCTCACCGTGCGCGTGTCCGTGGAGTCCGGCGAGCCGTTCGTGCTCGGCCAGTCCGAGGCGGACCGCGCGGGCGCGGTAGGCGTCCAGGCGACCGCGGAGTTCGGCCCGGCGCGCGAAGAGCTCCGACAGGTTCCGTTCGCACTCCTGGGCGGCGTCGCTGGCCTGGTGCACGTCGTGCTGGACCCGGCCCAGACGGGCGCCCAGCCCACGCCAGTCGCTCCGGGAACGCAGGAGGTCCATCTCGATCACCGCGGCGCGCAGCGACGGAACCGAGTCGGGGACGTCCGCGGTTCCGGGTGCGGAGATCTTCGCCACGACCCGTTCCCGCAGTTCACGGGCGCGCCGGAGGACCTGCTCGACGTCGTCGATGGCCGAGACCAGGCGTGCCACGCTCTCGGAGTAGGAGTCGCGCATCCTCAGGGCGTCGCGGAGTTCGCCACGGGTGCGCACCAGGAGTCCCCGGAGGTGGTCCAGCGACGAGGTGTCCACACGGGCCTCGACGACCAGGACGAGCGGGTCCCGGCGGACGGTCTCCCCCACCCGCACGAGCTGTCGGCGCAGCCCCTCGTGTTCGTCCTCGCCCAGTTCCACCTGGTCCGAGAGCGTGCAGACCTCCTGCCACATGGTCTCCAGCTCCGCGAGCCGGGGGTGCAGGACGTCCCAGGCGGTCTCCACCGCCGAGATGACCTCGGTGGCCTTGTCGTAGTCGGCCGACATCCGCGCGATGGCCTCGGCTGTGGTGACGCGTTCGGAGTCGGGATCGAGCAGACCGCGTTCGTGCAGGGGACCCCGGTCCAGCGGCAGGATGACGGACGGGCCCCTCAGCAGGAAGGCGAGTTCCCTCTGGGGATCCTCGCCGCCGCGTTCGCGGACCAGGTTCGCACGGTCCAGCACGAGCGCGAAGGCGCCGTGGACCGTCCACAGCCGGTGGAGGTGGGCTGCGGCGTACTCCCAGCGCTCACGGGTGCCGCCCACGAGGTCGGCGTCCCTGAGCAGCCGGTGTCCCACGTGCTGGTCCAGGTCCGCGAGCCGGAGCTTGATGCGGTCGGCCTCGCCCCGCACGTGGTTGATGGCGTGGTCGAGCACCTCCCAGCTCATCGGCGTCACCTCGGGCTCCGCGTCGCTGCCCACCCGACGAATCACCTCCAGCGGACCGCGGACCGCCCCGATTTCTCCCGTTACCTAGGACAAGAGTGTGGCCGCGCCCACTCCGAACCACAAGGGACTCCCGCGTTTACGGCCGCGAGCGGCCACAAACGCAACACACATGTCATCTCAGGTATCCCGTCCGATGGGTACGACAACGGCATGGACAGAACAGAGGAAGAGTTCCCCGGTATCGGCGCCCCTGCCCGCAGGGCCCTGAACCGCGCCGGGTACACGCATCTGGAACAGCTGGACGGGGTGAGCGAGACCGACCTTCTGCGACTGCACGGGATGGGCCCCACGGGAACCGACATCCTGAGCGACCTCCTGAACGCCCGCGGCATGTCCCTTGAGCCCTAGCCGTCCAGGTGGTCCAGGAGGAAGCGGGCGCGATCGGCGACGGGGACGCGGGGCAGGGTGACCAGTGCGTACCCGCAGGCCGGGTAGGCCTCGCACATCGCCTCGAAGGTCCGTTCGGCCTCCTCCGGTGACTGGTGGCGTTCGGTGTCCCCGGCGAAGATCTCGGGCCAGGGCGGGGCGACGAACACCGTGCGCCGGTATCGGAACGCACGGGTGGCCGCCCACAGGTGTTCGGGCACCGGCAGGCCGCGCAGGCGGTGGTAGCCGACCAGGTCGGGCACGCCCCGGTCGCACAGGACCAGCCCGTCGTGCTCGGCGGCCTCGCGGTGGGAGCGCATCTCCCACGCCAGCATCAACTCGGCGAAGAGGGCGTCGTCCCGCCAGGCCAGGCCGGGTCCGTCGATCTCCCGCTGGTCGCGGATGATCGCACGGCCCGCCTCGACCGTGCGCCGGTGTCCGAGCCCGGCCAGGTGGTCGATCAGCGTCGTCTTGCCCGAACCCGGGCCGCCGGTGACGACGACGAGGTGGTCCATGGTGGTTCCTCCTGGTGATGACGGCCGTCGTGGAGCGGGACAGGGCGCTGGGTGGAACGCCCGGGGTGCGCCGTGCCCGAAGGGGCGCGGCGCACCGCGGCGGTCGCGGGGTCGCGTCCGGGACTACTCGGCTGCCTCGTCCTCGATGAGGTCGGCAGCGTACGAGGCGCCGCCGTCCCGGAGCCGGGCGCTGATCGCCGCCAGGCGCGCGGCCACCTCCGGGTCCGAGGTCAGGTCCACCAGGGCTGAGCGCAGCGCTTCGGCCGTGGCGTCCGCCGAGTCGATCCGACGGGCCACCCCGGCCGCCTGGAGGCGGTCGGCGTTGTCGAACCCGTCGGTGGCCTGCGGCACCGCGATCATCAGTGTGGCCGTGTACAGGCCCTCGCTGGAGCCGCCCATCCCGGCGTGGGTGACGAAGGCGTCCGCCTGGCGGAGGACGTCCAACTGCGGCACCCAGGGGTGCACCTCGACGTTGGCGGGAACCTCGCCCAGCTCGTCGGCGCCCACGAACCGGCCGACCTGGAGTACCACGTGCCAGCCCGGGAGATCGCCGAAGGCACGCACGCACTCGCGGTAGAACCCGGGCAGCCGGGTCAGGGCCGACCCCATGGACACCAGCAGCACCCGCTCGGCCCCTTCGGGGCGCCGCCAGGTGCCCTGGTCCTCACGCGCGCCCAGGCACGGGCCCACGAAGGTGACCGCGTCCGAGACCGTGTCGGCGAAGGGCTGCATCTCGCGCGGGATCATGGCCAGGGCCCGGTCCGGGGCCCCGGCGAAGCTCGCGTGGTCCAGCCCGGTGACGCCGTTCTCGGCGAGCCAGGCGTCGAACTTCGCGAAGTGCTCGGTGGCGCCGGGCCGCGCGCGCAGCCACTCCATGACGGTGTCCCCGTGGTCCGCCCAGGCCACATAGGTGGGTGAGAGCTGGACGGTCGGGATGCCCCAGTCGACGCCCAAGACCCGCGCGGCGTAACCGCCGATGTCGTACAGGAAGAGGTCGGGCCGGTCGTCGTCGTAGGCGTCCCGCAGGACGGGCAGCACGTTGATCGCGTCGTCGAGGAAGACGTCCATCCCCTCGACGGGGTCGTCGGACCACTCCTCGTCGCCGGTGGGCAGCGTGGTGGTGAAGCGGACGAGTTCGGCGCCGGTCGAGGCGATCAGCTCGCCGACCCCGTCCACGGGGTCGTTGGCGTAGGTGACGCGGTGGCCGCGGTCAACCAGCTCGCGGATGATCTCCAGGCCGGGCAGGACGTGGCTCACGGCGGGGACGCCGACCATGGCGATGTGAAGGCGGCGGGTCAAGGTACTTCTCCAGGGGTCGTCTACGGGTTGGACTGAGGTGCGCCGGTTCCCGAGGGGATGGCGCGGGGCGTCGTGGACGCCGGGTCCTAGCCGTAGATCTGCTGGAAGTACATGCGCACCAGACTAGGGCAGCCCTCCCGGGGGCGTCCAGCGCTTTTTCGAGGCCGCTCTCCACCAGGAAGGGGTCCCCACGTGACCGCGCTCCCCGTCGCATGGCAGCGGGAGAAGGCCGCGCCGGTCGTCCCTGGCAGCCAGGTCGACCGGCGCGGCCCCCTCCTCGTCAACGGCGGCTGAGCCGCCCGTGGCCCCGGCTCCGAGCTCGGGCCACGGCTCCCCGGCCCTACGGGGTCCCGGGATCGTTCGGGCCCTTCTTCGGGGCCCGGTGGCGTCCCGAGCGGGGCGAGGCCGTCTCGTCGTCCCCGGGCGCCTGCTCGGTGTCGCGCCCATCCCCCCGGTAGCCGTCGGTGTAGCCGCCTGCGTACCCCTCGTCGAACGCGCTCACCGGACGCTCCGCGTCCTTCCCGGTGGCGGCCGTCGCACCGCCCGCCCCGTCGAGGTCCGCGTCGGTGTCGGCGTCCGCGGTGGCGACGGTGTCCTGCTCGCTGGTCGACCGGACGCCGTCCGTGGCGCCGCGCAGCTGGAAGCCCGCGACCGCCATGACCACACCGAACACGATCGCGTACACACCGACGACCAGCATGATCGCCTCGGCTCCCGCCAACGGCCAGAACCACATCAGGAGACCGAAGATCACCGAGAGGGCGCCGACGAAGATCAGCAGCCACTCGGAGCTGATGTGGGCGCGCAGGCGCACGGCGGTGACGATCTCGGCGACACCGGTGACGATCGCCCAGGCACCGATCAGGAAGACGATGGCGATGATCGCGGCCATCGGCCAGGTGAGGGCGAGCAGACCCAGGACGATGCTCAGTCCGGCCTGCACGCCCAGCGACAACCGGCTCCCCGGGGTGGCGCGGTAGGCGGTGAACGCGAGCGCGACCCCGTCCACCAGCGCGAAGACACCGAAGATGATCGCCAGGGCCAGCAGGCTCGCTCCCGGCCAGACGAGGGCCAGCAGACCGAAGACCACCGCGACCACACCGCGTACGACCAGGACCCACCAGTGACGGCTCAGTTCTCCGAGTATGTCGCCTGTCAACGCGTACCGGACCATGACCAGGCCCCCTTCCTCGTGTGGTCCCGCTCGTGTGCGGGGTCACGCTCTGCCACTTCCCTCAACGTCGCATACGGATGACAGAAAGTACGCAAAATACACGGCAAGGGAGGTTCTGCACCTGGAACTGGGCGCCTCGGAGCGCGCTTCGCACAGCCCCCGGACACACGAACGCCCGCCCTCGTCGGTGACGTGGGCGGGCGGTCGAGGTACTCCGGCGGGATCAGCCCTGACCGGGGTAGCGGCGCTCGGCGGAGCCGATGTAGTGCTGGCGCGGGCGGGCGATCCGGAAGGCCGGGTCGCTGAGCTGCTCGCGGTAGTGGGCGACCCAGCCGGGCAGGCGGCCGATGGCGAACAACACGGTGAACATGTTGGTCGGGAAGCCCATGGTGCGGTAGATGACGCCGGTGTAGAAGTCGACGTTCGGGTAGAGCTTGCGCTCAGTGAAGTACGAGTCCTGGAGCGCGGCGGCCTCAAGCTTGAGGGCGAGCGCGAAGAGCTCGTCGGGGTTGTCGTGGCTGTCGAGGATCTGGCTGGCCAGAACCTTGATCTCCTTGCTGCGCGGGTCGAAGTTCTTGTAGACCCGGTGGCCGAATCCCATGAGACGCATCTCGCGGGCCTTGACCTTCTCCAGGAAGTCCTCGATGGAGATACCGGAGTCGCGGATCTCCTCCAGCATCTCCAGGACGGCCTGGTTGGCGCCGCCGTGGGAGGGGCCGGACAGGGCGTTGATGCCCGAGGCGACGCTGGCGTAGATGTCGGCCTTGGAGGAGCCCACCACGCGCACGGTGGCCGTGGAGCAGTTCAGCTCGTGGTCGGCGTGCAGCACCAGCAGCATGCCGACGGCCTTGTTGAACAGCTCGCCGAGCTCACCGGTGGGGGCCTCGTCGCCGAAGGTCATCCGGATGAAGTTGTCGACGTAGTCGAGCGAGGGGTCCGGGGCGATCGGCGACGCGCCGATGGAGTTGCGGTAGATGCGGGCCGCGATCGTCGGCAGCTTGGCCATCAGCCGGATCGTGGCGAGCTCGACCTGGTTCTCGTCGTCCGGGTCCACGCTGTCGTCGTAGTACGCGGCGAGGGTGTTCACGGCGCTGGAGATCAGTGCCATGGGGTGGCCGTTACGGGGCATCGCGTCGATGAACGCGCCCATGTCGGCCGGGATGTCGGAGTTGTCGCGCAGCTGCTCGGAGAACTCCTTGAGCTGGCCGGGCTCCGGCAGCTCGCCGTAGATCACCAGATAGGCGGACTCGAGGAAGGTGCTGTGTACGGCGAGGTCCTCGATCGGGTACCCGCGGTAACGCAGGATGCCCGCGGCCCCATCGATGTAGGTGATCTTCGAGCTACACGAAGCGGTATTGCCGAACCCAGGGTCCAGGGTCGTCATACCGGTCGACCCCAGCAGGGTCTTCAGCTCGATGGTGCTCTCACCCTCGGTACCGGTGAAAACCGGCAGCTTCAGCACGCCGCCCTCGTAGTGGAGCTCCACCGTGCGCTCTTTGTCATCGCTCATGCCCGAGGTCAACCTTTCCAGGCGGGGGATACGTGAGGTGCGTCAGACGCGAGGCGATCCGCCGCCGCGACTTGTTCACTCGTTATTGTTCTGTTTTGTTAAACGACGGTTAAGCAAAATCATATAAGTTTCACCGATTCACGAACAGGTGACATGCAACACATACCCAGACGTGATCAGAATTACCGTGGAGTGAAGATTTACAGACTTTGCCGAACGTCGATAACGCCGTGATCGCCCTGAGACATCACGGACGCCGACGGGGTTCTCCCGCCATCCGTCCCTGGCCTCCTGAACCGGTCCCCTGGGCGCCCCGAACCCCCACGCGGGACGCACCCGGAGCCGCTCTTCGGACCGCCCTTCACAGATGCGGACATACCCGAACGGAACTCGGTGCGGCCAGGTGTTCGAACACGCCCTAGCGGCCTGCCATCAGAGTACCTTCGCCCTGATCACAAGGGCTGAGGCGGGGCACCCCCGACTCGGTGATCTTGGCCTCTGCCCAGCCCGGAGGCGGTGCGTCGGCCCCCCAAAGGGTGCTGTCCCCGGCACTCCGGGGATCTGAGTATGTGCCCCGCGCACGAGAGTTCACACGCGTCCCGGACGTGGCATTCGTCCCTCTCGTCACAGCCGGGCCGACGGCCCCGAACGGGGCACGGCGAATGGCACACCGAACGTGACCGAAGTCGACAACGGGTGACCGACTTTCACCGCCGGTAAACAATGACTTCACGCAATGCCGGAGAATCCGACCCGCGGTGTACAGCCGGTGACGGGCGCTACTCGCCCTCGTCCACACCACCGGCGAGCAACGCCTCCATGAACAGCGAGGGGTGGTCCCGCTCGATCACGCGCAGACGCCACTTGTTGTGGACCAGGACCAGCAGTTCACCGTCCGAACGGCGCCGCAGGACCTCGGCCCCGGACAGCGAGTGCAGCGTCGGCGCGGACTCCTCGTCCGTGCGCCGCGCCACCGAGTACTCCAGCGGGGAGGCCTCGATCGGGCTGCGGAACTCCTGCTCCATCCGGTGCCTGACCACGTCGAACTGGAGCGGGCCGACCGCCGCCAGCACGGGTGCCTGCTCGCCTCGCACGTCGGAGGTGAGCACCTGCACCACGCCCTCGGCGTCGAGCTGGGCGATACCGCGCTGGAACTGCTTGTACTTGCCCGCGTCCACCGCGCGCGCCACCACGAAGTGCTCGGGCGCGAAGCTGGGGATCGGCGGGAAGGAGACCTTGGGGCCGTCGAAGAGGGTGTCCCCCACCGCCAGCGCGTGCGCGTTGACCAGGGCGATCACGTCGCCCGGGAAGGCCGTGTCGATGGTGGAGCGGTCCGAGCCGAACACCGCCTGGGTGTACTTGGTGGCGAAGGGGCGGCCGGTGGGCGCGTGCGTGAGCACCATGCCCCGGTCGAACCGGCCCGAGCTGACCCGCACGAACGCCATCCGGTCCCGGTGGTTCTTGTCCATGTTGGCCTGCATCTTGAAGACCTGGCCGGAGAAGGGCTGCTCCACCCGGCGCGTCCGGTCCTTGTCGTCGACCTTGGCCGACGGCGCGGGGGCCAGGCCCACGACGGTGTCCAGCAGCTGCCCCACCCCGAAGTTGGACAGCGCCGCGCCGAACAGCACCGGGGAGGACTCGCCCGCCATGAAGGACTCGTGGTCGAAGTCGGCGCCCAGGGCCTCAAGGAGTTCGATCTCCTCCTTGGCCTGCTCCCAGGCGTCCAGCTCGACCTCGGCGGCACGATCGGAGTCCAGGACCTCCTCGATCGCCTTCTGGGCGCCGCCGGGGGTCCGCGTCATCTTGGTGTACGTGCCGTTCGTGCGGTCGACCAGGCCGCGGAAGTCGCCCGCGATGCCGACCGGCCAGTTCAGCGGGGTCGGGCGCAGGCCGATGCGCTGCTCGATCTCGTCGAGGAGTTCCAGCGGCTCGCGGCCCGGCCGGTCCCACTTGTTCACGAACGTGATGACCGGCATCTTGCGGGCCCGGCACACGTCGAAGAGCTTGAGGGTCTGCGGCTCCAGGCCCTTGGCCGAGTCCAGCAGCATGATCGCGCAGTCGACCGCCGAGAGCACCCGGTAGGTGTCCTCGGAGAAGTCGGCGTGGCCGGGGGTGTCCAGCAGGTTGAGGACGCGGTCGTCGTAGTCGATGCGCAGCGCGGCCGAGGTGATGGAGATCCCCCGGTCCTGCTCCATGTCCATCCAGTCCGAGGTGACGCCCTTGCGGTCGCCCTTGCCGTGTACGGCTCCGGCGGAGGAGATGGCCGCGGCGTGCAGTGCCAGCGCCTCGGTCAGCGTCGACTTACCGGCGTCGGGGTGGGAGATGACCGCGAAGGTCCGCCGCCGCTCCGCCTCCTGGGCGACCTCGGACTCCTGCTTGGTCGCTCCCGCCGTGTCCACGCTCATCTGCGCTGCCGCCCCGCCTCGTGTGCTGCCCTGTTTTCGGCCCCGTCCAGCCTACGCGCGCGCGGGTGTGGCTGGGACCCGATCGGGCTACCGGTCCCGCTCGACCGCCTCGGAGACCCGTCGCAGCAGGTCGGAGGGGTCCGTGCCGCTCGGATAGACCGCCACCAGGACGCGCTCCCCCTCGCCCGTGCCCCGCCCGGACGGGCCGCCCCGGTCCGCCCCGGCGCCGCCGATCAGGGGCGCGGCGAGGTCGGCGATCCTGGCCATCGCCTCGTCGAAGCGGTCCCACACCCCCGCGTCCCCGGGCGCGCGCAGCCAGCCGCGCAGCACGTGGTTGTGGGCGGCGATGACGGCGGCGGCGACCATCTCGACCTCCAGGGAGGGCCGGTCGTCCCCCGCGCTCTGGGCCAGGTAGCGGCTGAACGCGGCCTGGTACCTGGCGGTCATCGCCACCTCCCGGTCCCGCAGCCTGGGGTGGGCGCGCACCAGCCGGTACCGGGGGACGGTGATCTCGGGGTCGCGCACGTAACCCTGGAAGACCAGGCGCGCGGCGGTGACCACCGTGGCCGTCGGGGTCTCGGGGGAGGCCTCCATGTAGCGCACGACCGTCTCGAAGAGTTCGTCGTGCTCGGCGAAGAGGAGGTCCTCCTTGGAGCCGAACCTGCGGAAGAGGCTGCGTCGGCTCACCCCGGTGGCGGCGGCGATGCCGTCCATGGTGGTGCCGTCGAAGCCCTCGTCGGTGAACAGCCGCACGGCCGCGAGCACCGCCTCGCGGGTCGACACACGCGTCGTCGCCACGTCCACCTCCCCCGCTCTTGCCCCGGCGACTCGTCCGGCGCCAAGGTATCCGACCCCGTCTGTGTACTTCGCACCGATCATCTCCTAACCTGGCACCGAATGCCATATCCAGGCACGCGGTGCCAGAGCGAGGAGAGCGTGATGGGCGACTTCGACCTGTTCAAGACCAACGAGGAGCACGAGGAGCTGCGGGCCGCGGTCCGCTCCGTGGCCGAGGACAAGATCGCCCCGCACGCCGCCGAGGTGGACGAGAAGTCCGCCTTCCCGCAGGACGCGCTGGACGCCCTGGTCGCCACCGACTTCCACGCCGCGCACATCTCCGAGGACTACGAGGGCATGGGCGCCGACGCGCTCGCGACCTGCGTCATCATCGAGGAGGTCGCCCGCGTGTGCGCCTCCTCCTCACTCATCCCGGCGGTGAACAAGCTCGGCACCATGCCGCTGATCCTGGGCGCCTCCGAGGAGGTCAAGCAGCGCTACCTGCCGCCGGTGGCGCGCGGCGAGGCGATGTTCTCCTACGGCCTGTCCGAGCGCGAGGCCGGTTCCGACACCGCGTCCATGCGCAGCCTGGCCACGCCCAAGGGCGACGACTGGATCCTCAACGGCCAGAAGTCCTGGATCACCAACGCGGGTGTCAGCGAGTACTACACCGTCCTGGCCGTCACCGACCCCGAGGGCAAACGCGGCCGCAACATCTCCGCCTTCGTGGTCCACGCCGACGACGCCGGGTTGACCCTCGGCGAGCCCGAGCGCAAGCTCGGCATCAAGGGCTCCCCCACCCGTGAGCTGTTCTTCGACGACGTGCGCCTCCCCGGCGACCGCATGGTCGGCGCCCCGGGCGAGGGCCTCAAGATCGCCCTGCGCACCCTGGACCACACCCGCGTCACCATCGGCGCGCAGGCCGTCGGCATCGCCCAGGGCGCCCTGGACCACGCCGTGGCCTACGTGAAGGAGCGCGAGCAGTTCGGCAAGGCGATCGCCGAGTTCCAGGGCATCCAGTTCATGCTCGCCGACATGGCCATGAAGCTGGAGACCGCCCGTCAGATGGTCTACGTGGCCGCCGCCAAGTCCGAGCGCGGGGACGACGACCTCGCCTTCTTCGGCGCGGCCGCCAAGTGCTACGCCTCCGATGCCGCCATGGAGATCACCACGGACGCCGTGCAGCTGCTGGGCGGCGCGGGCTACGTGAAGGACTTCCCGCTGGAGCGCATGATGCGCGACGCCAAGATCACCCAGATCTACGAGGGCACCAACCAGATCCAGCGCATGGTGATGGCCCGCCAGCTCCTGAAGTAGGCCGTCGGCCTCACGACGCCCGCCTCCCGGCTCGGGGAGGTGGGCGTTCGCGGTTCCGGGGTCAGTGCACCGACTCGCGGACGAACTTGGCCATGGGAACGGGGTCACGGCCCAGGGCACGGCGGACGTCGTCGGTGACCACGGCCGCCTGGCCGTTGGCCACGGCCCGAAACCGTTCGTTGAGGGTGTCCACGTACCGGTCCGACCAGCCCATGTTGGTGGCCCGGAAGTAGAATCCGGCCTCGTCGAGCTTCTTGTACCGCCACACGGGGCTCTCCGTCCCCTTGGTCATCCGCACGACCTCGCGGAAGGTGACGGGGGCGGGACCGGTGAGCGTGTACTCGCGCCCGTGGAGGGAGTCGTCGGTGAGCGCCGCGACGACAGTGTCGGTGACGTCGCGCGCGTCCACGAAGCTGACCGCCGCGTGCTTGCGCAGCGGCAGCTCCAGGCGCCCGTTGCGCGAGCGCGCCAGCCGGGCGAAGAGGCCTTCGGTGAAGTCCTGGTCCAGCCAGTTGGGGCGGACCACCGTCCAGTGGTCGAACAGCTCCCGGACCCTGCGTTCCAGGACGCGCTGCTCGGAGTCGGGCGGGCCGTTCTCGGTCCCCATCGCGGTGGTCAGCACCGCCGTCCGGACCCCGGTCCCGGCGGCCTTCTCCAGGAAGGCCCCCGCCCGGTCGGCCAGCCCACTGGCCATGGGAACGGTCACGAAGAGACTCTCCACCCCCTTCAACGCCGGTTCCCAGCTGGTGGTGTCGGTCCAGTCCAACCGCACCTCACCGTCCCTGGAGGCACCGGCCGCGGGCAGGCCGCGTCTGCGCAGTTCGGTCAGGACACGTCGACCCACCTGTCCGGTGGCGCCGGTGACCAGTGTGCTCATCGGGTGATCCCCCAGGTTCACGCGCGGGTGCTCCGCCTGCTGACGGTACCCACTCCCGGGGGCCAAACGAGCGCGAAACGGGGGAACCGGTCCGTGTCAGGGACGGACGCGGGGGTCTCAGCCGCGCCCGCGGGAGTGTGTCAGCGACTCCACGCAGACGACGAGGACGATCCCGCAGGCCGCCAGCCCCAGGTTGGCGAGCAGGGCGTTCTCCTGGAGCACGGCGACGTTGCGGACCACCAGGCGGTTGAAGGCGTTGAGCACGATCCCGAGAATCGGCTGGGTCCAGAGGTGGTCGACGGCCCCGCTGATCCCCATGAGGGTGAGGAGGGCGCCCAGGCCCTGGAGTGCTTTGCGCATGACACGACGTTAGGGAGCCCGCACCCTCGCGCGGATCGGCCGCGAGGTGGCCGCTCGCCCTTCCGAGGTCTTCTCCCGGGGGCCGCCACGCGACCAAAGTAGCGACCCGAGCGGCCTTCGGTATCGAGTCGGCCCCGTCCTCTCACCTGCGGGTCGTCCACTCCATAGACTCCGAGACGATGAACGACACGACCTCCTCCCGGCAGCGGTACCGGCGCGGCGCGCGCGACTGGGTCGTGGACTCCCTGATGTTCCTGACGGCGCTCGGATTCGGCCTGCTGGGCGTGGTGACCATGCCCGGGGAGCCCCCTCCGCCGGTTCCGCCCGACCCCCTCAGGGTCACCGAGCAGTTGGTCGCCCTCGCCTGTTGCACGGCACTGTGGTGGCGGCGCCGTTGGCCGGTGGGGGTCGCCGTGGTCCTCGTGGCGGCCTCAGCGGTGTCCCAGCTGGCCGTGGGGGCGATGCTCGTCGCCCTGTTCTCCCTGTGCGTCCACCGCCCGCCCAGGGTGGGCCTGACGGTGCTGGGCCTGAGTTTCCTGGCCTCGTACGTGGGCGCCCTGGTCCACCCCGACCCGCACGGGACCCCCGTCGTGACGACGTTCCTGCTGAGCGCGGTCTTCCAGGGCGCCGCCGCCGGATGGGGCCTCTCGGTGCAGCACCGCCGCCAGCTGTTCGACTCCCTGCGGGAGCGGGCCGCGCACGCCGAGGCCGAGGCCCAGCTGCGCGCCGAACAGGCCCAGCACAGGGTCCGCGAGTCGATCGCCAGGGAGATCCACGACGTCCTGGGGCACCGGCTCTCTCTGCTCAGCGTGCACGCCGGCGCCCTGGAGTACCGGCCGAACGCCCCGGCCGAGGAGGTCGCCCGCTCCGCCGGGGTGATCCGGGAGAGCGCCCACCAGGCCCTCCAGGACCTGCGCGAGGTGATCGGCGTGCTGCGTGCCCCGGTGGGCGAGCTTCCACAGCCCACGATGGCCGACCTCTCCCAGCTGGTGACCGAGGCCGGCGACACCGGCGCCGGGGTGGACCTCGTGGAGGAGTACTCCGGTGAGGTCCCCGAACGCACCGGGCGCACCGCGTACCGGATCGTCCAGGAGGGGCTGACCAACGCCCGCAAACACGCCACCGGCGCTCGCACGTCCGTGCGGATCTCCGGGTCCCCCGGCCGGGGGCTGAACGTGGAGGTGGGCAACGGACCCGCCGTCCGCGACCCGGAGGCGGTCACTGAGGCGTCCGGGGGCGGCCAGGGCCTGGTCGGCCTGACCGAGCGGGTCTCCCTCGCCTCCGGCCGCCTGGAGTACGGCCCGACCGCCGATGGTGGCTGGCGCCTTTCCGCCTGGCTACCGTGGCCCTCATGAGCGAAACGGAGCGGGACGTGGACCGACGGATCGGTGTGGTGATCGTCGACGACGACGCCCTGGTACGGGTCGGTCTGGTGATGATGATGGGCGGTGCCCCGGACGTACGCGTGCTCGCCGAGGCCGAGGACGGCGGCGCGGTCCAGGAGCTGGTCGAGCTGCACTCGCCGGACGTGGTCCTGATGGACATCCGCATGCCCACGGTGGACGGGCTGACCGCCACCGAGCGGCTGCGTGCCCTGCCCGACCCGCCGGAGGTGCTGGTGCTCACCACCTTCGACGCCGACGAGCACGTGCTGCGCGCGCTGCGGGCGGGGGCCGCGGGGTTCCTGCTCAAGGACACCCCGCCCGAGGAGATCGTGGAGTCGGTGCGGCGGGTGGCGCGGGGCTTCCCCGTGTTGTCGCCGAACGTGACGAGGCGGCTGATGGACCGGGTCGCCCAGACCGATCAGGGAGCACGCGCGGACCGGGCGCGGGCCCGCCTGTCGGTGCTGAACGGGCGGGAGACCGAGGTGGCGGTCGCCGTCGGCGAGGGGCGGTCCAACGCCGACATCGCCGCACGGCTGTTCCTGAGCGTGCCGACGGTCAAGACCCACGTGTCCAGCGTCCTCACCAAGCTGGACCTGAACAACCGCGTGCAGATCGCCCTGCTGGTGCACGACGCCCGGCTCCTCGACGAGGACCGGAGCTGACGCCGCGCGGGTCCTCCCGTCCGGCGGGGCCCCCGGATCGCATACTGGTGGTGACCATGGCATCACGGTGAGCACGGGGGCGTGGATGGGCGGGCACGGGGACAACAGCGACGCCGACGTCTACGCGGAGTGGCTGATGCGCCACGGCGCACCCAAGGACGGCTTCCCGCGCCTGGGCACCGAGGCGCGCGTGGCCTACCAGCTGGTCCACGACGAGCTCATGCTCGACGGCGTCTCCCGGATGAACCTCGCCACCTTCTGCACGACCTGGGTGGAGCCCGAGGTGCACCGGCTCATGGACGAGTCGCTCGACAAGAACATGATCGACAAGGACGAGTACCCCCAGACCGCCGAGCTGGAGCGGCGCTGCGTGCGCATGCTCGCCGACCTGTGGCACTCCCCCGACCCGGCCGGGACCCTGGGGACCTCCACCACCGGTTCCAGCGAGGCCGCCATGCTCGGCGGGCTCGCCGCCAAGTTCGCCTGGCGCGAGCGCCGCGAGGCGGCGGGCCGACCCACCGACCGACCCAACCTCGTCTGCGGGCCGGTCCAGGTGTGCTGGGAGAAGTTCGCCCGCTACTTCGACGTCGAGCTCCGCCAGGTCCCCCTACGCGGTGACAGGTACGTGCTGGAACCGGACGACGTCGAGCGCCACTGCGACGAGAACACCATCATGGTGGTCTGCAACTTCGGCCAGACCTTCACCGGGCTCTTCGAGGACGTCCGTGGCATCACGGAGGCCCTGGACCGCTTCGAGGAGCGCACCGGCCACGACATCCGCGTGCACGTGGACGGGGCCAACGGCGCGTTCGTCGCCCCGTTCACCGAGCCCGGCCTGGTCTGGGACTTCCGGCTGCCCCGGGTCCGCTCGATCAACGCCTCGGGCCACAAGACCGGGCTGGCCCCGCTCGGCGCGGGGTGGGCGGTCTGGCGGACCACCGAGGACCTGCCGGAGGACCTCGTGTTCCGGGTCAACTACCTGGGCGGGGAGGAGGCCACCTTCAGCCTCAACTTCTCGCGCCCCGGCGGGCCGGTCGTCTCGCAGTACTACGACTTCGTCCGCCTTGGCCGCGAGGGCTACCGGCGCGTCCACGGGGCCCAGACGGAGACGGCCCGGCACCTGGCCGAGCGGGTGGCCGCGATGGGCCCGTTCGAGATCATCCACGGCGGCGACCCGGCCCGGGGCATCAGCGCCGTGGCGTGGCGGATGGTCGGCGACGAGCCCTTCACCCTCTACGACCTCGCCGACCGCCTGCGCACCCGGGGCTGGCTGGTCCCCGCCTACCCGCTGCCGGTGGACCGCCAGGACGAGGTCGTCCAGCGCGTACTGGTGCGGCACGGCTTCAGCCGCGACATGGGCGACCTGTTCCTGGCCGACCTGGAACGCGCCATCGAGCACCTGCGGGGCCACCCGCCCACGCCCTCGCTCACCCAGGACGAGGCGGGCGGCTTCAACCACGGCGCCGGTTCGTCCACCAGCACGCCCCGGCCGCCCTCCCGGAGCGCCTAGTCGCTAGGCGGGGTCGAAGGACTCCGAGATGCGGTCGAGGAGTTCGTGGTTGTAGTCCTGTTCGTCGGCGCTCACCAGGAACAGGGCGTAGCCGATGTCCTCGGTGTGGAAGCCGCGGTTGATGGCGTGCATCTCGCCGTTGCGCCCGCTGAAGGTGAACTCCCAGTCGGCGGCGCTGACGTAGTCGTCGGCCCAGTCGGAGTCCACGTCCTCGATGCCGATCAGCGAGTAGCCGCCGAAGTTCTGGCGGCCGGTCGGCTCGAAGTCGCGCCAGTCGTCACCCGCGTCGTCGTTGGGGTTGGAGGTCTGGTCCACCAGCAGGTAGCCGCCGTCCGGGTTGCGGAAGTAGACCATGTGGCCCTGGCGGTCGACCTCCCAGTTCCCGGGCACGTCCACGGAGAAGCCGCTGGAGTCCTCGTGGCGTTCGAGGAAGTCCCACTGGTCGTCCTCCTCGTCGTCCTCGTCCTCGGCCGCCGCTTCCTCCTCCTCCGCGCCGCCCTCACCCTCGGCACCGGCGGAGGCCTCGGTCTCCTCTGTGGCGCCCTCCTCCGGGGCGCCTCCGGCGGGCTGCTCCTCGCTGGAACCGGCCAGCCCGGCGTCCGTGTCGTCCGCCCGGTTCATGCTGACGAACAGCGTGGCCGCGCCGACGGTGACCAGCAGGACGACCGCCGCCACGGCGACCAGCAGCGCCCTCCTGCGGGAGCCCGCCGCGTGTTCACGGGTGCGCCGGGGCACGCTGGGAGGCGGCGGGACCGGGGCGGGTGCGGCCTCGGCGGCGCTGACCGCGCGGTGCACGGTGCCCTGGTCGGTGACCCGGTTCCAGTCGGACGGGGCCTGCGGGTCGGCCGGTTCCAGGGCGGGTTCGGGGGCGAGGGCGGGCGCCACCATGGTGGTGCTCGTCGATCCGCCGGAGTCCCGGATCTCCCTGAGGAGGGCGCGGACCTCGGTCACCGACGGCCGGTCCTCGGGGCGCTTCTCGGTGAGGGCCTCCAGGACGGGGCGGAGCGCGCCCGCGTTGGGGGTCTCCGGCAGGTCCTGGGTGACGATGGCAGTCAGTGTGGCCATCGGGGTGGGACGGTCGAACGGGAGCGTGCCCTCCACCGTCTGGTAGAGGGTGATGCCGAGCGCCCACATGTCGGAGGCGGAGGTGGCCGCGCGGCCGTGCGCGACCTCCGGGGCCAGGTAGCTCGGCGACCCGATCAGCAGCCCGGTGCTGGTCAGGTGGGTGGAACCGTCCAGATGGGCGATGCCGAAGTCGGTGAGGACGGCGCGGTCGTTGCCCGCGATGAGCACGTTGCCCGGCTTGATGTCGCGGTGCACGATGCCGCGTTCGTGCGCCTCGGCCAGACCGGCGGCCATCTGCTCGCCGACATTGGCCGCGCGCGGGACCGCCAGCCCGCCCTCGTCCTTGATGAGGTCGCCGAGGGAGGGACCCCGAACGAGTTCCATCACGATCCACGGGCGGCCGTCCTCCTCCGCCACGTCGAACACCGTGATGATGGACGGGTGGCTGAGCTGCGCGGCGCTGCGGGCCTCGCGGATCATCCGCGTGCGCAGGACGTCGACCTCGTGCGGCGGGAGGCTGGGCGGCGTGGTCAGCTCCTTGACCGCCACCGGGCGGTCCAGCAGGGTGTCCGTGCCGCGCCAGACCCGGCCCATACCGCCCGCGCCGATGACCTCGTCCAGGCGGTACCGGTTGACCAGGACACGGCCGGGGTCGGATTCCGAACTGTTCATGTGCGCGCGATCCTCTTCGGGGGAGGGGGCCTTCCGTGGGAGGAGGGCGGGACAGGGCAGGGGTCGACGGGAGGGGACCGGGGGACCCTGCCGAGTCTAGAAGGCCGGCCCCGCTCCTTGGTGCTCTCCGGAAGGTGCAAAGGCTGTTGCCCCCGGGTCTCCAAACCCCGGAATCACCCCTGAAATGCGCGAATCCCGCCGGGGCCACCGGGGTGACCCACGACGGGACCGCCGAAACCGGGCGGGCCACCCCGGGGGATCAGCGCAGCCGGACCGGAAGGGCGTCGACCCCGGAGGAGATGATCGACGGGGCCGGGACCAGGTCGGCGTCGTCCACCGCCACGTCCAGATCCGGGAAGCGCTCGAACAGGCGCGGCAGCACCGCGTTCACCTCCATGCGGGCCAGGCTCGCCCCCAGGCAGTAGTGGCGCCCGTGGGAGAAGGACAGGTGCGAGCTGTCCGCACGGGTGACGTCGAACTCCTCGGAGGTGGGCCCGTGGCGCGCCTCGTCGCGGCCCGCGGAGCCGTAGCCGAGCAGGAGCGGCTCCCCCTTGGGGATCGGCACCCCCGCCAGCTCCATGTCCTCGGTCGTGTAGCGCATGGGCACGTACTGGCCCGGCGGGTCCCAGCGCAGCACCTCCTCCACGGCCTTGGACCACTCCACCTCGCCCGCCACGACCAGGTCGAGCTGGTCGCGGTGGTGGGTGAGCGCGCGCACGGCGTTGGAGATCAGGTTCATCGTCGTCTCGTAGCCGGCGCTGATGAACAGCACCAGGTTCCAGAGGAGCTCGTCCTCGGTGAGCCGGTCCTCCTCGTCGCGGGCGGCGATGAGGGCGGTGGTCAGGTCGTCGCCGGGTTCGGCGCGCTTGGTCTCCACCAGCTCGGTGAGCACGCCCCACAGCTCGAAGAAGGTGGCCATCGCCTCCTCGGGAGTGACGCTCTGGTCGAAGAAGACGCCCACGGGCCGGTGCAGGCGGGGCCGGGTCGCCTCGTCCACCCCGAACAGTTCGCTGATCACGGTGAGTGGCAGCGGCTGGGAGACGACCGCCCGCAGGTCCACGACACCGTCCGGGCTCTCCGCCGCCGCCCGTTCCAGGTCGTCCAGGAGCGACTCGACGATCGCGACGACCCCCTCGCGCAGCAGCTCGACCCGGCGCGGGGTGAAGGCCTTGGAGACCAGACGGCGCAGGCGGGTGTGGTCCTCACCGTCCTTGGAGAGCATGTTCTCGTTGATGATCCACGAGATCAGCGGCCAGTCCGCCGGGATCTCCCCGTTGTTGAACGCCGTCCAGTACTTCTTGTCCTTCTGGACGCGCGGGTCGGCGAGGGCGGCGCTGACCGCCTCGTGGGTGGTCACGACCCACGCATCAACCTCACCAGGAAGCTGGACAGGGACGACAGGGGCGATCTTCCGGAGGTGGGTGCTCTGTGCGCGGAGGTTTCCGGGCGCGAGTCTGACGCGGTCCAAGGGGTTCCTTCCACCGGTGTGGGGGGCGGGGGGTTCTGGGGTGTGAACTGCACGGGAAGGGTGACGGGTATCCAGGACAGGGCGGACAGGTGCCAGCGCAGGTCCTCCGGCGGCACCTCCACCCTGAGCCCCGGCAGGCGGTCGAGGAGGGTGCGCAGCGCGACGATGGTGATCGTGGTGGCCTCCTCACGCGCCGGGCAGCGGTGCGGCCCGGCGCCCCAGGCCACGTGGGCCCGGTTGCGGGTCTCCTCCATCCGTTCCGCGTTCTCCTCCATGTAGAAGCGGTTGGACGCGGCGAAGCCCAGCAGGATGGGGGAACCCGCCTCGATGGTGCGGCCGTCTCCGAGCGGCACGTCCACGCGCGGGTAGATCACGGGGTAGTTGGTGATGGGCGGGTCGTGCCACAGCACCCGGTCGACGATGTCGGCGAGCATCGTCGGGGAGGGCGCACGGTCGGCCGGGGCGTTCGGGTCGGCCAGCACCTCGCGGACTCCCGCGTTGATGAGGTTGGCCGTCGGCTCGTTGGCGGCGGCGACCACCAGCAGAAGCTGCATGATCACCTCCTCGTCAGTGAGCGCGGCACGGTGCCGGATCAGCCGGGTGGTGACGTCGTCGCCGGGATCGCGGTGCTTGGCGGTGACCACCTCCGACAGCGCCCGCTCGGCCTGGGCGTTGGACCGCTCCGCGTCGACGCCCAGCCACAGGTTGCGCATGGCCTCGACGAAGCGCACGCCCTGGTCGCGGTCGAACCCGAACAGTTCGTTGATGACCAGCAACGGCAGCATGCGGGCGTACTCGTTGAGGACGTCGGCCCGGCCGCGCTGGCAGAACTGGTCGATGAGCCCGTGGGCGTAGCGTTCGGTGACCCGGACCCACCGCTCGGAAGCGATCGCGCCCAGGCTGTCGGTGATCGCCCTGCGGTACCTCTGGTGCTCGGTCCCGTCGACGAAGAGGGCGTTGGGGCGCGGCGCCATCATGGGCAGGACCGCGGCGTCCGCGCTGACGCGGCCCTCGCGGAAGTCCTTCCACAGGCGCGCGTCGTGTCCGAACGTGGTGGTGTCCCGCGACCAGGAGATGAGGGTGGTGTAGTCGGTGACGAGCCACCCGTGCACACCGGGTTCGAGCTCCACCGGGACCACCGGGCCGTGTTCGGCGCGCATGCGCTCGTACACGGAGTAGGGGTCGGGTCGCGGTTCGTGGTGGTACAGCTTCGCGCGGGGACATCCAGATGACACGGGGAGACCTCTGCTGTGCGGGGGGAGCGGCTGCGGAGGGACGTCCTCTCTGGTGCTCGCGGCGCGCGGGACGCCGGTCCGGCGGGGGGTGCGCCGACACGCGTGCGGGCCGCGCGGATCAACGCGAAGCCCATGGGGCGGGGCTTCGCGCAACCCTAGCGGCCCGTCCGCGCCAGTTGCGAGACCTGCGTCACATTGTCGCTACTGAGTGTCGATCTGACCGGTTCCGGTCAGGGGGCGGAACCGGCGCAACCTCTGGCTGTTGGTCACCACGAAGACGCTCGACAGCGCCATCGCCGCCCCGGCGAGCATCGGGTTGAGCAGGCCCATCGCGGCCAGGGGCAGGGCGGCGGTGTTGTAGGCGAAGGCCCAGAACAGGTTGCCCTTGATGGTGCCGAGCGTGCGCCGGGAGAGCCGGACCGCGTCTGCGGCCGCCCGGAGGTCGCCCCGGACCAGGGTGAGGTCGCTCGCCTCGATGGCCACGTCGGTACCGGTGCCCATGGACAGCCCCAGGTCGGCCTGGGCGAGCGCGGCGGCGTCGTTGACCCCGTCGCCGACCATCGCCACCGTGCGACCCTCGGACTGGAGCCGGGTGACCACGTCCACCTTGTCCTTGGGCAGGACCTCGGCGACGACCTCGTCGATGCCCACCTCGGCGGCGACCGAGCGGGCCACCGCCTCGTTGTCGCCGGTCAGCAGGATCGGCGTGAGCCCGAGGTCGCGGAACTGGCGGACCGCCTCGGCGCTGGTCGGCTTGACGGTGTCGGACACGACCAGCACACCGCGGGCCCGGCCGTCCCAGCCGACCGCGACGGCGGTGCGGCCCTCGGCCTCGGCCGCCCGCATGGCCAGGGTCAGGTCGTCGGACAGGGGCTGTGACCACTCAGCGAGGAGCGCGGCCCGGCCCACGAGGACGGCGTGGCCGTCCACGACTCCCTGCACGCCCAGGCCCTCGACGTTCGCGAAGTCCTCCGGGACGGACAGGTCCCCGACCCGCACCACGGCCCCCGTGGCGATGGCGCGGGCGATGGGGTGCTCGGAGGCGTTCTCCAGGGCGCCAGCCAGGCGCAGGACCTCGTCCTCGTCCTCGCCCTCGGCGACAGTGACCCCGGCCAGGGCCATCCGGCCGGTGGTGACGGTGCCGGTCTTGTCCAGCAGCACGGTGTCCACTCGCCGGGTGCTCTCCAGCACCTCCGGGCCCTTGATCAGGATGCCGAGCTGGGCGCCGCGACCGGTGCCCACCATGAGAGCCATCGGGGTGGCCAGGCCGAGGGCGCAGGGGCAAGCGATGATCAGCACGGCCACGGCGGCGGTGAAGGCCGCCCCGGCCGGGTCGCCGGTGCCGAGCCAGAAGCCCAGGGCCGCGACGGCGATCATGATGGCGACCGGCACGAACACGCCGGACACCCGGTCAGCGAGCCGCTGCACGGCGGCCTTGCCGTTCTGGGCGTCCTCGACCAGGCGCGCCATCTGCGCGAGCTGGGTGTCGGAGCCGACCCGCGAGGCCCGCACGACCAGGCGGCCGCCGGCGTTGACGGTGGCGCCGACCACGGCGGAGCCGGGCGCGACCTCGACCGGGACGGACTCACCGGTGAGCATGCTCATGTCGACGGCGGAGGTGCCCTCCTCGACGGTGCCGTCCGTGGCGATCTTCTCGCCGGGGCGGACCACGAAGCGGTCGCCGACCGCCAACCGGTCCACGGCGACCAGTTCCTCACGTGCGCCGGGGCCCTCGCCGCGCAGCACGGCGACCTCCTTGGCGCCCATCTCCAGGAGCGCGCGCAGAGCGGCGCCCGCGCGGCGCTTGGACCGCGCCTCGAAGAACTTGCCGAGGAGGATGAAGGAGGTGACGCCCGCCGCGACCTCCAGGTAGATGTTGGCCGACCCGTCGGTGCGGGCGATGGTGAACTCGAAGGGGTGGGTCATGCCCGGCGTCCCGGCGGTGCCCAGGAACAGGGCGTACAGGGACCACAGAAAGGCCGAGGTGACGCCCAGGGACACCAGGGTGTCCATGGTCGCGGTGCCCAGCCGGAGGTTCTTCCACGCGGCGACGTGGAAGGGCAGCGCGCCCCAGACCACGACCGGCGCGGCCAGGGCGAGGGAGGCCCACTGCCAGTAGGTGAACTGGAGCGCCGGGACCATCGCCATCGCGATGACGGGGACGGACAGGACGATGGAGACCAGGGCGCGGTTCCACAGGGCCCGGGTGGGGTCGGCCGGGTCGGACGCCTCGGCGGCGGTGTCGGGATCGGTCCGGGGCACGGTGGCGGTGTAGCCCGCCTTCTCGACCTGGGTGACCAGGTCCTCGACCGGGATCCCCTCGCCCTCGAAGGTGACCCGGGCCTTCTCTGTCGCGAAGTTGACGGTGGCGGTGACGCCCTCCATCTTGTTGAGGCGCTTCTCCACCCGGTTGGCACAGGCCGCGCAGGTCATCCCGCCGATCGCCAGCTCCACCGGCTCCACCGCGGCGGACGCCGTCTTGCTGCTACTCATATGCCGCTCCAGGGTGGCTAGTGGTCGACGCCGTCGTCGACGTGGTCCCTCTCGGTGGTGTCGTGGTCCTGTTCGGCGGAAGCCGGGGACTCCACGCTCTCCGCGTGTCCCCCGGGCTGGTTCGGCAGGACGGGGCCGACCTGGGTGCCGACCCCGAACGCCGCGACGAACACGACCACGAGACCCACCGCGTACAGCGCGAGCTTCGTGGTCACCCCCATGTCAGCTCGCCACCTCGTACCCGGCCTCGTCGATCGCGGCGCGCACGGCGGCGTCGTCGATCTGGCTCTCACCGGTGACGGTCACCTTCCGGCTCTCCAGGTCGACCTTCACGTCGGTGACGCCGGAGACCCCGCTGACCTCCTCGGTGACCGAGTTGACGCAGTGTCCGCAGCTCATGCCCTCGACGGTGTAGACGACGGTGCTGGCCATTCCTGCCTCCTGCTGGGTTCTGCCGCACTGGTGCGCGGGCTCGTGTTCCAACGAGGCCCAATATACCCCCCTGGGGTATAGAACTGTCAAACCCCTGCGTCGCCTCGACCCCGGAACACGCACTCCACGTTACCCCAGGGGGGTACCGAGCACGACGGAACCCCGCCGGGACAGGGCGGACACGCGAAACGGGGCCCCCACGGCGCGCGCGGGGAGCCCTTGGATCATCGGACACCCCGGGGCCGCCTCGACGGCGACACACCCGCGACGACCGGGAGAGACTCGGTCTCGGATACCCTCCCCCCGTTTGTCGGGCCGCCTCTCCGGCGCCCGGGGAAGGGAGGTGACGGATGGAGAAAGGGGGAAGGGGAAGGGGACTTGGGGCGGGGAGGCGTGGGCGCTACTCGGCCTTCAGCTCCAGCCGGGCCACCACCCGCTCACTCAGGTGGTGCCCCTCCAACGTGAACCCGGCCCTGCGGAACATCTCGACCGTGCCCGTGTAGACCTCGGCACTGGGGGCGCGCCCGCCCGCCGTGTCCACGGGATAGGCCTCCAGGACCCGGCCGCCGCCCGCGCGCGCGTACTCGATGGCACCGTCCAGCAACCGGCTGCCCAGCCCGCGTTTGCGTCTGCGCGGCGGCAGCCAGAAGCACACCAGGGACCACACCCCGGGCTCGTCGGGGTCGGACGGGCGCAGCGTCCGCGAGCGGGACAGGCGGATGAAGTCCTCCCGCGGCGCCACGGAGACCCAGCCGCAGGGGCCGTCCCCGTCATAGGCGATCAGCCCCGGCACACGACCGTCCAGGGTCAGTCGACGCAACTCCTCCTTGTTGTCCAGACCGCGTGTGGACCGGTCGCAGGACACACTCGCCGTGTGGTCCTTGGCGCGTCTTCGGAAGAACGTGCACCAGCAGTGCCCGTACGCTCCGGTCGGTCCGAACAGGTTCTCCAGGTCATCCCACCGCTCGGCGGTGGCGGGCTCGATTGAGACGATGGACATCGGACTCCCTCGCGAGGCACAACTCTGACCGCCACAACTGTGATCCAGCACACTAGCGATGATCCGCGGTGACCGAAAGAACACGGATGCCTGAAAGCTCCTACCGTTAGGGATTTGTGTGCTTTCAGAAGTGAACCAAGCGCCGACTGAACCGTCGCGTGCCCCCGAGAGAGCACGCGGGGCGCGCCCGAAACCGCCTCGGACGCGCCCCCGTCAGCCCTCGGTCAGGAGGAGAGCTTCTCCTTCTCGTGGGCCTCGACCCCCTCCTGCGGCTCCCAGCACTCCACGCCGCGCACGTCCGGCATCCGGTCCCTGGTGAAGACCGGGTCCAGTCCCTGCTTGCGCTGGTCCGTGTAGTCCTTGAGCAGACGGCAGGCGATCACCGTCAGCGGGGCGATGGCGACCAGGTTGACCAGTGCCATGAGGCCCATCGTGGTGTCGGCCAGGGTCCAGATCAGGTCGATCGACCCCAGCGACCCCAGGAAGGTGGCGACGAGGAAGACCACCTTGTAGCCGAACAGCACGTTCCCGTTGCCGGTCAGGTACTCGACGTTGGACTCGCCGTAGTAGTAGTTGCCGAGCACCGAGGTGAACGCCACCAGGAAGATGATGAGCGTCATCAGGTGCAGCGCCCACGGGCCCAGCATGGACATCAGGGCCAGCTGGGTGAGGTCGCCCTCCATCGTGCCGTCGAGCGTCCCCTGGTAGCCGAGCAGGACGATGAAGGCGGTCACCGAGCAGACCACCAGGGTGTCCACGTAGACGCCGAGGGTCTGCACGAGGCCCTGCTTGACCGGGTGCGTGACCGAGGCGCTGGCCGCCGCGTTCGGGGCGGAACCCAGGCCCGCCTCGTTGGAGAACATGCCCCGTCGCACGCCCTGGATGATCACCACGCCCAGAGCGGCGGCGGCGAACTCGCCCAGACCGAACGCGTTCTGGATGATCGAGGCGAACATGCCGGGCACGAGCTGCCAGTTCAGCGCCATGACGATCAGGCCGATGACGATGTAGAGCCCGGCGAAGAAGGGAATCAGCGCCTGCGCGGTGTTGGCGATCCGGCGGACGCCGCCGAAGATCACCAGGGCGGTGAGGACCACCAGCAGGGCGCCGATGATCGCCGAGAACATCAGGTTGGTCTCCGCGCCGAGCTCACCGGCGGAGTTGGCGATCGTGTTGGTGATGGTGTTGCTCTGCACCGCGTTGAACACCATCGGGAAGGTGATGATGAGGATGACCGCGAAGACCACGGCCAGCCAGCGCTGTCCCAGACCACGCTCGATGTAGTAGGCGGGCCCACCCCGGTACCCGGCCGGGTGGCGGACCTTGTACAGCTGCGCGAGCGTGGACTCCACGAAGCTCGCGGCGCACACGACCAGGGCCATCACCCACATCCAGAAGACCGCTCCGGGGCCTCCCAGGGAGATGGCGATCGAGACGCCGATGATGTTGCCCGTGCCGATCCGCGCGGCGGCCGAGATGAAGAAGGCCTGAAGCGAGGAGACGGCCTTCTTGCCGTCGGGCGCGACCTCGGGCTTGCTCTTCAGCACCCGGAACATCTCCGGGAACATCCGGAACTGCACGAGGCCGCTCCGGAGGGTGATGTAGACACTCACCACGATCAGGAGCGGGATCAGGATCCACGACCAGAAGAAGTCGTCGTTGAAGGTGCCGATCGCGTCCGTGACGCGGGCATCGAGGGTGGGTACTGCGTCTGCCAGTATCACGGGGGTGGGGCTCCTTCACTCCAAACAAGGACAACCGCCGACCCATGCCCCGGAACGGACACGAAACACCATCCGAGGCGCACTGTTCTCGGATGGTGATACTTCCGTTACTCGCTTATTCGGGCGGGTTCACCCCTCGTGCACCAGGTCCGCGTAACCCGGGTTCCGCTTGAGGAAGGCCTGGGCGAACGGGCAGATGGGAACGATCCTCAGCCCGCGCTCCCGGATCTGGTCCAGGGATCGGCGCATGAGCTCGCTGGCCACTCCCCTGCCCTCGAAGGCGGGCTCCACCTCCACGTGCGGAAGCGCCAGGACGCCCTCGGAGATGAGGTGGTAGGCGGAGAAGCCGACCACCCTGCCGTCCGCGCTCACCTCGTAGCGGGATCGTTCCGGCACGTCGACGACGGACAACTCCATGGCCACTTTCCCCCTGCCTCGTGCGTGTCACACGCGTGGTGCGCGCGTGGTGGGCCCCACAGGATGTCATGTTCCCGGGCGAACCCTCCACGCACACCCTCGGGACGGGTTCAGTGCCCCCCGAGGTAGGGGTCGGTGACCCCGCCGGGACAGGCGAGGGCGTCGATGTCCCAGCCCAGCCGCCCGGCCCCGGCCCGGTAGGCGCTCTCCAGGAACCCGAGGACCGCCGCCCTGGGGTCGGCGTGCTTGCGGGCGTCGGAGTAGCGCAGCAGCGCGAGGTGCCCCTGCCCGCTGGGCGCCCACTCCGCCTGGGCGGGGCTGAGCGGCTGCTCGGTGAGCCCCTCCGGTTCGGGCGCCGCGTAGGCGTAGAAGCAGGGTTCGGGGACGTTGTCGTCACCGAACCAGAACCCGAAGCTGACCACCTCGCGCGAGTAGGCCTCGCGGACCAGGCCGCCCGCCCGCTCCGGCTGCTGGATCGGGTGCGGTGAGAAGCGGGTGACCGCGATGTCGAACGTGTGCCAGAAGTGGTGCACCGGGCTGGTCTTGCCGGAGAAGGAGGCCGCGAACTCCTCCAGGACCAGGTTCACCTGGCTCAGAACGCGCCAGTACCGGTGGGCGTGCTCGGGTACGTAGGTGGCGTGGTCGTGGTCGTCCGCGAAGGGGCGGCCGGAGTCGGGGAGGTCGAAGGGCGTGGCCGACGGGATGCTGCCGTCCACCCCCAGGCTGTCCAGGGCCGACTGGAACTGGAGGTAGAACGAGGCCACGCTGTGCCCCTGGAGCGGGAAGGCGGCCGTGTGCCCGTCCAGGTTCGACGCGACCAGTTCGTGGCGGACGAAGTCGAAGTCCACAGTGAAGACCGGGTTGCCGTCCACCAGCCCCATCGGACGGGACGTGATGCCGCTTCCGGTCAGGTGGAAGGGCACGTTCCACCAGTGGTTGCGGCGGGGGCTGTGGGCCAGCCGGACCTTGCCGACGATCTGCTCGAAACGGTGCAGGGTCTGCTTGGTGTCGTACCACTCGTCAAGCGGGAACGCGGGGAACAGCTCCATGGTGACGGCCTCCTGGTCGGGTCACGCGGGTGGCGCGGCGGTGGCTTGGTGGCGGCGCCGCGTGGAACGGTCGCTTCACCAGCCCCGGCGGGCGGTCCGCACCGCCTGTCCGGAGGCGGGCGAGTGCGAGTCACGCGTGCGGTAGACGACGTAGGGACGGAACAGGTAGCCCACGGGCGCGCTGAAGGCGTGCACGAGGCGGGTGAACGGCAGCAGCGCGAACAGGGCCAGACCCATCAGCGCGTGCAGTTTGTAGGGCGCCTCGGCCGCCGTCATCGCCGCGATGTCCGGACGCAGGAACCAGATCGACCGGAACCACGGCGACACCGTCTCCCGGTAGTCGCCGGAGTGCCCGCCCGCGAGCGCGACCCCGGCGAAGTAGACGGTCATCCCCAGGCCGGTCACGATCGCCAGGACCAGGACCGCGTACATGAGCTTGTCGTTGCGGGTGGTGGCGCTGAACACCGGGCCGGTGGTGCGTCTGCGCCAGATGAGCAGGGTGATCCCGGCGAGCGTGCACACACCCGCCACGATCCCCATCGACAGCGCGACCACGTGGTACGCGGTGTCGGAGACCCCCAGCGCCCTGGTCCACGTGTCGGGGACCAGCAGGCCCACCACGTGGCCGACGATCACCACCAGCAGGCCGAAGTGGAAGAGCGGGCTGCCGATCCGCAGCAGCCGGGACTCGTACAGCTCCGAGGAGCGGGTGGTCCAGCCGAACCGGTCGTAGCGATACCGCCACACGAGCCCGCCCACCACGAGCACCAGCACCACGTAGGGCAGCACGCCCCACAGGATCAGGTCCGCGGGCCCCGGAGCCCCGGGGTTCACTGCGGTTTCCTGGTGACGTCGGTCAGGGGCAGCGGGACCCGGGGCCGCGCACCATAGGGCTCCATGCCCACGTCCTCGGCGGGCGGCCCCTCCTGGGCCAGCCGGCGCACCCGCTCCTCGTCCGCGCGCCGGGGCGGCGGCAGCGTGTACCGGACCGCGTCGACCACCCGCGCGTACGGCGTTCCGTGCTCCTCCAGGGACTGGGAGAGCAGGTCCAGGCCCGAGCGGAAGTCCACGAGCAGTTCCTGCCCGGTGTCCATGTCGCCCCGGGCCGCGAACTCCAGCATGACCGCCAGGTGGTCCGGCAGCTCGCGGGCCTCGACCCGCCACCCCGCCTCGGTGTAGACCCGCTTGATCTCGGCCAGCGCGTGGCCGCGGCGCCTGGTGTCGCCGTCCGTGTAGTAGGTCATGTGGAGCGCGCGGCGGCGCTTCAAGTCGAACACGTCCACGTAGTGCTCGGCCAGTTCCAGCTCGGGCGTGCTGGAGGCGTGCTCGCAGAACTCCAACAGGAGGGTGCGGGACTGGCTCCTCGGCAGCTCGGCGGCGGCGCGCGCGGCCAGCGGGAGCCGCTCGAAGAAGAGGGCGTCCGGGTAGCCGAGCAGGACCGAGGCCGCCTGGTGGGTCACCGCGCGGGCGTGGGCCCGGCGCGCGGCTCGGCCGGCGCCGAGCCAGCCCATCCGACCCGGACCGTCCGGGTCGCGGCCGTCCTGGCTCGGGATCACCGCGCGGGCGTCGAGTGCGTTCGCGCTCCGGCCGTCGCCGGACACGTCGTCCGTGCCGTTGGTGTTGGTGCTCATGGTCGACCCCCTTCGAGCGGCCCGGGGTCCGCGCCCCGTCCGCCGCCGTCGTCGGTACCGCCACCCCGTCGGGGTGGGAAGAGTCCACTCGGACGACCGTTGCCGTCCCAGTTCAGAAGGTTGACGCGGCCGTCGGTGGCGGACCGCTCCTCGGCTCCGCCCTCACTGGTCTGGCGGTCGCGCAGGGCGTGGAAGGTCTCCACGGTGGCCGCGTCCGGGCGCCCGGAGGCCTCACCGAAGGGGACGTCGCCCATCCCGCCCATGCCGGGGCCGCCGTCGAAGTCGAGGCTGCACCCGATCTCCTCGATGACCCCCTTGTCAGCCTCGTCCACTCCGAAGGCCGTGGGCACTACGTAGCGCTCGTCGTACTTGGCCAGGGCCAGCAGCCGGTACATGTCCTCGATCTCCGCGCCGGTCATCCCGACCGCCTCGGCGATGGACTCGTCGCGCTCCTGGCCGAGGTTGATCCGGCGCATGTACGACCGCATGGCCGCCAGCCGCCGCAGCACGAGGTCCACGGGACCGGTGTCCCCCGCGGTGAACAGTTCGGCCAGGTACTCGATCGGGATGCGCAGGGCGTCGATGGCCCCGAAGAGGTGGCCCGCCTCCTCGCCGTCGTGCCCGGTCCGGGTGAGCGCGTCCACCACCGGCGACAGCGGCGGGACGTACCAGACCATCGGCATCGTGCGGAACTCCGGGTGCAGCGGCAGGGCCACCCGGAAGCGCTTGGCCAGGGCGAGGATCGGGGACCGCTCGGCGGACCGCACCCAGCGGTCGGGGATGCCGTCGCGGCGGGCGGCCGCGCGCACCTCCGGATCGGAGGGGTCGAGGAACACGTCCAGCTGCGCCTCGTACAGGTCCCGTTCGTCCTCGACTGCGGCGGCCTCACCCACGCGGTCCACGTCGTAGAGCACCACCCCCAGGTACCGCAGGCGCCCCACGCACGTCTCGGAGCAGATGGTGGGCATGCCCACCTCCACGCGCGGGTAGCAGAAGGTGCACTTCTCGGCCTTGCCCGTCCTGTGGTTGAAGTAGATCTTCTTGTACGGGCAGGCGGTGACGCACATGCGCCAGCCCCGGCAGCGGTCCTGGTCCACCAGCACGATGCCGTCCTCGACCCGCTTGTACAGCGCCCCGCTCGGGCAGGCGGCCACACAGGTGGGGTTGAGGCAGTGCTCACAGATGCGCGGCAGGTAGAACATGAAGGTCTCCTCGAAGGAGAGCTTCACCCGGTCCCCGAGCCTGCGCACGATGGGGTCCTGGGAGGCGAGTTCGGGTCCGCCGCCCAGGTCGTCGTCCCAGTTCGCGCTCCAGCTCACCTGCATGGGCTTGCCCGTGAGCGCCGAGCGCGGGCTCGCCACGGGGAAGTCGTCGCCCAGGGGCGCGTTGGTCAGGGTCTCGTAGTCGTAGGTCCAGGGTTCGTAGTAGTCCTGGATGGAGGGCATCACCGGGTTGGCGAAGATGGTCGCGAGCCGCCTGATCCGGCCGCCCGCGCGCGGCACGAGCCGGCCGTCGGGGCGCCGGACCCAGCCGCCCTTCCACCGGTCCTGGTCCTGGTAGGTGCGCGGGTACCCCTGGCCGGGGCGGGTCTCGACGTTGTTGAACCACGCGTACTCGACACCGCCCCGGTTGGTCCACGCCTGTTTGCAGGTGACCGAGCAGGTGTGGCAACCGATGCACTTGTCCAGGTTCATCACCATGGCGACCTGCGCCATGACCCGGCCGATCGGCCGCCGCCGCGCCCCCCGGTCCGCGCGGCCCGCCCGCTCCGGGCTCCGCTCCGCCATCAGTAACGCACCTCCGTCGTCCGCTTGCGCACGACGGTGACCTCGTCGCGCTGGTTCCCCGTCGGGCCGAGGTAGTTGAAGGCGTAGGTGAGCTGGGCGTAGCCGCCGATGAGGTGCGTCGGCTTGACCAGCAGGCGGGTGAGCGAGTTGTGGATGCCGCCGCGTCGGCCGGTGGTCTCCGTCTTGGGCACGTCGATGGTCCGCTCCTGGGCGTGGTGCATGTAGACCGTCCCGGTCGGCATGCGGTGCGAGACCACCAGGCGCGCGGCGACGACCCCGTTGCGGTTGACCGCCTCGACCCAGTCGTTGTCGGCCGCCCCGATCGCCTCGGCGTCGGCCACGCTCATCCAGATCGTGGGGCCGCCCCGGGACAGGGTCTGCATGAGCAGGTTGTCCTGGTACTCGGAGTGGATGGACCACTTGGAGTGCGGGGTCAGGTAGCGCACGACCACCTCGCGCTGACCGGTCGGCCCGATCCGGGGCTCCCCGAACAGACGGCCCATGTCCAGCGGGGGCCGGTAGACCGGCAGGGCCTCACCGAACTCGTGCATCCAGTCGTGGTCCAGGTAGAAGTGCTGGCGGCCGGTGAGCGTGTGCCAGGGCTTGTCGTGCTCGACGTTGATGGTGAAGGGCGAGTACCGGCGGTCGGCGGACTCCTTGCCGGACCACTCCGGGCTGGTGCCCACCGGGGTGGGCCCGCGCCGGGCGTCGTCGAAGACCACCCGGCGCTCCTCGGCGTGGTGGATCAGCTCGTCCATGTCGGTGCCGGTGCGCGCGGCCAGGCGCTCGAAGCCCTGGGCGGCCAGGCGACCGTTGCTGGTGCCGGACAGCGCGAGGATCATCTCGCAGGCCCTGACGTCGGTGTCCAGGGAGGGGCGGCCGTCCGCGACCCCGCCGCGCACGACCCCGTTTTTCTGGCGCAGCCACTCGATCTCCTCGTCGGGGGTGAAGGAGACGCCCTTGACCGGCAGTCCCTTCCCCTCGGCCAGCGGACCGAGCGCGGCGAGCTTCTGGGCGGTCGCCGAGTAGTTGCGGCGGACCGGGACGATGGCCGGCATGGTGGTCCCGGGGACCGGCCGCTCCCCTTCGGCCTTCCAGTCCCTCGGCACCCCGTGCGGCTGGGCCAGCTCGCCCTCGGTGTCGTGCTGGTGGGGCACCGCGACCAGGTCGGTGACCTCGCCGAGGTGGTCGGCCGCCAGTTCGCTGAACACCTTCGCCAGCGCGTGGAAGGTGTCGAAGTCGGTGCGGGTCTCCCAGGGCGGGTCGATCGCGGGGTTGAAGGCGTGCACGTAGGGGTGCATGTCCGTCGTGGACAGGTCGTGCTTCTCGTACCAGGTGGCGGCGGGCAGCACGATGTCGGACAGCAGCGTGGAGCTGGTCATACGGAAGTCCAGGGTGAGCAGCAGGTCGAGCTTGCCCTCCGGGATCTCCTCCCGCCAGGTCACGTCCTCGGGCCGGTCGTCCGGCCCGGCGGGCTCCGACTGGAGGTTGGAGTGGGTGCCCAGCAGGTGCTTCAGGAAGTACTCGTTGCCCTTGGCGGAGGAACCGAACAGGTTGGACCGCCACAGCGTGAGGGTCCGGGGCCAGTTCTTCGGGTCGTCGGGGTCCTCGGCCGCGAACCGGAGCGTGCCGTCCTGGAGCTGGTCGGCGATGTACTCGGCGGGGTCCCGGTTGCGTTCGGCTGCCTCCTTGCCGAGCTGGATCGGGTTGCGGTTGAAGGTCGGGTAGGACGGCATCCAGCCCATGCGCGCGGACGCCGCGACGAGGTCGGCGGTGTGCTGCCCGCGCACCCTGCCGGGGCCCAGCGGCGACATGAGGGAGTCGGCCCGGTAGGTGTCGTAGCGCCACTGGTCGGTGTGCGAGTACCAGTAGGCGGTTCCGGCCATGAAGCGCGGCGGGCGCGACCAGTCCATACCCGAGGCGTAGGCGGCCCAGCCCGTGGCCGTGCGGCACTTCTCCTGCCCCACGTAGTGCGCCCAGCCGCCGCCGTTGACCCCCTGGCAGCCGGTGAGGAGCAGCAGGGAGAGGAAGGCGCGGTAGGCGTTCTCGCCGTGGAACCACTGGTTGGTCCCGGCGCCCAGGACGATCATCGCCCGGCCGCCGCTGGCCTCGGCGGTGTCGGCGAACTCGCGGGCGATCCGCACCGCGCGGTCGGCGGGGACGGAGGTGAGGGCCTCCTGCCAGGCCGGGGTGCAGGCGGCGCCCGGGTCGTCGTACCCGGAGGGCCAGACCCCGGGCAGACCCGGGCGGGACACCCCGTACTGGGCCAGGACCAGGTCGAACACGGTGGTGACCAGCCGGTCGCCGACCCTGCGGACCGGGACGCCCCGGGTGTCGACCTCGGCCGTGCCGTCGGGGGTGTCGAAGCGCGGCAGGGCGACCTCCGCCGCCTCGGCGCCCTGGCCGTAGAAGGTGAGTTCGGGGACGCGGCCCTCCAGGTCCAGGTTCCACTTCCCCAGGCCGTCCTCGCCCCAGCGGTGGCCGACCGTGCCGTTGGGGGCGACCGGCGCGTCCTCCCCCTCCGGCCAGAACACGGGCTTCCACTCGGGGTTGGCACCGTCCAGGTTCCCGGGCAGGTCGGAGGCGGTGAGGAACTTGCCTGGCACGAACCGGCCGTCCCTCCTGTCCAGGGTCACGAGGAAGGGCAGGTCCGTGTAGGCGCGCGCGTACTCGGTGAAGCGCGGGGTGGGCCGCTCGACGAAGCGCTCCCTGAGGATCACGTGCCCCATGGCCATCGCCAGGGCCCCGTCCGTGCCCGGGTGCGGGGCCAGCCACTCGTCGGCGAACTTGGCGGCGTCGTTGAAGTCCGGGGCGACCACCACGACCTTCTGGCCCCGGTAGCGGGCCTCGGCCATCCAGTGGGCGTCCGGGGTGCGGGTCACCGGGACGTTGGAGCCCCACAGCACGAGGTAGGCGGCGTCCCACCAGTCACCGGACTCGGGGACGTCGGTCTGGTCGCCGAACACCTGCGGGGAGGCCACGGGCAGGTCCGCGTACCAGTCGTAGAACGACAGCATCGAGCCGCCGAGCAGGTTGATGAACCGGGCGCCCACGCCGTGGGAGACCATCGACATCGCGGGGATGGGGGAGAACCCGGCGATCCGGTCGGGGCCGTACTTCCGGATCGTCAGGACGTGCGCGGCGGCGGCGATCTCCAGGGCCTCGTCCCAGGTGGTGCGGACCAGCCCGCCCTTGCCCCGCGCCCGCTGGTAGCGGCGGCGCCTCTCCGGGTCGGTGGTGATCTCCTCCCACGCCAGGACCGGATCGCCCAGCCGCTCGCGCGCCTCCCGGTACATCTCCACGAGCACGGCGCGCGCGTAGGGGTAGCGCACCCGGGTCGGTGAATACGTGTACCAGGAAAAGGCCGCGCCGCGCGGACAGCCCCGGGGTTCGTACTCGGGCCGATCCGGTCCGACCGACGGATAATCCGTGGCCTGAGTTTCCCAGGTGATGATTCCGTCTTTGACATAAACATCCCAGGAACAGGATCCCGTGCAGTTCACTCCATGCGTGGAACGCACCACCCGGTCGTGGCTCCACCGGTCCCGGTAGAACACGTCGCCCTCGCGTCCACCGTGTCTGACCTGGGCTCGGTCTCCGTCAAGGGGCTCCGAACGGGTCAGGTAGTTTCCCAACCGGAGAAGGCCGTCGCCCGCTCCCCCGCGTTTGCTCCGTGCCGCCATAAGGAAAACACCTCGTTTGCCCGCCCGTTGCCCGAAGCGCAGGAAAAAGAGCCCAGGCCCGACCACATTCCGTTAATGAATATGCCTGCTCCGGCACGGATGTCACGTTTCCCACACCGCATTGGACGACAATCGCCGCAGACGACTGACGAAGGAGCCGGAATGCGTGCGGAAGTTGGGGAGCGGTCGACCCGTTCCGGAACCGCGGGCGGCAACCTCGCCCTCGCCACGGCGGCGTTCACGCTGACCTTCTGGGCCTGGAACCTGATCGGTCCGCTGTCACGGAGCTACAGCGAGGACCTGGGCCTCACGCCCACGCAGACGTCGATCCTGGTCGCCTTCCCGGTGCTGGTGGGCTCTCTGGGGCGCATCCCGGTGGGCACCCTGACCGACCGTTACGGCGGCCGGGTGATGTTCACGGCCATCTGCCTGCTCAGCATCGTCCCGACCCTCCTCGTCGGCCTGTCCGCGAACTCCTACCCGATGCTGCTCCTCTGGGGCTTCTTCCTCGGAATCGCGGGCACCTCGTTCGCCGTCGGCATCCCGTTCGTCAACGCCTGGTACAAGGCCGACCGGCGCGGGTTCGCCACGGGCGTGTTCGGCGCGGGCATGGGCGGAACGGCGCTGTCGGCCTTCCTGACCCCGCGCCTGGTCGAGGCCATGGGCGTACTCACCACCCACCTGCTCATGTGCGTGGCGCTCGCGGTGATGGGCGCCGTCATGTGGTTCCTGGCCCGAAACTCACCCGAGTGGAGCCCGCGGACCGAACCCGCCCTGCCCCGCATGCGCGAGGCGCTCGCCCTCAGGGCCACCTGGCAGGCCTCGGCGCTCTACGCGCTGGTATTCGGCGGTTTCGTGGCCTTCTCCACGTACCTGCCGACCCTGCTCACCACCGCCTACGACTTCGCGCAGACCGACGCGGGCATGCGCACCGCCGGATTCGCCGTGGCCGCGGTGATCGCCCGTCCCGTCGGCGGCATCCTGTCGGACCGGATCGGTCCGGTGCGGGTCTGCCTGATCTCCTTCTTCGGCACGTGCGCCTTCGCGGTCGTCCTCGCGCTGCACCCCCCGGCGGAGTTCCCGGCGGGGCTGTCGTTCGTGCTGATCGCGCTGTCCCTGGGCTTGGGCACCGGCGCGGTGTTCGCACTGGTCGCCAAGCTCGTGGACCCGTCCCGGGTGGGCACGGTCACGGGTCTGGTGGGTGCCGCCGGCGGCCTCGGCGGCTACTTCCCGCCGCTGCTCATGGGCGTGGTGTACCAGGCCACGGGCGCCTACACGCTGGGCTTCGTCCTGCTGGCGGTGGTCGCGCTCATCGTGGCGCTGTACACCACACGGGCCTTCCGCGACGTCACCTGACAGCCCCGTCCACAGGCTGTGGACGGGGCGGGATTCACAGCGCCGCGAGGTCCCGGGCGCGGACCAGGACCGCCGACCTGTTACCGACCTTCACCCGTTCCAGGGCCCGGACTCCCTCCGGCAACGGCACCCGGCGGGTGCGCGCCGTCACGACCACCACCGCGCTCCGGGGCAGGACACGGCCCATCGAGGAGAGCAGGGCACGGATCGGGTCGCCGTCGGGGACGCTGCCGTCCCAGTGGGTCATCTCGCCGTAGGGGACATCCGTGATCACGAGGTCGGCCCCGACCGGGTCCGTCATCGTGAAGACGTCGGCCACCCCCGACTCGTGCGGGAGGTCCCCGCCCATGGCGGCCAACCCGGCGGCCAGGTCGCGGGCGGACCCGGCCCGCTCCACGAACGCCACCCGGCCGAAGTCCCGAGCAGAACGGCGCAGCTCCCGCTCCCGCTCGGCCAGCCCCTCGGCGGTCAGCAGCTCCAGGTTGCGCGCGGCGATACCCACGGCGTCCTCGTCCACGTCGGTGGCGCGCACGTGCGTGAGCTGGTCGCGGTGGAGCAGGCCCAGCACGGCCACCAGGTACCCGCTGCCGCAGCAGGGGTCCCACAGCCGCACCCGGTCGCCCTCCACGTGGACCATCGCCCGTTGGAGGAGTTCACTCGCCATTCTCACGGGAAATCCCGGGTATCCGGGAGCGGACCTCAACACCTGTCCGCTCGCCAGAGCCGAGTGGTCCACACGCTCGGTGGCGTACCGGTAGCTCACAACCGTCCCCCCTGTCACGCGACAACGCCGAAGGCCCGGTGTCTGGGACACCGGGCCTTCGTTGATGCGGTCCTGACGGGATTTGAACCCGCGGCCTCCACCTTGACAGGGTGGCGAGCACTCCTAACTGCTCCACAGGACCTCGTTGCAAGAACAACTCTAGCGCGACTTTGGAGCGCTTCGTACCGCAGTCGACCTAGAGTGGCTCACAACGCACCCGAACCCGTGAGAGGACCCCGCGTGAGCGACTCGTCCGCCCCCCTTCCCTCCGGCCCGGACTCCACGCGGGTCGACCGTTGGCTGTGGGCGGTACGCCTCACCAAGACCCGCGCCGACGCCGCCCAGGCCTGCCGCGGCGGGCACGTGCGGGTCAACGACCGGCCGGCCAAACCGGCCATGGTGATCACGGTCGGCGACCAGGTCAGGGTCCGTCTGCACGGCATCACGCGCATCGTCGACGTGAGCCACGTCATCGTGAAGAGGGTCGGCGCCCCTGTCGCGGCCCGCTGCTACGTGGACCGCACCCCGGCGCAGCCGTCCCAGGCCGCCGCCCCGGTGATCCGCCGTGACCGCGGCGCGGGCCGCCCCACCAAGCGGGACCGCCGCCAGCTGGACCGGCTCCGCACGGATTTCCCACCCCCCGCCTGACCCCCCAGGAGCCACAGTGCCCTCCCCCATCCCCCTGGCCTCAGGACGCGACGCCGACGTGTTCGCCCTGGGCGATCACCGCGTGCTGCGCCGGTACCGCCACCCGCAGGACACCGGCCCCGAGGCCGCCGCCATGGCGCACGCGGGCGAACACGGCTTCCCCACACCCGAAGTGCACCGGGCCGAGGGGTCCGAGCTGGAGATGGAGCGGCTGTACGGGCCCACGATGCTCGACGCGGCCCTGGAGGGACGGCTCACCCCCGAAGGAACCGGCCGGGAGCTGGCCGGGCTCCACGCCCGCCTGCACGCGCTCCCCGGCAGGGCCACCGGTCGACTCCTGCACCTGGACCTGCACCCCGGCAACGTCGTCCTCACCCCGAGGGGCCCGGTGGTCATCGACTGGACCAACGCCCGCGACGGCGAACCCGACCTGGACCTGGCGGTGACCGCGCTCCTGTTGGCGCTCACCGGCCTGTGCGGCCCCCGCCCCCTGGCGGCCCTGGCCGGGGCCTGCCTCGACCCCTACCTCAGGAGCGCCGAGGGCGACCCGGCCCGGCTCGTGAACGACGCCGTCGCCCTGCGCCGGGCGGACCCCAACCTCACCCTCGAGGAAGTGTCCCTGCTCCCCCGCGCCGCCGACCTCGTCCGCCGACAGCCCTGAGAACCCCCGGCGTCACCGGTCGGCGGAGACCAGGGGGTTCGCGGCGAGGAAGGCCAGGACGGCCTCGGTGGCCTTGGGCGCCGCCTCGTGGAGGTAGCCGTGGCGGGCACCGGGCAGGACCAGCAGTTCCGCGTCGGGAACGCGCTCGGCGAGCAGTTCGGCGTTGCCCACCGGGGTGAGTTCGTCGTCCTCGCCGTGCACCACCAGGGTCGGGGCCTGGACACAGGGCAGCAGGTCCCAGCCGTCGTGCTTGAGGCTGGCCTCGTAGTGACGGCGCTGCGCGCGCAGCGGGTTGCGGGGCAGCACACGGGTGACTGTCTCCGGGTGCGCCATCGCCCACTCGGGCGTGTAGAACAGCGGACCGATCAGGCCGCGCCCCTCATCACCGCTGGCCTTGCGCAGCGCCAGGGACGCGTGCTCGGGACGCTCCACCTCGTGCTCCCCACCGGGAGCCGTGGAGCCGAGCACCAGGGCGCCGACCCGTTCGGGGGCGATGGCCGCGAGCGTCTGGGCGACCTTCCCGCCCATGGAGAACCCGTAGACGTGCGCGCGCCCGAGCCCGAGGTCGTCCATGACCGCGAGGACGTCCCTGGCCAGGAGTTCCATGCTGTAGGACCGGTCCAGCGGTGCGTCGCTGCCACCGGTGCCCCGCAGGTCCACACGCACCACCCGGTGGCGCTCGGCGAGGTCCTCGTACACCCCGTCCCACATCTCGTGGTCGAGGGACTGCCCGTGGATCAGTACCAGGGCGTCCCCCGCACCGTGGACGTCGTACCAGATTCGGGTTCCGTCTGCGGCGGTCGCGTGGTTCACGTCAACGGACACTACCCGACAATCCCGGCGCCCACGGGGCATGCCCGGATGGATCACCGGTTCGTGACCTTCGTCCGCGAACCAAACCCCCGTCTGCGAGCATCTTCCCAGGTCCCATCGTCCTTGGGTGAGGCCACCCGAACCGGTTGAAGGAGCGCGCATGAGTTCTCCCGTCATCGCCACCGACACCGACCAGGGCCCCCGACCGAGCCAACAGGACGCCTGCGCACACCAGGTCGAGTCCGCCTCCGACGGTTGGCGGGCCGCGGTGGCCGACGGGTTCGGCGACCACCCCGACACCGCGCGGGCCGCGCAGCTCGCCGCCGACACGGCCACGTCGGCTCCGGGCGAGGCCGTGGACGCGCTCCTTGCCGCCGCCCGGGCGATCACCCGAGCCCACCCCGGCACCGACTGCGTGATGGCCCACGCCCGGCAGGACGCCCCCGACGACCCCATAGACATCGCGTGGGTCGGCGACTGCCGGGTGTGGACCTGGAGCCCCGGGGAGGGCCTGCGCCAGCACACCCGGGACCACACGCACGGCCAGGAGCTGCGCGACCGGTGGGCCTCGGACGACCTCGCCCGGGCCTGCGACCACACGGTCACCACCTCGGTCGCCACCGCGGGCCCCGAGGACATCGGCACCACCACCGCGCCCGCGGCCGACCTCACCCTGTTCACCTGCGACGGGGTCCACGACTACGTGGACGAGCGGCTGATGGCCGAGCTCGTCGCCGACCACGCGCACGACCCCGACACCCTGGTCCGCGTCCTGGTGGACGCCGCGCGTGAGGCGGAGAGCACCGACAACGCCACCGCCCTGGTGATCAGGTCGGCCCCGGCTCCCGTCGCCCCCCGGACCCGGCAGGAACGCCTCCTGGACGGGCTGGAGAGCTTCGGAGCACCGGGCTGCCCCCCGGAGAGTCCGGAACTCCTGCTGGACGCGCTGGCCGAGGACCGCGCCGCCGGGATCGCCTGCGACCGCTTCCTGCTGCGCGACGGCACCACCTACTGGTGCACGAAGGACTCCGACCACACCGACCACCACGTGAGCTGGCACGGCGTCACCTGGTGACCGCCGGACACGAAGAAGCCCCCGCCGCCTGGTTTCCCAGGTGACGGGGGCTCTCTCACGCCGATGTGGCTAGGGGCGGGGTCGAACCGCCGACCTTCCGCTTTTCAGGCGGACGCTCGTACCAACTGAGCTACCTAGCCGCGGCGCCGATTCCCTCGGCGACGCACGCGGTCCTGACGGGATTTGAACCCGCGGCCTCCACCTTGACAGGGTGGCGAGCACTCCTAACTGCTCCACAGGACCTTGTTCAGTTGTCACGCCCGGCCTCGCGGCCCTGCGTGTCGCTGCGGTTCTCATTCTGCCAGACGCCCGGCAGTGCTCTGACCGCTTCGTACCCCCAACGGGATTCGAACCCGCGCTACCGCCTTGAAAGGGCGGCGTCCTGGGCCGCTAGACGATGGGGGCCCGTGTAGACAGCCCAAGCATAGGGGAGATTCCCACCAACGCCAAAGCGAATACCCGAGTCAGCCCAAACCCTCCGGGACCTGCGACGACGCGGGGCCTACGACGACTCCTCCGTCGGGGTCGCACGCTCGTCCTCGCCCTCTTCCGGCTCACCGATCCGCCGGTCGGGGTCCGCCTCGATGTGCCGCTCGACCTGCGCCGACGTGAGCCCGATACCCCCGAGATCGATGTCGTCGCGGGCCTGGAGGCGGCCGGTCTCCGCGTCGAAGTACAGGACCGACGCCTGGTACGGCGTGGGACGACCGGAACCGTGATCCAGGCCACGTAGTCCCGCGCCGCCGGTGGACCCCTGGACGAGGAACCTGGTGCCCTGGTCCGTGAGTTCGGTGGAGCGCAGGTGCTCGTTCCCGGCCAGGACCAGCGGAACCACGCCGTCGAACGGCCGGGCCTGGGTGCGCGTGTGCAGGATCGCGACGTCCACGTCGTCCCCGCCGCCCCTGATCGACGCCGCCTGCTCCTCGCCGAGAGCGGCCACCCCCGCGGCGTCCGGGTTGAGCCGGGTGGCGTCCGGAGTGAACCGGGGGTCGCCCGCCCCGTAGAAGGTGAGGCCGCCGACCTCCTCGACGTCACCGTCCAGCACCACCGCGTTGGACTGGGCCGCCACCGCCCGCTGGGTGCCCATGGAGTCGTGCTGGCCGCGCACCCACACGTAGGGCACGTCCAGCTTCCCGATCTCGTCGGCGAAGACGTCCTCCGCCGCGCTGCCGCGATCGGTGAGGTCGCCGGAGTCCACGATCACGTCGACCCCGTACTGCTCCCGCAGCGTGCTGATGATGCTCCACGACGCCGGGTTCAGCTGGATGTCGGACACGTGCAGCACCCGGATGACGGACTCGTCGTCGTCGTACACCGGCAGCGAGGACGTGGCCTCGTAGATCATCGACACGTTGCCGACCAGCCCGGCGAGCTGTTCCTGGTACTCGCTGAACCTGCTGACGACGTCGTCGGCGCTGCCCACCACCTGCGGGGCGCCCGCGATGAGCCCGGTGTAGCGCGGCTCGGCGATGGCGCTCGGGTTGAAAGTGAACCCCGCCAGGCCGCCGAAGCCCACCAGGACGAGCAGCGAGGTGGCCCCGCTCGCCAGGGCGCGCCAGGCGCTCCGGAACAGCAGCAGGCCCATCAGGGCCGCGCCGAGGGTCGCCACGAGCAGGGAGCGCAGCAGGAGGGCGGTCACACCGCTCGTGAGGTCGGCGCCGATCCCCGCGGCCATGCGGTTGATGGCGTCGGGGTCGGCGAACATCTCCTCGGCCGCCGAGAGCCGGATGTCGGTGATGGTCGCCTCGAGTCTCAGGGGCGCCGTGTGGGTGTCGAAGGCCAGCTGGCCCAGCGGGGCGACGTTGACGACGGTCTCACCGTGCCACTGGGGGCTCAGGGCGAAGGTGACGTCGGCCGGTCCGATCGGCGTGACCACCTGGCCGCCCAGGGCCAGCCCGAGCCAGCCCCCGACCAGTCCCGCGACGACGACGCAGCTCCACCGCCACACACGTCCGGCACGCCACCGGCGAAGGGTCATTCGGGACCGTTCGAGGGCCCCCCGGTAGTCGTAAGCGCGGATCTCTCCCCAAGACAACACACCTCCATCATGCCGTTGACTGGAGCCGTTCCCAATGTTTCCTCCCGTCCAGAGTGTTATGTCTCTTCCTCGCCACCCCGGGAAGGCAGCACAATGGCAGGCGTGGTTGAACTGACACGCAGGGACTTCGAGGAACTGGTGGCCGACGCCCTGGACCAGATCCCGCCGGAACTGGCCCGACTCATGGACAACGTGGTGATCACGGTCGCGGAGGAGTCCCCGGAGGGCCTGCTCGGCCTGTACGAGGGGATTCCGCTGACCGAGCGCGGCGACTCCTACTTCGGGGTGCTCCCAGACCAGATCTTCATCTACCGGCGCAACATCTGCGCGATGTGCGAGACCCCCGACCAGGTGGTGGAGGAGGTGCTCGTCACCGTCATCCACGAGATCGCGCACCACTTCGGGATCGACGACGCCCGGCTCACCGAACTCGGTTGGGGCTGACTCTGCCGTTGGGGCTGACTCGGCCGGAAGTGCTCACCCAGAGCGATATTCCGAGGGAATAGAGATCCGAAGATCCCATAAATTCTGGCATCTGGGACATGATTCCCATTCGTGACACCATTTCGGCGAGTAACGACCCCCCTCCCCGCCCAGCACCCCCGGAGGACACACGAAGCTCTCCTTCAACGGCACCCACCTGGGAAAACAATCCGGACAGCAACCTTCGGGGGCGATACCGAATCACACCGGGAGACATTACTCGGAGCAACGAATCAGACACGAATTCACCCAACCCGCTTGCCAGTGCGACCCTCTTCCGGAACCGTTGGTCATGGGAGCACGACACAGCGTGATTCACCCCTGTGACAGTAAGGGAGTGCCTGGTGGGCAATCCGAGCCTCGACAAGGCCGCCGACGGCGGGGATCACGGATCTCCGAAGGCGCGGGACGACAAATGGCGGAGCAGTTACCGCGACGTCATGGCGATAGCCGAGTTCCGTTCCATGTGGTTGGCCCACGCCCTGTCGGTGATCGGCGCCAACCTGCTGAACATCACTTCCAGCGTCCTCGTCTACCAACTGACGGACTCGGCCTTCGCCGCCGGGGTCACGCTGGCCGTGATGTTCCTGCCGCCGATCATCGCCGGTCCGCTGTTCTCCGGACTCGCGGACATCCTGCCGCGCCGCCAGGTGATGGTGGCCTGCGACGTGATCCGGGCCGTGGTCATCGTCATCGTCGGAATCCCCGGCATGCCGGTCTGGGCGGTCTGGGCGCTGCTGTTCCTCTCGATCCTGCCGTCGATCCCGTTCTCGGCGGCCCGTGCGGCCCTGCTCAGCCAGATCGTCCAGGGCGAGCGCTACGTGGCCAGCACCGCGATCATCCAGCTGACCGCGCAGGTCGGGATGCTCCTCGGTCTGATCGCGGGCGGTGTGATCGTCACCTTCGTCAGTCCCAACATCACCCTGATGTCCACGGGCGTGCTCTTCGTCCTGTCGGCGCTGATCGTACGCCTGGGCGTGAAGGCCCGCCCCGCTCCCGCGCGTGAGGAGAGCGGCGAGAAGCGCCCCGGACTCCTGGTGATGACCAGGGACGGCGCCAAGCTCGTCTTCAGCGACCCCAAGCTGCGCGTGCTGGCCCTGCTCGCCTGGCTCGCGGGCCTGTACTCGATCCCCTACGGGCTGGCCAACCCCATGGCCGCCGAAGCGGGCGCCGGGCCCGCCGCGGCCGGGTTCATCATGGCGGGCCAGTCGATCGGGGCGCTCGTGGGCGGTTTCGTCCTCACCCGACTGATCGCCCCGCCGACCCGCACCCGTCTCCTCGGCCCGCTGGCGATCCTCACCTGCGTGCCGCTGCTGCTCTGGGTGCTCCAGATGCCGCTGTGGATGATGATCGCCGCCCTGACCCTCTGTGGGGCGGCCGGTTCCTACCAGTTCGTGGCCAACGCGGCCTTCGTCCTCTGCGTGCCCAAGGAGGGCCGCGGGCTGGCCTTCGGCCTGGTCGCCTCGGGGCTCCAGGCCGCGCAGGGCATCGGCATCCTGCTGTCCAGCTACTTCGTCGAGCTCACCAGCACCAGCACGGTGATCGTCGGTGCCGGTCTGCTCGCCCTGCTCTCCGCGATCGCCCTCTCCGTCCCGTGGGCACGGATGTCCCGGGAGGTCGCCGAGCGGATGGAGGCGACCGAGTCGGAGTCGGCCTCCTAGGGCCGGTGAGCGCCGAGCACGCCCTGGCGCTCGGCGCGGTGCTCCGCGGGCTGGTCACAGGACTGGTCGGTCTCTCGATCATCCCGTGGGGCACACAGCTCGCGCCGCTGCCAACCGGGATGTGCGCGCAGGGTCCACATCAGTTGTCACTCGACTTTCCCTGGAAGTTACGGATGATCTGCTCCAGCAGCGAACGCTGCTCGCTCTCGGCCGGCATGAGCAGCCAGGCCAGGATGTAGATCGGGATACCGGCCATGCCCAGCAGGGCCAGGACCACGAAGACGATCCGGATGATCGTGGAGTCCACACCGGTGTAGGCGGCGATGCCCCCGCAAACGCCGGTCAGGAAGCGGTCGGTCTCGCTGCGCTGGAGTCTCTTGCTGGCGAAGTTCTCGTTCATACCTCCACCTTGCCCGCTGACGACGACGATTCCCATCGGGGAGAGCCCTGGGCGGTCCCTGATCTCCGTCCCCGAAGGTCCGACGGCGTCGAGCCCCGGGACGTTCCTGAGACGTGGCGCACATCAGCCCCGGCGTTCGGGGGCGAAGACCTCTCCCAACGTCCGGAAGGCCTGGCCGAGGTGGGCACGCAGTTCGTCGATGCCCTCCTCCGCCTGTTCCGGGACCATCTTCATGGACTGGCGCATGGAGGACATGGCGGCGGCCGCCGCCACCTGGGATCGGGTGTCGTCGGCGGGGACCCCCGCGCGCTCGGCGATCGCGGCGGCCACGCTCCGCTCGACGTCGTGGAAGCGCCCCAGCAGACCGGGGAGGAGGTGGGGTTCCCGGTCGATGAGCTGCCTGCGCAGAGCGATCTCGGCACGCTGCTTGCCGAGGTCGCCCGAGACCACGAGGGAGGCCATCAGGAGGGAGCCGAGGTCGTCGGTGAACACACCGGTGGGGCCACCGGCCACGAACGCCGCGTGCGCCTCCTCGTCCAGGGACACGGGGACGTCGTCGAGGAGCGCGTCCTCCTTGGTCGCGAAGTAGTTGAAGAAGGTCCGGGGCGAGACGTCGGCCTCAGCCGAGATCGCCTCCACGGTCACGTTCTCCAGACCGCGCTCCAGGGTGAGCCGCACGGCGGCCTCCCGCAGAGCCCGGCGCGTGGCCAGCTTCTTGCGTTCTCGCAGCCCCATAGGTCCTCCCTTGCACGGACAACTATTACAGCCCGCGCAATATTTCTCCATGTGTACTTTTGCACGCTTCCGACCCCTTCAGGGTCGCCCCCTCCGGGTTCCCTCAGGGACACGGCCCGCCAGCGCCCGGTGATCATCTCACTCCCCCGCGACCTTCGAACCTGGCCCGTCACCCCCGAGAGCGGTCCCGCATGTGCGCGCTGACAGGCGAATCCACTGCTCCGCAACTCCTGTGGTATCCGGTAGGATGTCGTCTTGTGTGACGTTCCCCCAGTTCACCTGGGCACGCCACGGGGCCTTAGCTCAACTGGCAGAGCAGCGGACTTTTAATCCGCGGGTTCAGGGTTCGATCCCCTGGGGCCCTACCACCCTTCACCTGGAACAACGCCCGCCGAATCCCGGCGGGGCGTTGCCGTGGTGGGACCCGGACGGGACGCGCGTGGGCCCCCTCCGCTTCCTTCGACGGCGGAGCGCACGGTGCCGACCGGGCGCCGACCGGGCCTCTCTCAGCACCAGCGCCGCCGCCTCATGGGCGACCTCGGGCGAGACACGCGTGTACGTGCCCGCGGTCAACACGATGCTCATCTGCCCCAGCATCGCCCGCATCGTCTTCAGGCACACCCCTCCTCACAAGCGAACGCGGCCCGCGCCCGCCGCAGATCACGCATCCGCACCGACGGCAGTCCGCTCTCCGGCCTTCCGGAACACGCGGCTCAGCCGGTCCGGAGCCGGGCAGCCTCCCTTCATACGGGCGGACACCAGGTCCGGGTCCGCACACCCCGTTCCCGGCTGCCCACTCTGGCGCCCCTCCAGCGGCGGACGGCCGCGGCGGGGCGGGCGTTCAGCGCGAGCAGCACGGCACTTTCTGTTTCCGCACCATTTTTCTGGCACTCCGCGATGCACCGGATATCGGGAGAATAGAATTTTCTGTGCTACTGTCTACGAAGTTGCAGTAGTGGCCCCCGTGGAACCTCGCGTTCCTGGGAGATCACCGCAGTGACGGGAAAATCGTCACCTGCGGTTTTCTTCATTTTCGAGCGAGAGGTGCCACCATGGCCACCGGTACAGTCAAGTGGTTCAACGGCGAAAAGGGCTTCGGCTTCATCGAGCAGGACGGCGGCGGCCCGGACGTCTTCGCCCACTACTCGAACATCCAGGCCACGGGCTACCGTGAGCTGGCCGAAGGCCAGGCCGTGCAGTTCGATGCCGTCGCCGGGGCCAAGGGCCCCCAGGCTGAGAACATCACCCTGCGCTAAGCCTGATCCGGGGAGAGCACACTCTCCCCCGCGACGGGGTCCGCCCTCCAGGGGGCCGGACCCCGTCTTTTTGTTTCTCCGCCTGATTTCTGGGCTTCGTTTTTCCAAATAGCTTGCTTTACTCGCCCCGGAAATTCTCCAGTCGGGCGTGCAGGTTTCATTCATCCGGTGTACCCGGTTTTCCCTGTGAGGCCGTGAGGCCTCCCGCCCGGCGAACTCCGACGGCGAAAGGCCATTCATGAGCCATCCCCACCCCACCAGCAACCGTGCGCGACCGGCCCGGAGCTACGGTCGACAGCGCCCGGGCGGCGCCTCGCGCCCTCGTAACGCGGGCCCCTCCGGGGAGTTCGCGCTCCCCGTCACCGTGACTCCGGCGCTCCCGCCTGCGGACTCCTTCGCGGCGTTGGACATGCCGTCGGCCCTGAAGCGGACCCTGGACCGCCAGGGACTGACGACCCCGTCCGAGATCCAGGCTGCGACCCTGCCCAACTCCCTGGCCGGACGCGACGTACTGGGCCGCAGCCGGACGGGTTCCGGCAAGACCCTGGCCTTCGGCCTGCCCCTGCTCGCCGGCCTCGACGGGCGCCCCGCGGAACCGCGGCGCCCCCTGGCCGTGGTCCTGGCCCCCACCCGGGAGCTGGCACAGCAGGTCGCTGAGTCCCTGGAGCCCTACTCGCGTTCGGTGGGGGTGCGCATCACCACCGTCGTGGGCGGCATGCCCATCCGCCGACAGACGCGCGCCCTACAGCAGGGAACGCACGTGGTCGTGGCCACCCCGGGGCGGCTGCGCGACCTGATGGAGCGCGACGACTGTGTGCTGGACCGGGTGGAGACCACCGTCCTGGACGAGGCCGACCAGATGACCGACATGGGCTTCATGCCCCAGGTCACCGCGATCCTCCAGGAGGTACCGAAGGGTGGGCGGCGCATGTTGTTCTCAGCCACCCTGGACCGGAACGTGGACCAGCTGGTCCGACGTTTCCTCAACGACCCGGTGGTCCACTCGGTCGACCTGTCCGAGGGCGCCGTCTCCACCATGGAGCACCACCTCGTGCACGTCTCGCCCGGCGAGAAGAGGTCCGTCGCCACCAGGATCGCCGCTCGACAGGGCCGGGTGATCATGTTTCTCGACACCAAGCGCGCGGTGGACCGTATGGCCGAACACCTGCTGGCCAACGGGGTGCTCGCCGCGCCCCTGCACGGCGGACGCAGCCAACCCCAGCGCACCCGTACCCTCGACCAGTTCAAGCGGGGCGACGTGACGGCGCTGATCGCGACCAACGTCGCGGCGCGCGGCATCCACGTGGACGGGTTGGACCTGGTCGTCAACATCGACCCGCCGACCGACCACAAGGACTACCTGCACCGGGGCGGGCGCACCGCCCGGGCCGGTGAGTCCGGCAACGTGGTCACGCTGGTGATGCCCGCCCAGCGCCGCGACATGACCCGCCTGGTCGCCAGGGCACGGATCGAACCGCGCACCCTGGGCGCCGGAGCGGACACCCCGGAGCTGGCCGAGGTGACCGGGGCCCGCGAACCTTCGGGACTGCCGGTGACCGTGCGGTCCGCCAGGCCACAGGAGCGCGCCCGCACGCAGGCACCCCACGGACGTCGCCGCCCGCGCCGCTGACCCGGGTTCCCCTCCGGAGCTCTCCCCCTCTCTCCGGAGGGAACAGCTGAACCGACCTGGAGGCGTCGGCCGGTCCCGGGACGGGGAAGGTGCGTGTCCTTCTTCTCCTGAACGCACGTCGAGGGCCCCAGCGCCGTACGGCGCTGGGGCCCGAGAGTTCAATACCACCTACCGGCCGCTGCCG